>JBBIPY010000001.1:0-4047 GCA_037442605.1 Candidatus Omnitrophota bacterium
TGATACCCTGATTTCCCGATATCCTTATCCTGATTCCCTGATAACCTGATATCCGATTTTAAATAGTTACCTAATTAGTGAGCATTAACAGAGCCGCATTTTTTTCTTGACATAATGATACTAATATGGTATCATTTATCCGGTGCTGAAAAATGAAGATAATCAAGCGCGATACGGATTATGCCGTGAGGGCTCTATGCCTTATGGCAAAGGCGGGAGAAAAAGGGAAAAACTTTTCTGTCTCAGAGATTGCCGGAGAACTTAAAATCCCCCAGCCGTTTTTAAGAAAGATACTCCAGACCCTGAATAAAAAAAATCTGCTTAGGTCCTGCAAGGGAGCAGGGGGGGGATTTAGATTGTCGCGATTGCCCGACAAGATATTTCTGGTTGAGTTGATAGAGATATTTCAGGGGAAAATGAAGATAATTGAGTGCTTCCTGAGAAAAAAAATCTGTCCCAATAAAAGGGACTGCCGGCTGAAGAAAAAACTGGAAGAAATTGAAAAATACGTCGTCTCAGAATTAAGTTCCATTACCATAAAAGACCTGTTAGAATAAGGAGTGCGGGATGTCCAAGAGAAAAATCATAAAGATAGATGAGGAAAAGTGCGACGGCTGCGGCTTATGCATTCCTGACTGTCCCGAAGGGGCATTGAAAATTATTGATGGCAAGGCCAGGCTCGTGAGCGATTTATTCTGTGATGGCTTAGGGGCATGCATCGGCAGTTGTCCGCGGGGTGCGATTGCAGTTGAAGAAAGAGAGGCGGTTGAATATAATGAGAGACAGGTTATGGCAAATATCGCGAAGCAGGGCAGGAATGTTATAAAGGCGCACCTTAAGCATCTGAAGGACCATAACCAGCACAGATATCTTCAGCAGGCTTTAGATTTCTTAAGAGAGAATAAAATAGAGGTTCCGCTGGAAGAGCAGAGTGAATGCGGCTGTCCCTCTGCAAACCCTGTCGATTTTAGAAATAAGGCAGCTGCAGAAACAGATTTGGACGCAAATATCCCCTCCCAATTGAGGCAATGGCCGGTGCAGCTCCGGCTGATTTCGCCTGCTGCCTCCTATTATCAGGGGGCGGATGTGCTCTTGGTGGCAGACTGCGTGGCTTATGCCTTAGGGGATTTTCATCTGCGCTATCTAAAAGGAAAGTCAGTTGCCATTGCCTGTCCCAAACTTGATGCGGATAAGGATGTCTATTTAGAAAAGATAAAATCATGGTTTGAGGATGCAAAGATAAATACCCTGACTGTAATAATTATGCAGGTTCCCTGTTGTAAGGGGCTGTTGGGTTTGGCAGAGGAGGCATTGAAGAGGTCTAAAAGAAAAGTTCCTCTAAAAGTCATTGTTGTGGGCTTGGAGGGAGATATTTTGAAGGAGGAATGGTTATGAAAGAGAAAATAGAAAAGGCGTTGGAAGAGATCCGACCGATGCTTCGGGCAGATGGCGGGGATATAAATCTGGTTGAGGTGGATGCCGAGGGTGTGGTGAAGGTGCGTTTAAGCGGCGCCTGCGGTGGCTGTCCGATGAGCCAGATGACCTTGAAGATGGGTGTGGAAAGAGCGCTTAAGCAGAAAGTCCCCGGGGTGAAAGAGGTTATCGCCGTGTAACTTGGCATATCCCCCTAAGTTTACCCCGAACCACAGAAAGCCACGGCTGTTCGCCTCGCTCGACGCGAGTCGAAGCGTGTAAACCCCGTTAGAAATTTTTATTTCTAACGGGGTAAACAAATCATTCCATGAATGAAGTGTAAAGTTATGGGACAGGCATGAGAAGGGGGTTTTTAGGAAATGGTGGCGGAAGATATAAAGATAAGCCTATCTGAGACTATTAAAAGGACAGATACGGTTCAGAGTTTTAGATTCCTTTCCCAGAAGAAAATTGATTTCATTGCCGGACAGTTTCTGCAGATTTTCTTCGATGAGGCAAGTTGGGACAATAAAGAATTGAATAAATATCTTTCTTTTTCCTCTTCGCCCACCAAGGAATATATAGAGGTGACCAAAAGACTGGGTGAGAGCAATTTCTCTCAGAGGCTGAGGAATCTCAAACCCTCTGATGCGGTTTTGATTAGGGCCCCTTTAGGAAACTGCATATTTAAGGAAGAATATAAAAAAACAGGATTTTTAATCGGGGGGATAGGGATTACCCCCGTAATTTCCATAATAGAATACATTAAGGATAAAGAAATCAATACGGATGTTTGTCTGCTTTATTCCAATCGCAGCGAGGAAGAGATTGCCTTCCGTAAGGAATTAGACAATTGGCAAGGCATAAATAAGAATATAAGAGTCCATTATTTTGTAAGCGACCAGCCGCCGAAGGAGAAGAACATTGCTTTCAGTCGCATAGATAGATTAAATGTAGAAAAACATATGCCCGATTTGAAAGAGAGAATAATTTTTATCTTCGGTCCGCCTAAAATGGTGGAGGCAATGAAGGGCCTTTGTTTAGAACTTGGCATGAATCCCGATACTATAAAGACCGAGATGTTTATAGGTTACTGAGGAGGTCAAATGAAGCCACAAGTTACGCAGCGTAGCGACGTAACTTATATGTCCGAATTTACCCTTGACAAACTTGGTAAGTTTGTCAAGGGTTCAATTCGCAGACGGCATTGACATCTCTGATGTCAATGCCTATAACTTACGTCGCTTCGCTCCGTAAGTTATCTGCTCATCGAAGGAGGTTCTATGGGGAGAACAGAGATAAAAGATAATATTTTCTGGGTGGGGGCAGTTGATTGGAATGTGAGGAATTTTCACGGCCATACCTATACCACCAAGAGAGGCACTACCTATAATGCGTATCTGATAATAGATGAGCGGGTTGCCCTGGTGGATACAGTCCACGGACCATTTGCCCCTGAGATGATAGAAAATATTAAACAGATTATAGAACCGGAGAAAATAGATTATATTATAGCCAATCATGTGGAAATTGACCATTCGGGGGCGCTTCCGCATGCGTTAGAGCTCTGTCCCAAGGCTAAGGTTTTGGGGACGGCCAGATGTAAAGAAGGCTTATTCAAGCATTACTATCCCGAAAAGTGGGATTTTCAGGTTGTGAAGACGGCAGATAAAGTAAAATTGGGGAAAAGGACATTAACTTTTATTGAGGCCCCGATGATACACTGGCCGGACAGTATGTTTACCTATTGCCCTGAGGAAGAA
Source organism: Candidatus Omnitrophota bacterium (assembly GCA_037442605.1). Classification (GTDB taxonomy): domain Bacteria; phylum Omnitrophota; class Gorgyraeia; order DTHP01; family DTHP01; genus JBBIPY01. Next base: position 3,177 of record JBBIPY010000001.1, read on the forward strand.
CTGCTTTTGCCCAACGATGCCTTTGGACAGCATTATGCCACAGGCGAACGGTTTGATGACGAGGTGGACCAGGCGGCGCTTATGGATGAGGCAGCAAAATATTACGGCAATATCCTCTGGCCGTTAGGTAGTTTAATCTTGAAGAAAATCGAAGAGGTGCAGAGGTTGAATATCCCTATAAAAATGATTGCCCCCAGCCACGGGATTATCTGGCGCAAGGACCCCGCAAAAATTATAAATGCTTATTTATCCTGGGCAAAGAACGAGACAAGGGATAAAGTTGTGGTTGTCTACGAGACAATGTGGGGCGCAACGGAGAAAATGGCAAGGAAGATAGTTGAGGCAATAACGGATGCGGGTGTGAGCCTGAAGGTTTTTGACATTACCCAGTCTGACCGCACCGAGGTAGTCAAGGAGATGCTGGATAGCAGAGGTTTTATTATCGGCTCATCCACGCACGATAACGATATGCTCCCGGCGATTGCCGGGTTCTTGGCATTCCTGAAAGGACTTCAGCCCAAAAACAGGATTGCTTCTGTATTCGGCTCTTACGGCTGGGCGGGAGGGGCGGTAAAAGCAATGGAGGATGTTCTTAAAGAGGCAGGAATAGAGATAGTTCAACCCGGCTTGGCGATAAAATATGTTCCTGATGAAACCGAGTTGCTGCGCTGTGTTAATTTCGGGAAGGGATTTGCAGAAAAAGTAAAAGGATGATGGATAAATATCGTTGCAAGGTCTGCGGATACATCTACGATCCGGAGAAGGGCGCGGCGCTGTACGACCGCTACATCGACGAATGGCTGATCGCCGAGGACGAGGGCGTCGAGATCATGCTCAACGAGCATCATCAGACCGCGACCTGCGTCGATCC
>JBBIPY010000002.1:0-38809 GCA_037442605.1 Candidatus Omnitrophota bacterium
TCACCATCATAAGGATTCGGTTAGGCTTTTTCAATAGCTAATTTGGACATGAGTGGTTCTCACTGAAAAAGTATTTTTTGTCTGTGTTAACCCCGTTAGAAATTGAAGCTCCACGGGCTTACACCCGTGGAATCTTTCTTTTCGCTTCGGCTCGGCACAGCGAAAACCTCGCCGAAGCGGAATTCCTCTCGCTATCCATCCCCACCCTTACAGGTGGGGAATTCCGCGAAGGCGGGTTAAATTTCTAACAGGGCTAATCTGTGCGAACATAGGGTTTTTTCAGGGTTAACTATATATATTATAATATAATACATCGCCTTATTCATCAAGGATAAAATTTTATGCCGGCGGGAATGGGCCTTCTGGACTAAAGATACGGAAAGATGGGAAAGCGTATTTTCCGGATAGGGCAATTCTTATTCAATGGGCAGGAGTATTTTCTGACCGGTCTTGAGACGGTTGGGGTCCTTCAGTCTATCCCGGTTAAAATTATAAATGCGTTTCCACTGATTGCCATCACCGTATTCCCTGACGGCAATCTTCCAGAGGGTATCGTTTTGCTGTACAACATATTCCTTGGTGGATACCTTTATGGACGATTCCAACTTCTCTTCCTTTTCTTTCAGGAATTTGCCTTCATCAATAACTTTTACTTCGGCTGATACCTCACCCATGTAAGGAAGCATTACCTCCTGGACCTCGGCAATCATAAACTGGGCATTGCGGTCTTTCTGCATCCCTACCAGGTCTGTAAGGGGGGCAACCGCGTCCAGTTTCCCGCGACTCAGTATCCGTATACGGCTCTCGGCAATGCCGTTTTCCCGCATAAAATTTCTTACCGCCTCCGCCCGTCGACGTCCGAGTTTCAGATTATACTCCTCGGGCCCGCGGACATCGCAGTTACCCGTGATTAGGATATCCGCCTGAGGATTTCTCTGCAGGATCCTCACTGCCTGTTCTAAGATTAGTTTAGCATCTTCTCTTAAATCCGCCTTGTCAAAGTCAAAATATATTTTTACATTCCTGATTATCTTCTTGATTAGAAGCGACGGCCTCAATTCCTCTTTCTTAGGAGGAGGAAGTTCCTCGGCTTTATAATCAAAGATAATCTTATAAACATAAATATATCCGCGGTTACCCCACGGCACGGCTTTCCCCGGCACAGTTGGCCACCACCAGTATCCCCCGCGCGCCTCGTCTTTTACCGGTCCCGGATGGGCGTCTGTAGGCCACCAGACAAACTGCTCCTGCAATCTCTTTTTTTCTTCCTCTCTCCTTGCCTCTCTTACTTCAGGAGAAACAAAAGCCAGAACGGAAGCCGTTAAACAAAACCAAAATAGGAAAAAAGCGCATGTTTTCTTTATCATTTTTCACCTATTATTTTGTGCCCGGGGCCTCTGATAAATAGCGCGCCAATACCTGCCAGGTTGCCTTCCCTACTATTCCATCCGCCTTCAATCCGTTTGATTTTTGAAATGCCCTTATTGCCTCTTTGGTCTGGGGTCCCAATTTCCCATCAACAGCCCCCTTATAAAAACCCGCCTTTCTAAGCGCCGTCTGTATCTTCCTAATTGACGCCTGGGGCGTTTTCCTCCCTGTATTCTGCAACTGTGTCTTCTTCAGCCCCAGCTGTTTCTCGCAACCCCGACGCATCTGTTTCTCTTTTTCCAATTGCCATTCTAAGTCTTCAATCTCCTTCTCGCTCTGTTTAAGCTGCTGCTCCATTGTCCCGAGTTGTGTGCGTAATTTCTGCGTCTCCATCTCTGTATGCCTGGAACCCGTGGTAGCGCAACCTGATAGAAGAAGAATAGAAACAATGATTATCCCTCTCCCCCAGATGGTCTTATCCATCTATCTCTCCTTTCTTTGATTATTACAGCCTTCTGCGAAATTGAACTCTGAGGCTGAACAGATCTTGTGAAGAGCTATTGTTTGAATTTAAGCTCAGCGCCATCTTTAGGACAATATTGCGTCCCGGCAGTATAAGAGGCTCCGCAGACCGGACAAAACTTCCTTGCTGCCTGTTCTCCCACGAGCGCTCCACCCAATCCGCCTACCGCTGCTCCGACGGCGGCCCCCTCGGCAGTTTTACCTTTCTGATGTCCGATGATTGCCCCGGCGCCTGCTCCTACTGCCGCACCGATACCAGCACCTTTTTGAGTAGTTGTGCAACCGCTCAGGATTAATGCTGCGAGAATTAAACCATTCGCACCTTTCATCTTGATGCACCTCCCTTCGTTCTAAAAAATGACTCTGACCCCTTTTTTAGACCCCTTTTTTACCTTTTCTGCAAATATCTATCCAATGCCTTCCAGGTTTTCGTCCCTACCACTCCATCGGGGGTCAAACCCCTGCTTTTCTGAAAAGCCGTCACTGCCTGTTTGGTTTTTTCGCCCATTTTTCCGTCAACCGGACCGGGGTCAAAACCAGCATTCTTTAAAGCCGTCTGTACAGCCTTTACGCGGTCTTTATTTCTTAACCGGTGTTCCATAATCTCGGTCTGCAAATCTTCTTTTCTCGGATAATCCTTTTTTATCTCCTCCGTCTTCGTATCTCTATCCATCAGAGAAGCCAGTTTAGCAGGCTCGCCTAATTTAAACCAGGTTGTTTTATTCAAGAAACCGCTAGGCCTCTCGCCCACCGCCACCTGGAATTCTCTTATTGCCCGGCGTGTAAACTTACCCATCTTGCCGTCAATACTGCCTGGCTCAAATCCCTTCTCCTTAAGTTGCCTCTGTATCTCTGCTACGCGAAAATTGTAGACATTGATGTTTCCCAGGATTTCCTGCTCTTCCCCTAATGTCTGTTTTAGATTTTTCTCTTCCCGCAGTCTTCTGACAAAATGGCCGTGCAGGGGTCTAAATAAAACAAAGAAGAAGAAAATAGCCAGAATGCCAAAACCAATTCTTTTCCCGGTCTCCATTGCAACAATTATATCAGCAAATACTATGCCAAGAATTTTGCCAGACAGGACTTTTGTTCTCGAATCTGGCAACTTCTTCAATGCCAGTGAGTTGCGATAGGCAGCGCTATTATACATCTGAAATAGGAAATCTCAACTCCTAAGTCGGTTGTAAAATTATTTTCCATGGCGCAAATATTCTTTCATTGCTGGTTCAAAGGCAACATGGTCAGCAACCTGCAGGCGATATCGGGGTACCTTGCAATAAATCTCAATTCTTCTTCTACAAGCGGCTTTTGATTATGGACGTTAGCATATCTTGCCAGTTCCAGAATTCTCGTTGCCTCCTTCTCATTCTTAAATTCAAGCTCCAATTTTTCGTAGACATTTCTGAAACCCTTTATCCCCGAATATTCGCCAACCGTTATCTGCCTCCCCGTCTCGATAACCTCGGGCTCGCCCCGGCCTAATTCTTCAAAGTCATAGAGCTCGTAATTGCGCCTGTCTTTAAGGGCCCCGTCCGCATGAATCCCGGATTCGTGCGCAAAGGCATTGGCTCCCACGCCGGGCTGATTAATCGGAATGGGTATGCCAAATGCATAAGAGGCGTATTTGCAGATTTTCCAGGACATCTTTAAATCTATCCTTTCATCTAAAACATATTTACCCTGCAGGCCGCTTCCGTATTTTATTGCCAATATTACCGCTACCAGATCCGCGTTACCGGCACGCTCGCCCATTCCGTTAACACAGGTATTAATAAAGGCATCCGCTCCGGCATCATTGGCTGCCACCGCACCGGCTACAGAATTTGCCACCACCATTCCCAGGTCATTATGACAGTGCAGTTCAATTGGTATCCTTATCTTTTCGGCAATCTGTTTAACGCGTTCATAAATGGTAAATGGGCTATCGTAACCCAGGGTATCGCAGTAACGAAATCTATCCGCCCCTGCGTCCTTTGCCGCTTTCGCAAAAGAGATCAGATAATCCATTTCTGTCCTGGAGGCATCTTCGGCATTAACCCCGATAGACTCGGCTCCTAAACTGCGCGCCAGCTTCACCGCCTCGCTCATTTCCTTGATTACCGAGGCATGGTCCAGTTTCCCCTTGAACTTATGCATAATCATCTGATCAGAAGTAGAAATGGAAAGATTTAAGTGTTTTATCTTTGGGCAGTTCTTGAATGCCTCCTGGACATCTTCATCTATTGCCCTGACCCACCCTCCCAGGCGCATAGGAGATAACTCCCCTTTTTCGGCCAATTCCAGATTAGCATTGAGGTAATTGGTTTCGTGGTGGGTGGTGGGAAAACCAAACTCACTCTGAAAGACACCTGTCTGATTAAGATACATATTGAGGATGGTCTTCTGAAGCTTGGAAAGACATATACGGGAAGTCTGAACCCCATCCCGGTTGGTTACATCAATAATGCAAATCTTTGCCATGACTACCTCCCTTCATCTGAGTTTTTTCACAAACCGCTCGATTCTATCGAGGCCTTCGATGATGTTCTCCATTGACGTCGCATACGAAAGCCTGATGTGGTTATCGTCTCCGAATACACATCCGGGCACAACTGCCACATGCTCGCCGCTAAGCAGTAAATCGGTTAATCCCAGAGAGTCCCTGATTTTCTTGTCCTCCACCCCTTTACCTAAAATACCCGAGATATCCACCCAGCAATAAAAGGCCCCCTGCGGATTGATTGTGCCAAGCCCGGGAATGGAATTTACCCTCTCAACCATATAATCGCGCCGCTTCCTGAATTCCGCAACCATCTTCTTTAAATCCTCCTGGCTGCCCGTCAAGGCCTCCACAGTTGCTGCCTGGGCAATTGATGCGGGATTTGACGTGGAATGGTCCTGCAGGTTAGACATAACCTGTATAATCTCTTTAGGGCCCGCTGTATAGCCGATGCGCCAGCCGGTCATAGAATATGCCTTGGAAACCCCGTTTACGACGAGCACGCGTTTTTTGATTTCGTCTCCCAATGCCGCGACGCTGATATGGCGCATATCGTAGATAACCTTTTCGTAAATCTCATCCGAGATGCAATAAATGCCTGCCTTGACAACTACATCGCTCAGTTCCTTCAGTTCATTCTCGCTGTAGACCATACCCGTGGGGTTGGAGGGAGAATTGAGTATGAAAAGTTTGGTATTCGGCCTAATTGCCTCCTTGAGTTGACGTGGGGTTATTTTAAAATCATTCTCTGCTGTTGTCTCAAGGATAACCGCCTCTGCCCCGGTCAGCTTAATCATCTCCGGATAGCTCACCCAGTAAGGCGAAGGCAGAATCACCTCGTCTTCTTCGTTACACAAGGCAATAATTGCATTGAATATGGAGTGCTTTGCCCCGCAGGAAACAAGTATTTCTTCCGGCGAATATTCCAATTTATTATCAAGCCTGAACTTTGCGCAGATTGCCTCTCTTAATTCCTTTATTCCTGCGGTAGGGGTATATTTGGTAAATCCCCGGTCTATTGCACGTTTTGCCGCCTCTTTGATATTAACGGGCGTATCAAAGTCCGGCTCGCCTGCACCGAAACCAATGACATTAATTCCCTCCGCCTGCATCTTTTTTGCCTTTGCCGTAATACCCAAGGTCGGCGATGGACTGATCTGGGCCGTCTTTCTGGATACTGACATCTTTAGCCCTCCTTTAATTTTCTATTCCTGGCCTCTACCTCACCCGCCATCTGCTCTTTATATGTCTTTACCCTGCCCATAATCACTGCGGTCGGGTCGATATAGGAACCCTTATTCTTTATCCGGGGAAAATCTCCTTCGGGATTCTTTCTCAATATAAGGTATCAATACAATTAAATCCGCAGCTGAGACCGTTGAAAAAGTATCTTTACGCAGATTAGCCCCGTTAGAAATTTAATTTCTAACGGGGTTAGCACAGATTAGAAGAGGCAAGATTAACGCAGATATCGACGATAATCTGCGATCATCTGTTGTTTTTAATCTGTGATTCATCTGTGCATCATAAGGGTTTTTCAACGCTCTCTATTTCGGCATTCATTCGACTCTCGTGATTACAATCCTGCCCAAGAAAGCAGGTATTTCTACGCGCCAAGGCAGTCTTTCTGTTTTTTTGAGCCATACCTCAAATCGGCGCGGTGAACCCTCCAGGATATAAAATTCTTCTATTTTCTCAGGCGCAGAAATTCTTCTTGTTTCTTTTAATCTTATACCTATTTTACGCACAGGTAAATTAAATTCGTAAGTCCTGCCGATTGCCTCATCTCTGATGTCTAAAGGATAGAGGAAATATAAGACGAGAACATTATGAATAGGCGGACTCACCCGGAACAATCTTTCTTCGCTGGTTTTATCTTTTATCTGGATTATTCTTACCCGTCCTTCTTTTTGCTCATATTCCTCTAAAATCGATTCTTCCCTTCCTAAAAATTTAACCTTTCTGTGGACCTTTAGAGGCAGGAATGTATCTCTGTCCATAAAAACCAGTTCTTCGCTTTCTATCTGAAATAATTTTATAATTTTTACATCGGAGGTAAGCCTAATGATATCCTGCCATATTCCTCCGATTTCCTTTCTTCCTTGATACCCCAGCTCAATTTTACCTACCTTTATTCCATTGAAATGAACCTGATATAAAAACCTCTTGCCTGCCTCAAAAGGCAAAACGCGGCATTCCCGGCCTATCTCCTCTGACCAGGCAGTTTTATCTCGGATAAAAAAAACCCGCCAGGCAAAAGAGATAATCGAGAGCGTCAATACTATAGTTCTAATCTTGGGTTTAAATTTGAATTTAATACGCCGTCCTTTCGTCTACGGAAAGAATCCCGGGAACACGCGAAAGAAAAACAAGACCCAATAATAGAAACAGATTCAGGCTAAAAAGCGCAATGCGGTATCTTATTATTCCCAGGGGTAAAAGCAGCAGCAGAATCAGTCCCCAAAAAAGAGAACCGGCAATGGCTGAAAGGTATACCGCCAGATTAAACAATCCGAATACCTCGCCCATTCTCTCAGCGGGGACTAAATGCACTGCCAAGGCACGCAAGACCGTCCATGTTGAACCCAGGGTCAATCCGACAAGACCTCCCGCCAACCAATAAAGCGGCATACTTCTTGCCATCGCAGCCAGCACAAGAGCCAGCATCCAGAGGACAAATATAGCCTTGAGGCTTTTCCCTGCGCCAATGTGGTCGCTAATGTATCCGGAGACAACGCTGCCTAAAATAGCAAACAGCGTAGAAAAACTAACCAGATTAACAATCTGGGATTCATTTAGTTTAAAAACTATACTGGCATATACGGACATAAAGATAATTACCACATTAATTGCGCAAAGCCCCCAGAAAGATGCTTTCAAAAAATCCGCAAAGCCTTGGCTTTGGGGGTTAAAAAGAGCGGTCTTTAATTCTCCTAAAACCTCCAGGAGTTTTTCTTTCTTAAAAAAAGTAAATAGATTAATTCTAACTTCGGGTAGTTTTTTATCCTTGATAAAAATCATACAGGGCAAAGCAAATGTTAGAAATAACACTCCCGTCGGGAAAAATGCCTGCCGGTAGCCTCCTTTTAACACATACGGTTTAATCAGATACAGGGCGAGGAGCGCGCCGCCATAACCCAGCATCCTGCCCAATCCTGAGACAAGGCCAATTTTATCCTTTGAAACAATGCCTGGCAGTAAGGCATTATAAAAGACAACGGCTGCCTGACAGCCAAAATTCGCAATGGCAAAAAATGCAAGGCAAACAAAGATATTCTTGCTTATCCCTAAAATTAGGGTGAAGATAACCGATAATAAAGTAAGCATAATCAAAAAGGGCATCCGCCTATGCAGCGTATCAGAGGCTCTCCCTAAAACAGGCGCGGATACAGCCACAATAAATGTGGAGATACTTAAGGCAAGACTATAAAAGAGCTCCGGATATCCCAACTCAAGTGTTACCCAACGCACAAAATATAAAGAGACAATATTGAGGGCAAAGAATTGATTAGCTAAATCATAAAGGCCCCAAGATAAAATTAAAGCACCCTGTTTGATTCCCTTTGCAGAAATCATCTTTTCCCCGCCGGCATTATACAAAGAGGCCCCTTTTATTTCTCACCCTATCGAATATTTTTTCTCGGCCCCAAAACACAGGTAACCCCGATAAAAGCCGCCATACCCAATTTCCCGCCTAAACCATAGAACAAATGATATATACGGTTATTAACAAAACGGCAGTCCTTCCTTATTGACCCTGGTTTTTCGAGGATCTCCTTAATCTATCCATAATAGCTAAGCCCAGTCCTTGTTCTTTAATTCCCTCAACAATAATGACGTCTACCCCTTCTTTATCAAAATCCCGCAGAATAGAAAAAAGATTAGCCGCACAGATGCTTAAATTTTCTTCCGGGCCAAGCACCTTGACGTTGTAACCTCCATATTTATCTTTATTCTCCTCTCTGACCATAATACCAAAAATATAGCCCTGACCGGCTAACTCGGAGGCGATGTCCCTTATCTTATCTGCCTGCACCTTACCATTTTTTTCCACAAGAATCACCTTTGCCTTGGGCGAATAATGGCGAATAGCCATCCCCGGAGAAAGAATCTTATTCCCCCGATAAAGTCTGACCTGAGGAACAAGTTTTCTCAAATCCTCCAGGCTAATTGCCCCCGGCCGCAATACGCAGAAAGGCTCTTGAGTAAGGTCTAAGATGGTTGACTCTATGCCTATGTTAGTTTTTCCTCCGTCAAGAATAAAGTCCACTTTCCCCTTCAAATCATCTAAAACATGCTCTGCGCTTGTAGGAGAGGGTCTGCCAAAGAGATTAGCGCTCGGCGCGGCAAGGGGCGTCTGCGCCTCTTTAATGAGCCTTAAGGCAACAGGGTGGTCGGGCATTCTTACCGCCACCGTATCTAAACCCGCTGTAACGATATACGGGACAATCTCTGATTTTCTCAATACCAGGGTTAACGGCCCGGGCCAAAATTCCTCAATAAGGTCTAAAGCAATTTCACGAACCTCGGTTGATAAATTGGACAAATCCTGCTTATCCGCAATATGCACAATCAAGGGATCATGCAGCGGTCTGTCTTTCATCTCAAATATCTTAGCCACCGCATAAGGATTTAAGGCATCCGCCCCCAAACCATAAACCGTCTCGGTAGGAAAAGCCACCAAACCGCCTTTTTTAATAATCTCTGCCGCTCTTTTGATTCTGTCTGAGTCTATATTCTCTGAGTTAACTTCTGAGATTTCTGTTTTCATAAACCGTCCTCTATGCGTCAAATCAAAATTTTACCTCGATATCTTCAATACCTTATATCTCGTAACCCCCGCAGGAATCTTAATCTCCACTGTCTCTTTTTCCTTATGTCCTAATAAACCCCGGCCAATGGGAGAAGTAACGGAAATTTTTCCCTGCGAATAATCTGCCTCTATTTCTGAAACTAAGGTATACCCTAACTCCTCTCCCGAATCCAGATCCTTAAGCCTGACTGTCGCACCTATGCGCACCTCGTCTTTAGGTATATCTTCGTCATCAATTATGCGCGCCCGGCTCAGCCTCTCTTCAAATTCTGCAATCCTTTTTTCATTTAATGCCTGGGCGTCTTTGGCCGCATCGTATTCGGCATTCTCGGTGATATCGCCGTGGGCGATGGCGTCCCCTACGGCTTTGGATAATTCTCTGCGTTTAACCGTCTTTAAAAACTCCACCTCCTGCCTCAACTTCTCGTAGCCTTCCCGGCTTAGATGTATATACCGCATACCCCTTCCTCCTCTTCAGAATTGGCTGAATTACTGTGTTTCCGATGACCTTTCCAGAATTTTATTCAATGTAAAAATCTCGATACGCTCACCTGTCTCCGCATCAAAGCTGGAATGCATATCCACCACACCACATCGGCGGCGGTTAAATCCCTGATCAATGATTCCAGAAGAGGTTTTGTCTTTTCAATCAGTTTTTCCTTTAGTTCATTTATCAACCTCGCTCCCCCGGGGTCTTTGCTCAAGCGTATTTCTGCCGGAGGCAGCACCCCTTTAAACCTAACTATAATCGTATCGCCCAACACCCGCGCAATAACCGCCTCTGCCTGCTCACCCATCTGTTCCTTTAAAAACCTTGACATCTCCCTGGTTATCCTGGACTCCAAATCCTTATTTGATTTATACTCCATCGCCAATTACCTCCGCCTCTTTACCCCGTTAGAGGAACCTTTGTTAACGTGACTTGCCGGACGCAACCCCTGAGCCTATCCTGACATTACCCGGACACAAGCATCCTCAGCGCCTGCAGATATTTTTCGCTCGTCTTACGAACTATCTCCTCGGGTAACTCCGGTGCAGGGGGGGTTTTATTCCAATCCAGCGTCTCCAGATAATCGCGCACAAACTGCTTGTCAAAGCTCGGCTGCGGCCCTCCTGGATGATATTGGTCTTCTGGCCAGAAACGCGATGAATCGGGGGTAAGCACTTCGTCGATTAGAATAATTTCATTATCGTATAGCCCAAACTCAAATTTTGTATCGGCGATGATGATGCCTTTTGATTCGGCATAGGCGCTGGCTTTTTTATAGAGGGCAAGGCTGGTTACCTTGAGCCTTTCGGTGATATCTTTTCCCAGCCCCTGCTCAACAAATTCCTGAGTTACATTTATGTCATGACCAACTTCCTCTTTGGTGGCGGGAGTAAAAATAGGTTCCGGGAGTTTATCCGATTCCCGTAACCCTTTCGGCAGTTTTATCCCGCAGATAGATTGGCTTTCGCGGTATTCCTTCCATCCCGAACCCGAAAGATAACCTCTAACCACGCATTCAACAGGTATTGATTTGGCTTTTTTTACTAACATCGAGCGGCCCTTTAAGATATCTTTATACCTTGATAGCGGGGCGGGAAATTCTTCCGCCTCCGCAGTAATCAAATGATTGGGAATGATATCCCGGGTAAACTCAAACCAGAATAAAGAAAGCTGGGTCAAGACCCTCCCTTTATGCGGGATACAGGTTGGCAAAACCACGTCAAAACAGGATATGCGGTCAGTGGAAACCACCAAGAGCCTATCCTTTAAATCATATACATCCCTGACCTTGCCTCTTTTGAACAACTCAATGTCCGTAAGACGCGTTAAACGCAGGACTTCGTTTTCCATCTTAACTCCTCGTATAATATGGGTTACGGTCACGTTAACTTTCGAATTTTCTCTTTCTATACCGCTGTGTTATTTGCAAAGCACTCCGGAGAAATGTAGTCACCAAAGCGCTTCTGCGTTTTGAGCAGGCGTTCCTTTTGCTGGCTGAGCACCGCAAAGAGGGCGCCGGGCGCATCCGCCACGTTATCGCGGTAGAATTTCTCCACGCGGTCAATCTTGGCTAAATTTTCTGGAATGCTGGTGCTAAACTGTTTAACATAATCTTCTTTCGCATATTCTTTCTGCAAGCATTTCTGAAAAAGCGGACGCAGGTCCTCATATCGAGGAATCCAGCCGGTAGGAGACTCTATCGGTTCCACATCATTATGCACGCGTAATAGGCGACGTCTTCGGGATAATCGCTGCAGATAAAGATTGTCTCTGGCTGACAGAGCTCATCCGCTGCCGCGATGAATTGATGCACTTCGGGATTGATTATGCGGGCTAACTTCTGATAATTGAAGCTCCACGGGCTTACACCCGTGGAATCTTTCTTTTCGCTTCGGCTCGGCACAGCGAAAACCTCGCCGAAGCGGAATTCCTCTCGCTATCCATCCCCACCCTTACAGGTGGGGAATTCCGCGAAGGCGGGTTTATTACTGCCTCGCTAATCTGCGCCTCAATCTGCCCCTTGGTCATCAGAGAATCTCTCCTCACCTGTAATTTTTATTTCTTTCTTAATGTTTAATTTCTGTATCTTGTCTTTTAGAGTAGGGCGGCTTACGCCCAGGAGTTTAGCGGCTTCGCTCTGATTGCCATTTACCCGTTTCAATGTCTCAATAATGAGCGCCTTCTCCACCTCAGCGATGACATCATTATACAAAGAATCGGACCTAACAGCAAGGCTTTGTTTAACCAATTGAGCAAATGCCTCGCGAAGCCTGATATCCAGCCTTTTATCCTCTGAGATAATCTTATCTGTAAGGAATATGCATTCCGGCAGGAGCACATTGCCTTTCCCAAAAAGCATAGCCTTCTTGATAACATTCTCCAGTTCTCGGACATTGCCCGGCCAGTTGTAACGCTGTAACAACTGCAATGCCTCCGGCGTAATCCGGGTAAATTCTTTCTTGAGTTCTCTATTGTACCTGCTTAAGAAATAGTCAACCAGAAGCGGGATGTCTTCTGTCCTTTCTCTCAACGGCGGAATATTTATAGGAACTACGTTCAGCCGAAAATAAAGGTCCTCGCGGAATTGTCCTTTCTTTACCATCTCTTCGAGATTCTTATTGGTAGCAGCGACTATACGCACATCCGCCTTTATCGTTTCATTTGAGCCCAGGCGTTCCAGGGTGCGCTGTTCAAGAAGGCGTAATATCTTTGACTGCGTGGCTAAAGCCATATCTCCTATTTCATCCAGAAATATTGTCCCGCCATTACACTGCTCAAACCTGCCGATCCTTCTTGTCTGGGCCCCGGTAAAGGCCCCTTTCTCATAGCCGAATAATTCGGATTCCAAAAGGGTCTCCGGAATTGCCGCACAGTTGACGGTCAAAAATGGCCTATCCCTTCTTAGGCTGTGTTGATATACTGCCCGCGCCACCAATTCTTTGCCCGTTCCACTTTCTCCTCTCAATAAAACCGTAACATCGCTTTGAGCAACCTGTCCGATTAATTTATAAATCCTCTGCATGGCCGGGCTATTGCCCACAATTATATCCGCCTCGGCCTTCTCCCTGGAAATACCATAAAGCACCTCTACCTGCATCGAACGGTTTATCTCTAATGCCTTTTTAAGCAGCCCGCGCATCTGGTTGATGTCAAATGGCTTCAAGACATATTCAAACGCCCCTGACTTCATGGCCTCGATTGCCGTGTCGGTTGTTCCGTATGCGGTCATAATGATCACCGGTAACCTTGAATTTATTTCCTTAATTTTCTTAAAGACCTCCAGACCGTCCATCTCTGGCATTTTTATATCCATAACCACTACTTCCGGCAGCGCTTCTTTAAATCTCTCCAACGCCTTCCTGCCATTATCCGCGGTGATTATTTCATATTCTTTGAAGATCCTTTTGAATGAAGAGACGACATTCTTTTCATCATCGACTACTAAGATTCTATTCATTTCACGCCAAGTTTTTAATGGGTAGATTAATTGTGCAGGTAGTTCCTTTATGCGGTTCTGAAGTGAGCTTTATCCTGCCCTTATGCATCTTGATTATATTCTGTACGATAGAAAGCCCCAAGCCAAATCCCTCTTTCTTCGTGGTAAAGAACGGCTCAAACATTTGCCCTTTGTCCTTTTCGGTTATACCGACGCCGGTATCTTGAATTCTTATCATCACACAATCTCTATTTAAGGCGGTGGAAATCTCCAGCCTTCCTCCGTCAGGCATAGCCTCGAGGGCATTCATAAGAATATTCAAAATAACCTGTTTTATCTTTTCTCTATCCACCTTTATCTTAACGGACTGCCCCATCCGTTTTATGACCTCCACCCCCTGGTTCTGGATTCTGGGATAAAGCAGGGCAACTGTATTATCGATAATGCTGTCGATATCCTCTGTGCTTAGATTCAATTTTAACGGTTTGGCTAAAGATATAAAGTCATCCACAATCCTCTCCAGACGCACAATCTCCTCATCTATTACCTCCAAGTCATCTTTCCAGTGCGGCGCATCCCGGACTTCTCCTTTTAAAACCTGGGTACGCATCTTGATTGCCGTAAGGGGATTCCTCACCTCATGGGCAACTACGGCGGACAACTTCCCCAGAGAAGCCATTTTTTCATTCTCCAGAACCTGTTTAGTGATGGTGCGGAAGATCATAAAGCCCAGAGATAAACCCAGGACAATGGCTATCACGATTGCCAACCAGACTGCCATGTGGATTTTAAAGACAGACCCCTCGCTTTTGCTCTGTGCCTGGGCAATCAATTCCTCGTTGATAAACAACAAATTTTCGCATTTATCGTGTAGCTGGTCAAGATAATTTCTCACTTCCGACAGCAATAATTTCTTTGCCTCGGTCATATTGCCCAGGCGATAGAAATTTATTACCTGGGCACGGAGCATATTATATCTGGCATAGAGTCTGTCTATATCCCGCAGTATCTGCTTCTCTTCTTCTGTAATGGCAACCTCTTTGGCTTTGCTAAACCACGCCCTAAAAGACTGCTTTTTCTCCTCTAAAAGCCTCAGCCATTTCTCATCACCGTCGAGCAGATAATTGGAAACAAATCCCTTTTCGTCAAGCAGTGCAAGCTTCAATTCCCCCGCCGCCTTTAGGCTGGAGACATTCTCTTTCAGTATTGACTGAGACATCCTCTGAAGACCCCTGGTAGAAACGAGCGTGAGATAGCCCACTAAGGCAAGTAACACAATGAGCATAAAAGAACCAAATATCAGTTTGGTGCTAAACCTTATTTTCATAGGAAAACACTACCTTCCCCATACGAACCAGACAAAAAGGTATGCGGCAGTTACGGCAGCGAGGGTAAAGGGCAGGCCAATTCTCACAAAATCTCTGAACCCGACCGTAATTCCTTCTTTTTTTCAGCAGACCGCAGGCAACGATATTGGCTGAGGCGCCGATAGGGGTAATATTTCCTCCCAGACTGGCGCCGATAAGTAAACCGAAAAGAAAAAGCACGGGTTTTATCCCTAACTGCAGAGACATGGCGATGGATACGGGAAGCATCGCTGCTAAAAAAGGAACATTATCTACGAACGCAGAGAGGACAACCGAGATAAAGACAAGCAGGGTATAACCCAGGAATATATTCTCACCCACTAAACCAGAGAGAGAGCCCGCAATTGTCTCAATCCAACCCCTGAGGGTAAGGCTCCCCACAATAACGAATATCCCTATCAGGAAGAAAGTTGTCTCCCAGTCTAAAGACCTTATCCCCTCTAAAACGGGACTTTTACTGAAAAATCTCTTCCAGAATACAGAAATAACCCCGAATACCATACAGATTATTCCCGCCATATAGGAAAACCCTGTATCAAAGAAAGAAGATACGGCTAACAAAAAGATTAGGCTTATCAGAATAATTGTAGGGACGCGGGATTTCACCTTTTCCACCTCCACCAGCTGGGTTTTTTCTTTATGCATCTTAAAAATGAGGAGCAGGACAAAAAAAGACACAATCGCTCCCAGTTCTACAGCAAAAAATATGCTGGGTTTACCTTTATAGAAGAAGAAATCCATAAAATTCATCTTGGCAAAACCACCCAGGAGCATGCTGGGAGGGTCTCCAATCAAGGTGGCAGCTCCCTGTAAATTACTCGATACGGCAATGGCAATCATCATTTTAGCGGGTTAATAACGAAGCGTATTGGGGATTTAACATGATTTTTCCGAAAGTCTTATTATCTGTTCAACCACATCATTCACGCTCAATTCAGAGGTGTCGATAGAATAATCTGCTCTGGCGTAATAAGGCTCCCGTATCCTGAGAAGCTCATCGATTATCTTCTGGGGGGCGGGGACATTCAGGAGGGGCCGCTCCGTGGTATGCCTGGTTCTGGCGAGGATTATTTTGGGGTTCGCTTTAAGACAGACGATAACTCCCTTCTTCTTCAAGTCTAAAACATTTTTTTCTCTGATTACCGCCCCGCCACCCGCATCAATAATCAGGTTCTCTTTATCAGAGATTTCCTTAACAGCTTCGCTTTCGACATCACGAAAATATTTCTCCCCGCTCCGGGCAAAGATTTCTTTTATCGTGAGCTTCTCTTTCTCCTCAATCAAGGCATCAATGCTTACGTATTCTCTATTCAAGCGCTTCGCCAATTCACGGGCAACCGAGGTCTTTCCCGTTCCCATAAATCCAACAAGTACTATATTTTTCATCTGTGTAATCCACGCTTTTAAATCTGTGGCATCTGTGGTTTTCCAAATTTTAACATGAAGAGATTAAGATGGCAAGGGATTTTGAAAACACAGATTGGCGCAGACGAAAAGAAACAGATGGGCACAGATAGGAAGAAACAGATAGGCGCCGATATTTTTATAGAGTCGATTTTTTATTTCAATTTATGCAACCTTTGGGTAGCGGATACTATTTTACTGGTTCTGGTAAACCCAAGAAACTTAAGGGTAATTCATGGAAGAAACAATAACAACCAACCGATTCTACATATTTTAAGACATCTCGGTAGACATCTTTTTTAAACCAATCGCTTAGAATGTATGCGTATTTAACAGAAACTCCTAACGGAGCTAGCAATTTCTTATATTGTTTATTCTTAAAATCGCAGGTTTGAAGCTTCTCATCAACCGAACCTGCTACCTCTTGAAATTTAATTTCGATAATATAAAGTGTCTTGCCCGCCAAAATTAGAATTGCTTCGTCGGGTAACAATTTTTTAGAGATAAACGAAGAATAATCAATGTTATTGGGCTCAAGTAAGTTTTTATATAATTTATTCTTTCCATAAAATTCGGCAACTTTTTCGCCCTTGAAATAAACAGTATCGTCTTTAACTTCATAGCCAGCAAGCGAGTCTAAAAGATTTTTCATGGCTATTCTAGATTCAAATCTTAAACCAGAGAAAGTTGTCTTGGAACCCCCCTTGCCACCTCGAATCATTGCCTCTTCTCCCGAAAGGCATCTTTTAGTCGCTTAACAGAAATATTAATATGGCGTTCCTCAAACTCAATCCCTATATATTGCCTGCCTTCTTTGAACGCTGCAATCCCAGTCGTCCCACTGCCATTAAAAGGATCTAAAACTATATCCCCGGTTCTCGTAGAGGCTAAAACAATCCTATCCAACAGCTCTATTGGTTTTTGAGTTGGATGTTTGCCATATATCTTCTCGGCTGGTCCTGGAGCTTTAATAGGCCAAAGACTTAACATCTGCTTATCATTATTTATTTTCTTCATTAATTCATAGTTAAAATAATGCCTGCTGTTTTTATTTTTTGCGGCCCAGATAATTGTCTCGGTCGAATGAGTAAAATAGCGACAACTTAAGTTTGGTGGAGGATTAACTTTAAACCAGGCTATATCGTTTAAAATCTTATATCCTAAAACTTGCATAGCAGAGCCAACAGTATAAATTATATGTGAAGTTCCCGAGACCCAAATTGTACCATTTTGCGTCAAAACTCTCTGGCATTCCCTTAGCCACCTTTGAGTAAAAATATAATTTTCTTCTACCCCTTTAGATACATCCCACTTTCCCTTGTTAACCGAAACCATCCTGCCGGCGTGGCAAGTTATTCCGCCGTTTGAAAGAAAATAAGGAGGATCGGCAAAAATCATATCTATGGAGTTCTCGGTAATTTTAGGCAGGATGTCAAAGCAGTTCTCTTTATATAGAATTATCCTGCGATTCTTATCTTCAAAATAAGGCTTAGATGAGACGTTTTGAATGGATGCGAATACATCTTTCTTATGAATTATTTTTTCGTGAGTAACTGTAGTCATGGAACGTTTAATTGCCGGCTACTATTCCGCTGCCAAACCTTGAGCTATTTCAACCAGAAAATTTACTCCTACATTCCCAATTCAACCGCGTAGGTTGAATTGGTGTTTTGCATACTTTATCGGTATCCATTTTACACTCACATTTGTCTTAAGTCAAGTCTAAGGTTATCTTAGGACGGTTATCTTAGGAAAAAAGTCCCCAAAATGGCTCGTACACATTCTCAAAAAGAAGCAGACTCTTTTTCCTGATACAGATTTATCTTACAGAATAAAACTGGGGTCTTGCGCTTTTCCGATAAAAGGACAAGACCCCTTTCGCGGAATCACTAACCGTTGTAAGCGGCCAGGACGATTTCGTTCAACTGCTCTTGGTGCTCTTTGCTCAAGGGATAGACGCTGTTGAACCAGCGGCCGTCTTTGCCCTGCTGCCGGGGCATACCCACGAAAAGCCCTTTCTCGCCCTGGACAACGCGTATACCCTTGACGACAAAGCCAGCCAGGGCAACATCTACGAATGCCTTGAGCCGGCTCTCCCCTTCTACCCGATATAGGCGGGCCACCTCGATGCTATTGTTAGTTTTACCCATGTTAATCACCCCCTTCTACCTTATATGACGTAGAAAGAGGCAATTTTCGTTCATTATATCTGAGAAAAAATTTAGGGACACGAATGACCACGAATAAAAATCGAATTGCCATCACGAATCAAGAATTTGTGGTAATTCGAACGAAATTCGTGGTAATTTGTGTAGGAAAATTATTTCTTGCGGGTTTCAGTAAATTCGGAAGGCACTTCCTGGCCGCGCAGGGTGCGGATAACCATTACGAGATTGCGGGTTCCCTCTCCAGAGAAAACCCACTTCAGGCCAAGGAGAAAGGCAACGAGCAGAAACTGGAGGAAATAACGGGGGAATATAAAGGAAAGGGTAAAACTGGCCAAACTCAAAATAAGCCATTTATTTTTAAAGATTATGTCCTTCCAAAAACGACTTTTAACCGCGTGTTTATCGAGAATCTCTTTAGTGGTTATTAATAAGTTCTGGCAGAAGAAACACTTAGCGAGATGGGTTTCAATTCTATCCCTCTTCTCTCGTGATAATCTTGCCTCAATATAATCCGCCAGTTCTCTATCAGAGAGGCAATCCTTCGTACGGCTTACTTCCTTAGCCTTATCCCTCAGATATTCCTGAATTAGTTTATCCATAGCCTTCCTCTATTATTAAAGACGATGAATTAGGGCATTTTCGTTCAGAAATCCTTATATCCTTTCTTAATCAGTTCGTTTTTAATTTTTATCCTTGTCCGCCGGATAAGCGTAGAAACAGTATTAATTGACAGATGCATTATCCGGGCAATCTCGCGATGGGTTTTGCCGTGTAGATAATGTAGGCTCGTAACCAGTTTCTCTTTCACTGAAAGCGACTCGATTATGGTCTCTAAAATAGCCTTCAGCTCTGAATTCAGCAGTTCTCCCCGTGCAGAAATTTCTTCGGATGGAATAGTCTCTAATAAATCTTTTGCTTCACCCGTATCATCAATGAATGTGGAGACCCGGCTCATTTTGTAAACCTTCTGGCGCATATAGTCTATCGCTCTATTCTGGCTGATGATGGAAAGCCAGGCCTGGATTTTCTCCGCATCCCGCACCTGCGTGAGTTTATCCCTTTCCCAGAGGTCTAAAAATATCTCCTGCATAACATCCTCAACATCCTGGTGGGTGTAAGAAAAGTTGGAGCGAGAAAAACGCATTCTTACTGACTGATAAATCAGATTACGGAATGTCCGCACAAACTCATTCCATGCCGCTTTATCCTTTGCCAAACACCGCTCGACTAAATTCCTGACATCATTCATAAATCAAAATAATGCAACAAACATACATTGAATGAATGTTGCACAGGCTAATAGCTTCCTATCTTATGATTTCTCAACCACTTGCCAACCTCGTAGGTTGGTAATCTACGTATAGTTCCGCGTGGTTCCGCGATTAACTCAGTAATTCTTCAGTTGTTTCTTATAGCATTCGTAGCTGCATTTCATATCGGAAAGCGTGTCGCCGCCGAACTTCTCGCGCATCGCGCGGGCAATCTCAAAGGCAGAAACCGCCTCGGCTACCACTCCGCCAGCCGGAACCACACAGACATCGGAACGTTCAGTAGCTGCCTTTTCGGGCTTTTTGGTGAGGATATTCACGCTATTTAGAGGAGACATCAGGGTAGAAATCGGCTTCATAAACCCGCGGATAATAATTGGCTCGCCGTTGGTAATGCCACCTTCAACCCCTCCGGCATTGTTGGTCTTTCTATAAAAACCTTTCCTCTTCTCAAAATATATCGCATCGTGCACCTGAGAACCGAATGACTTCGCCATTCTTAAACCTTCGCCAATCTCTACAACCTTAACCGACTGAATTGCCATTATTGCCTGAGCCAATCGCCCGTCCAACCGCAAATCGTATTGCATAAAACTCCCTAATCCCGGGGGAACCCCTGATATAACTACTTCAAATACTCCACCCAGAGTATCTCCTTTAAATTTTGCCTCTTCGATTTCCTCAATCATTTTTCTCTCCGCATCCTTATCTATACATCTTAATACCGATTTCTCCAACCAAGATTTTAGGCGGCCATAAAAGAGCCCGCCGGTTTCTATTCTTACCTTTCCAATGCCTATAACGTAACTGATAACTTCAATCCCGAATTCATCAAGCAGCATCTTGCAAATCGCTCCCACTGCCACCCTGCCGGCAGTCTCCCGCGCCGAAGCACGCTCTAAAATATTGCGCATATCTTTAGTATTATATTTCAAGGCGCCGGCTAAATCCGCATGTCCGGGTCGGGGACAGACAACCGCAGGCAACTCTTCAATTTTATAATCCTTATTTTCTATGCTTAAGGCAATGGGGCTTCCCAGAGTAGTCTTTTTTCTTATCCCGGATAAAATCTCCACGCGGTCTCTTTCGATATCCATCCGCTTTCCCCGTCCGTATCCGGCCTGCCGGCGTTTTAAATCCGAATCAATTTTCCCCTTATCAAATTTTAATCCCGACGGCATGCCTTCAAGTATCGCCAGGATAGCCCTACCATGCGATTCACCTGCGGTCGTATAGCGTAACATCATTTCCTCCCTTCGGTCGGAAAAGTTTACAGTTAACAGTTTACAGTGTACAGTATTAGTTAAGCGAATCTATTAAACCACACAACATGCTGGTTATTTCTTTAGCATCTCGACGCATTTATGGATAAAGCCTTGCCTCAAGAAATTTCTCCATTAACAAGACGTTAAAAACAGAAACACACTCCCGAGCTGAATCTAACGAAATCGAATAGAAACGCACCTTTTCCCTCTTAGATTTCTTCCCACTACCTTCAGCTATGTTATTTGCGACAGAGATGCTAGTGCCGTTCCAACTTTTTACTGCTAAATCCTTTTTTATCTTGTTGAAGGACAGACGATTATACATTCATGTCATCTTATAGGCATATTAAGTTGTAACGGCACTAGCCCTTGCTAAGTTGTCTCCTATTGTGTGCTGGAATTCTCGGGGTAGCTTCTTATATATTTCCAGCACTTTATGAATAAATTCTAAAGCTTTCTGATAAACCTTTAGCCGTTCAAAATCAAATTCATCGCTTGCCATCTTTCACTGTAAACTGTACACTGTTCACTGTAAACTATTGTTGAGTGAGACTTATCTAATAATCCAACACCCCGTCAACAATCCCCAGATTTTGTTCCCCCAGACCAAGGCCGCGAAACTTGCTAAGGATAAAAACGGTCCGTAGGGAATATAGTGCGATTTGGTTTTAAGTAAGGAAATTATACCAAAAACCAATCCCAGAAAGGGAGCAATAAAATAGGTCAAAATGACCGCTTTCCAACCCAAGAATGCCCCTAACATCGCCATCAGTTTCACATCCCCAAAACCCATCGCCTCTTTCTTGAAAACTAATTTCCCAAAAAATCCGGTCAGCCAAATCATCAACCCACCCACCAACAGCCCTGCAAGCGAGTCTTTAAGCGCAGCCAGGACAGACACTCTGCCGTGCAGTTGAGGAAAAACGAGACTTAAGAAAATACCCAAGATTATTCCTGAAACCGAGATTACATCAGGAATAATCTGATACTTAAAGTCAATAAATGTTGCCACAATCAGGGAAGAAAACAATGCGCTGTAGATAAAAAATTTGGGATTTATCCCGAATTTTTTATAAAAAAATAAAAAGAGACTTGCTGTAAGTAATTCAACTACAAAATAACGAAAAGAAATTTTTGATTTGCAATAACGACACCTGCGGCGCAAAATAAAATAACTAACTAAAGGGATATTATCATACCAGGGAATAGTTTTCTGGCAATTCGGACAATGCGAACGCGGGTGAACGATGGATTTTTCTTCGGGAAGGCGCCAGATGCAGACATTTAAAAAGCTGCCCACGAAAGAGCCAAAGATGAAAACAAAGTAATTGGTAAATGGTAATGGGTAATTCAGTAGAATATCCCCCTATTGGAAATAGCCTTATTTAATCAGATTTCCCCGCGGCGGAATTTATCCCAGAGCCTGCGTTTTTCAAACGGAACTGCTTTTTGGGTAAATTGATTTATCTCTTCAAGCCAGGCAAGTCTTTCTTCCGGAGTGGCTTTAAGGCACTGGGTCAAATAATCTCTGGTCATATTATGCCTGAAATCCCTCGCTGCTATTTTATTTCTTGGACTTTGATTTCGCATGTTTTTCTTTCTTAACATCTTCAATAACTTCAAGGGCATTAATATCGGCAAAATCCACGGGCCGGGCCGCTTTCAATTTCAGTTTCTTTAAATCCGCTATAGCCGCAATCGGAACATTAATCCTTTTCGCCTTGACAATTTCCTTGGCAATCTTGTTGTAATCCACTTCTTCATCTACAAAAACGTCAATCAATTTTAGATGGTCTTTGAGATGAAAAAAAGAGAACACCTTCATGTTTTTTTCTTTCACCCAAGTTCGCCGCTTCGTGGGGTTTTTAAAATCTTCTGCGCTTACCGGAACCTTGGACCGATAACCGAGTTCAGAAAGCGCCTCAAAAAACCTATCAATGTTCTCCGGCGACATATCAATGATAAGGTCCAAATCGATAGTCATGCGCATTACGCCGTGTAAAACTGCTGCCACGCCGCCGGCGACGCAATAGCGCACTTTCTTCTGTTTCAGTTTCTTGAAGACGTCTTCGTAAAATAATTTCGCCATAAATTATCTGCTCTGCGAAACAGCCTTTTCTAACGCCTTTTTCATTACACCGACAGGCGCCTTTTTGCCGGTCCATATTTCCCAGGAAATCACGCCCTGGTATAAAAGCATACCCAGGCCATTCATCGCCTTAAGCCTCTTTTGCTTCGCTATTTTGATTAGTTTGGTTTGGGGAGGGTTGTAGATTAAATCGCAGACGGCAAACTTGGAATGGAATGCCTTGGGGTCGATTACCGAAGGGTCGCCTTTTTTCATTCCTACGGGTGTGGCATTAACTAAACAATCAAAATCCCTGAGGCCTCCTTTGGGAATACTTGAGGCAAGTTCTATCCTGCAGTTGGGGAAATTAAGCCTTAAGTCAATTACTAAATTTTCCGCCTTAGAACGCACCACGTCGTAAAAGGTAACTGTTTCGGCTCCTTCCTTGATGAGATTAAATCCCACGGCACGAGCCGCTCCACCCGCACCGAGGATAAAAAATCTTTTACCCCTGGGCTTAATTTTGAGCATCTCTTTCAACGCCCGGATAAAACCCCTGCCGTCGGTATTGTAGCCGATAAGTCTGCCATCTTTAAGATGAATGGTATTTACCGCCCCGATAATTCTGGATGTAGGATAGACCTCGTCAAGAAAAGGGATGCAGGTTTCCTTATGCGGGACGGTAACATTAAGTCCGGAGATACCCAGGGACTTCATGCCCAGAATGGCATCCCTTAAATTCTCGGGCGGGACCTCAAAGGCTACGTAGAGCGCATTTAATCTGCACGCCTTGAATGCGGCGTTGTGCATCAAAGGAGAAAAACTGTGTCGGACGGGATAACCGATTATACCGTAAATTTGAGTATGGGAATCAATCTTTATAGCCATAAACTTCTGCTTCAAGCAGCATGCTGCAAGCTTCAGGCTTGTAGCCTGTTGCCTGTAGCCTGTAGCCTGTAGCCTGTTGCTGTAGCCTGTTGCCTGTAGCCTGTAGCCTGTTGCCTGTTGCCTGTCGCTATCTCTTATACACGATTTTATTTATCGCATTCACATACGCCTTGGCAGAGGATTCAATTATATCGGTCGAGGCGCCCTTGCCGGTAAATATTTTGTCTTTATATTTTAGTTTGATGGTAACTTCTCCGATAGCGTCTTTGCCTCTGGTTACCGATTTTATCGCGTAATCTTCCAGCACCCCTTTTATACCCGTTATCTGCTCTATTGCCTTATAGCAGGCATCAACCGGACCGTCTCCGCGCGCTGCAGCCTCGAGCATTTTAGACCTGCATCTGAGTCTTATGGTTGCAGTGGGAACTGTGTCTGTCCCGCTGATTATATGAATATATTCCAGATGCCAGGTCTCGGGAATCTGCATTATCTCATCCTCGATAATCGCGGCAATATCCTCATCAAAGACCTCTTTTTTCTTGTCGGCTAATTCCTTGAATCTGCCGAAGGCCGTATCTAATTCAGTCCTGTTTAACTTAAAACCGATTCTCTTAAGTCTTTCGCTAAAGGCATGGCGTCCTGAATGCTTTCCCAATACCAGCCCGCTAACGCGCAAGCCGATATCCTGTGCCCGCATAATTTCATAGGTGCTCGGTTCTTTGAGTATCCCGTCCTGATGAATGCCCGCTTCATGACGAAAGGCATTTGCGCCTACAATTGCCTTATTGGGCTGCACCACAAAACCGGTAAGCCGCGAAACCAAACGGCTGGTCTGGGAGATCTCTGTCGTGCGGATATTAGTCGCGAAGGGCAGGAAATCTCGGCGCGTCTTAATCGCCATCACGATCTCTTCCATCGCCGCATTTCCTGCGCGCTCGCCCAGACCGTTAATCGTGCATTCTACCTGCCTGGCGCCATTTTTTATTGCCGCGAGGGAATTAGCCACTGCCAGCCCCAAATCATTATGACAATGCACGCTGATTACCGCTTTATTTATGTTCGATACATTCTCTTTTATTAAACGAATCAAATCGCCAAACTGCTGGGGTATGGCATAACCCACGGTGTCGGGGATATTCACGGTTTTTGCTCCTGCATCAATTACTTCAGCAATCACTTTAAATAAAAATCTCTTCTCGGTGCGTGAGGCATCCTCGGGAGAAAACTCAATATCGTCGGCAAACCGCCGGGCGTATTTAACTGAGTCTACGGCAATCTTTAAAATTTCTTCTTCCGGCTTTCTCAATTTATACTGCATATGTATCTTGGATGTCGCCAGAAATACGTGTATTCGCGGGCGTCGGGCATGCCTTATCGCCCGCGCTGCCGCGTCAATATCTCTTTTCAGTGAACGCGCCAGGCCGCAGATAATCGGCTTTCTTATCGCTTTTGCAATCAAAGAAACCGCCTCAAAATCACCCGGCGAGGCAATGGGGAACCCTGCCTCAATAATATCCACATTGAGCCGCTCGAGTTGCCGGGCAATCTCCAGCTTCTGCTTGGTCTCCAGGCTTGCCCCCGGCGCCTGTTCACCGTCGCGCAAAGTGGTATCAAAGATTAAAATCTTCTCGGACATTTTTGCTCCTTTTATGAATGGGCTTATATGATGATTATATTAACACAGGGTAGGGTCTTAAGGCAAGGGATTTTTGTAACCGCAAAGACGCAAGAATAACGGGGAATTTATCCTCGGGCAAAGGCATCCGGGCCAATAGAGAAACATAGAATCAATATAGTCCAGAATATTTTTCTCTTATTCATTCCTCTGACATAGTTTCCCTGCTTTTTCAGCGGAAACTATTTCAGCCTCTCTCTGACTTCTTCGTTTATGCTTTCAATCAAGCCTTTTGTTTCTAAGAACTTGAGAATAGGATAAACACCATCAAAAGCCCTCACTAGAGCAATGAGCGTCCTGCCCAGGCAGGGAACGGTTACATCGCGAAAATAGCGGGGGTTCCCGGACAAATCCCAGATATCTCTAAATGTTCCCTCTAACTGAGCGATATAAATCGCCAATTCCCTGACATAAAAGGCAATCTGACGAGGATTTTCTTCGGCAATCTTTCTCCACTGCCAGTCATTTAAACTCTTGGCTGAGTCCGCTATCCATATTTTCTCTTCAGCGGTATAGTTATATGGGCCGGTTTTTCCCGTAACTAACAGATGAACATCTATACACATTGTGTCGGCTAACAGTTCTAAAAAACGTATTTCAGGATAATATTTCCCCTGTTCTAGGTCATAGATTACAGAAGCATCCTGTAAGCCTATTCTCTTCGCCAGTTCTTCTTGTGTAAGGCCAATTCTATAACGATAAAGATGGATACGCTCTCCTATGCTACGTGTTACATAGTAAGGAAATCTTAATATTTTCCTCATAAATTGCATAGTATCTAAATCTCCGATTTCCTGTTCGTTCACTCTGTTTTTGAATTTCTGAGACAAACTGTTGAAATCTTCCCGTGCCTCCATTAAAATTCTCCTATAATATTTATACATAACTTCGAGTGTATGATGTTTAAGAAAACTGAACTCCGTAAGAAAGTGGTGCGCCTCAAACATTGTTATGTCTATCCCCAATTCTCCTGCTGCCTTTACCAACAATTGTTGCTGGACTTCAAATGGAACATAATCCCAGCGCATATGCCTTTCATCAGAAGAAAGTATATCTATTACCCCCTCAATAGTAAATTCAGCTCTCTCTGTTGAAATATCTAATATTTTAAACATAAATTGCATAGTATTTATAATACTAATATCCTCTAATGGTATTTTGGTTCTAATATCCGCAGGCAGAACATCGGGATCTTCTCGAGCTTTCTTTAATAAATTTGAGTAATACGTATAAATTCCACCTAAGGTTTTGCCCTTTATAAAGTTAAAGTGTTTTACCAAAGTATCCCTGGTAATTCTGGTTATATCAATATTCAATTCTCCCGCTACCCTCTCTAATAACTGCCTCTGGACAGACAGAGGCACATCTTTCCAGAAAACAATTTCCTCATCAGAACTCAATTTCCTTATCACCTCAGTAAGTAAAGGGTCGTCTTTCACCCGCCGGGCAAAGGCATCGGGCGCAATAAGAGAGGTTAAGATAAATATACCGATTACCGAAAAGATAATTCTTTTAATCATTTTACCTAAATCCTTCCAGCAACTGCTCCACGATAAACTCCGCCTGGTCATCGTAAGGATAATCCGGCGACTCCACGATAATCAGCGCCTCAACAGCAACACTCTTATGCCTTAAAACGCCCATTATCTTACTTATCTGCCAGGCGATATCCTCTGCTGTTTGCGGTCTGTAGGAAGGAAGTTTGCTGTTTGAGAAAAACGCTAAATCAATTACAAGAACAACTGGCCCGAGTTCTTTACCAGGCGGTAATGCTTCCAAGGCATAAAGCAGCGTTATGGGATATCCGTAATCTTCCCGCATTTCCCTGGCAGTTGTCTGCAGGGAACTGCGCCAGGCAGGATAATTTTCCGTATAGGCAGGAAAAACCACAAATATTTCCTGTATGAGTTCGTTATCGCAGAGATAATATAGCCAGTTTGAGGCCTGTAATTTCGGTAAAACCTCGGGATTGCAATCCAGATAGGGACTCAAAACCACTAAAGTCGGGTGCCTGCTGATTAAACCCCCGTGTAGTTTTTCTTTAATCCATAATGCCACACCCACAGGATAGTCTATAATCGCCACTCTCATGGGGAATTTATAAGTCTCGAAAATATCCGGCCCTTTAAGTTCTTTACCTTCCACAGAATAAACTAATAACGGAAACCCCCTTGCTTCTTTCATTCTGCGCGCAAGGGCATCTCCGCTTATGACCAAGATAAATATGACCAGAATCAGAGGAATCTTTTTATTCATCTCTATGCCTGCCCGTTCCACCTACGCGGTGGAATAACGGTGGAATACTCCCCGTTCCACCTACGCGGTGGAATAAGTGGAATAACGGTGGAATAACCACTATGGCAGATAGCCTTTCAATAATTCAGTCTGATATTGGAAAAATAAAGATTCAAAGGCATTCTCATCTCCGGTAGGAATTTTCCCCAGATTATTTAGGGCCTTAATGCATATTTCTAAAAGCCTATATTTCCATTCCCCAATTTCCCTCCGCAGGTCCTCGCCGTTTTTCTCTAAAAAATCTTGCCAGAGTTTATTCTGAACAAAAGCTCCCTCTGCGGGCGAGGGAAAACTAAGAAATTCAAAGTCAATTCGATACCAGGAGTGACCGTCTCCAGTAATATCAAATACAATGTTATTCAAGAATTCACCGTCATCACCCCTTGATGTATCCCAGCCCGGGAAGAACCCCGCCTCTCTAAAAGCAGCAACAAACTCATCCCATTCCTCAAGTATTAATCCTCGCTCCCGAAATTCAATACGATAGTGGTCTACGCCCTCGGCAAATATATAATAATAGGCGGTTTCTCCTTGTGTTACAGGAACTGGAATATGCCCCTGTTTATATATCCCTTTTTTAATAAAATACTCCTCTAACAACTTGCAAGCTAAATGGCGATAGAAGGTGCTTGGTCTTGTCTCTTTTTTTACAACCGTCAACGGCCGCCTGAGCTTAATCCCGCTAATTTCTGAAACTGTGGCATAGGGCAAACCGCAATCCAACCAGGAGGAAACACTCCTTTCCAATGCTTCTGCTGTAATATAAACATAAGGTGTCTTTACCCGTCTCGCCCAGGCAATATTTAAAGCAAAGATTATATCTGTAGTAACCAGAGAAATTGCCAGCCAGATAAATATTTCTTTAGCCCTATCCATTCCCTCCTCCTATATAAATTATGCCATATAATTTCCCCGCTGCCCAGTCCTGCGTCCCATCGGCTCAAATATGCTGATATAGCGCAACAAAACCTAAAAAACTTATTTTAGCAATCCCTGAATTTCTGAAGGCAGTTGAGAATACAGCTCCGGATTTATTCTTATCGCCTCCTTAAAATCGGCTACCGCTTTTCCCATTTTATCCAGCACAAAATAAACCCAGCCCCGATTAAACCAAAACCCGGCGTCATCGGGATTTAAGTCAATCGCCCTATCAAAGTAATACAGCGCCTCATCGTATAAATTCAACTCGGTCTTGGCAAGCCCGCATTGGTAAAAGACATTAGCATTATAGGGATTTAAAACAATTGCTTTATCAAAATCAGAAATCGCCTCCCCATATAAACCCAGGACAACCTTTGCAATCCCGCGATTGTAAAAGCCATCTGGATTATCAGGCTCCAAATCAATCGCTCTATCAAAATCTTGCCGTGCCTTTTCGTATAGGCCTAACTTTCCCTTGATAATTCCGTTATTTATATATCTTGAGGCAATTATCCCCTGCTCATCAATTCGCTGCACAATTTCACAAGCCTTGGCTATGCTGCTTCCTGCCTTCAGGCGCCAGATAACCCCTTCTTTTTCAAAATCCTCCTCCCAGACAAAAATCTTGCTTTTATAATAATCCGCATCAGCCACCGACAAATCCAGAATCACATAACCGCTATCCAACTTGATTAAATTGGCTGTATGCGTCCTGTAGCGGTCTAACCAAACCCGCATAACCTCTACCTCCAGCCCCAATGTTTTCCCTAAAACAAAAACAATTTGGGCATAGCCAAGACAAAGGGCTTTTTTATCTCTGAGCACTTCTGGTAAATCAAAATATAATACTTCCTTTCCTTCCTGCCAGTTATACAATTCTATTCTCTGTTTTATCATCCCCGCTAAGACAGAAATCCTTTCCTCAACAGGTAACCCCCTCAGTTCCTCCAGGTCAGGGAAAATCTCTCCTATCAAAGAAATAACCTCCTCCGCTTCCTGTTCATATCCGATACTTATAAGCGTCTGACGCAACGAGATAGAAACATTGTTTACATCTCTCACCCTCCTCGCCCCAAGGGACATATCACAACTGAGGGAATAAATACCGCTGTCTCCACCCCCGGGGTGGACGGCAAGGGCCGTAACTATCCCCAGCAGAACCAGAATTGTTATTCTAAAGTATTTCATCTTCAACTTAATTTTATTCCTCTTTCAAAATAGGGATGTGTCCCTAATTTCAATAAAAAATCCTCACCAGAGTTTTGAATATCTCTTCTGAATCCAAGCCCGGAATTTCCAGGCCAAAATGATGCCCACCTGGTTTTCTAACAGCTCTATATATTCTATTTAATGCCGGGGAAGAAATATCCAGACAAACCTTATTTTCCCATTCCACCCGGTCCAGTCTCAAAGAGATAACTTCGCCGCTAAAACGTCTAATATCCCAGCGTATGCTTGCCTGGCCGCTCCTTGTTAGCACATCATGTAGCTCAAGGAAAATCTCAGAACAACCCCTGTTTTTAGGGCTAAAGTAATGTAAATGTTTTGTTGCGCTGATTTCTCTCAACTCATTTTTCTTATAAGCGGAAATGATATCTAATAAGAGCAATAAATCACGCTGCGCCTGCAGAATCACTTCTTGAAAACCAGGCGAAGTGCTGACCGCGCAAGAAACAATCAAGTCATTTAACTGCTGAAAAATTACTCTCACTTGTTCATCTAGGTCATTCAAATATTCGCCGTACCTACGCAGGTCGCCTTCGGAAACGCGCCGGGCTTCTGTGCCGTAAATCCGATAGCATTCCTCAACCATTTGATTTATGCGCAGATAATTGGCGATAAAGGTAGAGGACTGGGCAATACGGATTAGCCGGTTCAGGCCTGGTCCGTCAGTCACGATTTCCCTGAAAAGCCCGCCTGCCTTTTCCAGAAATTCATCTCTTCCGGGAACATCCTTTAATTCTCTCCGTAAATTTAAAAATACCCAATATGGCATAACCGTCCTCTGCGCCCCTAATTTTCCTAAAAATTCATCGGATAATTCATTAAGTTTCCCCGTATCAAATACGCTAAATTCTCCCTGCCAGGCGATATATCCCTCCTTAATCGCCAACTCCAAGTCCAACGCCAGCCAGTAAAGTGCCTGGGGACCACGGTAGTATAGAGGTATAGCATTCAAACAGACCAGATTTCTCACGCCACTCTCTGGAGAATAAACTAATATATTGTCCACTTCGGGGGTCCTCGGAATCAGCTCCTCGCCTCTTTCTATCATTCCGATTAGGCTTTGGTAGTTAAAGCCGGCTGCCGAGACTTTCGAGCGCCGTATTGCCTGGCATGTAAAGGAGCCAAACATCCGGGGGTAAAAACACAACCCGCTTACAGTCAATACAGTTGCCAATAAAATTAACATTTTTAATTTTTTATCCATAACTTTTGCGCCGTTTGCGCCGGAAGAAATCAGGCATCTTTATTCATCAATCTCGCAACATCCTTATATATCCCGTATAAACTACCCTGTAAATAACCATTCCGGATTTTGAATTCATCCAGGGCAGAAATTTATTCATCACGGTGTCTCCTAATTCCCGAATTTGTTCTGCCGGAAATCTTCTTTCGCCTCCGCTATCCATAATCACCTTCTCTTCTCTGCATCCCAGCATCCTTCTTCCTAACTCTTCAAAAAATCCAGCAAAATCATTCTTATCTAACGAATGACTAAGAAGTTCCTGCTTTGAAACAAAATTGAGTTTAAGCCCGATATTTACTGTCTCCGCAATAAGTTTACAAGCCGAAAGCATTTCCGTCCCTAACCCTTCCCCGGCTGCCCCGGACCAGCCTCTCAGTAAATAAATCGCCATCGCCTCTAATTCTTCTTTATCAATATGCAAAATACTGTAGGGCTTAAAATCCTCATCGGGCTTGAGCCCGGTAATGGCAATACTTTTATATAAACAATTTCTGCTGGCTAAAAAATCCTGCCAGAGTTCTGCAACCTCCCCCGGGCTAACTGATACCCCGACTTCATCTAAGTCTACTTCTGTAACATTTATAGGCCTGGCAACAAAATTAATTATCAGCAAATCCTGTCCGCCAACCTGCAACCTTTTTAACTCAAACAAGATATCTGGAGTTCCTGCATCTACTCTAATACCGTTTAAAAGCATCTCCCAGTAAACATCCAGAAATGCAGAATTATATAGCATCCCATAAGGCAGGGATACAATAGGCCTGCTTTCCTGAAAACATTTTTCTCCCCTCGCCCTCCTCGCCCCGAAGGATATATCACAACTGAAGGAATAGAAACCGCTGTCTCCACCCCCGGGGTGGACGGCAAAAGCCGTAACCATCCCCAGCAGAACCAGAATTGTTATTCTAGGATTTTTCATGCTTCCCCTGTTCTCAAAAGGGGTCTCAAAAGGGGTCAGGCACTTTTTTAAAAAAGGGGTCTGACCCCTTTTTATTGCCTAGTTTTAATAGGAACTCCTTTTATATTTCTACTTGACTTATATATATATATACTGTATTTTAATCTCGGGGGGTGAAAAAGATGATTAATAAAGCTGCACTTGAACTGAATATTACTAAAGTAGAAAGGTTGGTTGAGAAGCTTCCTGTAAAAGAAAAAATTCGTTTGGTGAGAAAGCTTGAGCAGGAAACCTGGGGTAAACGTATGGACCAACTCCTGAGAAGAATTGACAAGCGCCGTAAAAGATACCCAATCTCTGAGAAAGAAATCAGACAGGAAATAGAAATAGTCCGTAAGAAATTGCATGCTCAACGCTATCGTTGATACTAACGTTGTAGTTTCTGGCTTACTTAAAGGGGGAGCCTCGCGCCAGATATATTCAGCTTTCAAAACCGGCGAATTCAACTTAATCCTCTCCAACATTATGTTTGAAGAGATAATGCATGTATTGGGGCGTAGAAAATTCCAGAATTTGATTACCCCGGAGGAACGCAAAGAGTTAGCATATTTCCTCCAGGCAAAGGCTAGTTTTGTTGCTCCTCTGGATTCAATTTCTATATGCCGCGACCCCGAAGATAACCATATCCTAGCTTGTGCTGTTGAAGCAAGAGCTGATTTCATCGTTACAGGCGATAAAGACCTTCTCATCCTCAATCCATTTCGCGGCATTTCCATTTTAACTCCTGCCAAATTCTTAAAATTATTATAAAGACAAAAACTCATCTATTGTTATTCCTGCACAAACCAACCGAATAATTTTCATTCTAAGATTTTTCATCTTCAACTTAATTTTATTCCTCTTTCAAAATAGGGATGTGTCCCTAATTTTTCAGGTCTCTGTAAGAGCCATCTTTCAGGTCAATCGC
This sequence comes from Candidatus Omnitrophota bacterium, assembly GCA_037442605.1. Classification (GTDB taxonomy): domain Bacteria; phylum Omnitrophota; class Gorgyraeia; order DTHP01; family DTHP01; genus JBBIPY01. The sequence goes on from JBBIPY010000002.1 coordinate 32,763, forward strand.
TACCAGGCATCCTTTTCCCTCATCCGCCACATAAATAATGTCTCCTTCTTGGACCATGTCCTGAGGGTCAATTAAGCTGTCGGGAGCAAGGTCTCTGTAAGAGCCATTTTTCAGGTCAATCGCTACCAAGCATTTTTTTCCCCAATCCGCCACATACATAATGTTTCCGTCTTGGACCATAGCCCGAGGGCTAATTAAGCTGCGCCGGGCAAGGTCTCTATAAGAGCCGTCTTTCAGGTTAATCGCTACCAGGCATCCTTTTCTCCCATCCGCCACATAAATAATACCTCCCTTTTGGACCATAGCGTAAGGGTCAACTAAGCTGTCGGGAGCAAGGTATTTTATCTGCAGGGTGCGTGCCTCCAATTGCTGATATAGAGGGGACTGTTTTGCTTTAGTCATTATCTGCCCTATAAAATAAATAAGGTTATTCACTGTGGGGCTTCCGCCGTCGTCTTGCGAAGAGATGGCGTTAGTGTCAATTTCCCGGCTGAATAATTGGATAAAAGCCTCTAACTTTGAGCGGTTCTCCCTTACAACCCCGCTATCCAGTCCCCAGCCGGACAGATAGCTCTCAAAACCTGCGCTCAGAATATCAACTGTCTGGATGTCGCTGAATCCGTTCTTAAGCGCGCTGTAGGTTATGGTAACCGCCCATTCTGAAAGCGCCTGGCCCGTATGGAAATATAGCCAATCATAGTGGCTAATCTCAAAAACATGGGCAAAGTCCCTTAGTCCTGCCAGGCTCATATTGGAATAGCTGAGGTTTTCTCTAAGGTTTTCTATGCCTCCTATGGGGGTATAAGTCCACAGCCATTGCCTGCCTGAATTCCTCTCGTGAGTCAGGGGAGAAAGCGACTTATGCAAGTAGCCCGCCTGAAGCATCTGTGTAAACTGGGTTATGGAACGCATAGCGCATTCTTTCATCTGTTGGGGGTCTTTTATATCCTCGGGGTAGATAAAGTATTCCTCGGGGGCAATGTAGCTTATATATTTGCCGCAGCTATCTACTTCCGCAGGGGCATGGGAGAGGGCCTTGCCTTGATATTCAAAGATGTAGCTGCCGTCTGCGCCTTTTACCAACAAGGGAGCGATTTTTACGCCTCTTTCTCTTAATTCCTGCATCATTTGCGCTTCCTGTTTTAATTCGGAAAGGGATTCTCCTTTTCTTAAGAACTTAACCGCCTGGACCCATCCGTTTCCCAAGGGGATAACTGCGGTGCGGGAATACCAGGCAGAGGCAGGCAGCCTTTCCAGACGCCTTTCTAATGCCTCAGTTGATAATATAGCGGCGGAAGGAATCCCTGCCTCATTTATCCCCCTCGCCCTCCTCGTCCCCATGGATGCTTCACAACTGAGGGAATAGAAACCGCTATCTCCACCCCCGGGGTGGACGCTAAGGGCCCCCGCCATCCCCAGCAGAACCAGAATTTTTATTCTAAGATTTTTCATGCTTCACCTGTTCTCAAAAGGGGTCAGGCACTTTTTTAAAAAAGGGGTCTGACCCCTTTTCACTTTCAATGTAGAGAGTCTTGAGGCTTTAATAATTCTCCAGCGTAAAGTAAACCGATAATCTGCTCATCAGGAAGTGCATACTCACATTGTTTCCGCACCCACTCAACCATTCTCTTTTCAATCTTTTTCATAGAGATTCTGTCTTCCATTCCCTTTTCTTTTATCTCTCGCAACTCAGAAAAAAATCTGTCCTTTCCGCCTGAATATTGATTAACCACTCTATAATAAAGCCCAAAGTGGGAGAAATTTCCGCAGCCATATTGAGAGTGGGAGAGGATTTCTGCTATCTTTTCCGGAGACACATCTATAGATTCTTTTATCCCATCTACGGTAAATATAAACCTCTCCAGAGAAGATAGATCTGGTTTCTGAGAGGCAATTCGATGATAGAAATAAATTGCAAGATATGAGGGTAATTGCTCAAAACTCTGGGGATTAAACTGTTGTCTGGATTCCTCTAAGCCTAAGTCCTTCTCTATTTTAAAAATCTCTCTCATTGTTCTTACTAACTGAACAGAAAGTTCTCCCAAATCTACATATCCTTCTCCCTCCTTGCGCGCAGAAGAAACCGCTCTATATCCTTTGGAGGTAGGAAATACGCAGAAATACCCGATTTTTTCACCATTTTTATAAACTCTGACGCTAACAAAAGCCTGAGGGTAGGAAAATTCTCCGGTTGGCGATACCGGAGGAAGGTATTTTCCCCAGAGATGAATCTCGTATTCACCGTCTTTAAAGACTTCGGCGATCTCGCTGCGAATTCCGGTTTTTAAATCCTGAATCAGTTCATAAAAAGTAAAATCCCGGATACGCCTTGTTATATAATCATCCGTAAGAATATAAAATGGAGAAAATAAAAATTCGCCGGATAGAAAAATAGCTACCAAGACCTTCATATTCCAATTTCCTTTCATAATCTTCCTCCCATCCTTTTTAAATTTATACCTTTAAAAAGGGGTCTGATCCCTTTTATCTATTACATATAAGATATAACACGGATTTCGGCTTTTGACAAGGGAGGGGAAATACTTTATAAATTTGTAAATAAATGAGATAAAAAATATCTCTTGGCAAAATATGTGCCAAGAATATAGCTGTTTTATCTTACTTCTTCATCCAGGGCATCATCTCACGCAGTCTCTTTCCCACTTCCTCTATCTGATGCCTGTCGCCTTCCTCAAGCAACTTATTAAATACCGGCCTGCCCGCTTCGTTTTCCTTAATCCATTCCCGGGCGAATTTGCCGGATTTGATGTCCTTGAGGAGTTTCTGCATTGTCTTGCGGGTCTTTGCGCTGATAATTTTCGGACCGCGGGTGATATCGCCATAACAGGCGGTATTGGAAACCCTGCGCCGCATCCCGGAAATCCCCACTTCCTGAATTAAATCCGTAATCAGTTTTAACTCATGCAGAACTTCAAAATAGGCAATCTCCGGCTGATATCCTGCCTCAATTAACGTGTCAAATCCCGCCTTGATGAGTTCGGTTACGCCTCCGCAGAGCACTGCCTGTTCGCCAAAGAGGTCGGTTTCGGTCTCCTCGTCAAAGGTCGTCTCAATTACACCGGCACGCGTAGCGCCGATTGCCCTGGCATAGGCTAAAGCCAATTTAAGCGCATTGCCGCCGGCGTCCTGAAACACCGCCACCAAAGAAGGAACGCCTTTGCCCTCTTCATACATACGCCTCACCAATGCCCCGGGTCCTTTGGGAGCGACCATAAACACATCCACTTTCTTCGGCGGCTTTATCTGCTTAAAGCGGATATTGAAACCGTGAGAAAAACAAAGGGCTTTGCCTTTTTTCAAATATGGCTTAATCGCTTCTTTATAAACCTTCGCCTGAACATGGTCCTGGGTTAGTATCTGAATAATATCAGCTGCCTTTGCCGCCTCGGCTGCGGGAACCGGCTCAAATCCGTCTTCTTTTGCCTGCTCAAAATTGGGCGTTCCTTCTAATTCTGAAACTATCACCCGGCACCCCGAATCACGCAGACATAATGCCTGGCCACGTCCCTGGATACCGTAACCGATAATCGCAATCGTCTTATCCTTTAAGAAACCTAAATCCGCATCGTTATCATAATAAATCTTCGCCATTTTTGCCTCCCGTTAATCACGTTTATCGCTGAACTACGCAGAACTCTACGCAGAACCACGCACAACCTGTATGGCGTAGTTCCGCGTTTTATTCCGCGTGGTTCCGCGATTATTTTGACATCGCCACCCTTCCCGTCCTCACCAATTCTTTAACCCCAAACGGCTCCAGGGCGGCTAATAATTCCCTGACCTGGTGTTGTTCGCCGACTGCCTCGATAATCGCTGTATTCGTCTCGGGGCTGTGCTGGATTAATTTTGCCACGTATTTACTGAGAATAGTCTCTAATTTATCTTTATCCTTGGCAGGGCAATTCATCTTGGCTAAAATGAGCTCCCTATCCACATGCTCTTTTTTGGTGAAATCCGTAACTTTAATCACGTCAATTAATTTATTCAGTTGTTTCTTTATCTGCTCAAGCACCCGCTCTTCCTCTGCCTCTACCACCATTGTCATATAGGAAATAGCCGGATCCAGCGTCTCGGATACTGCCAGAGAGGCGATATTATAACCCCGCGCGCTAAAAAGTCCGGCAATGCGCGCCAGTACCCCGGGTCTGTTTTCCACTAAGAGGGAAAGTGTGTGTCTCATTCGTCGCTTCGCTCCTCATAACACAAATTTCCACAAATCAAAAGCCAAATTATTTTATTCGTGATGGTAATTCGACCTGTCCGCCAAGTATTATGGCGGATAAAAATTCGTGTCTCAGGCCATAGACCCAATCATCTCGGAAATGGACTTTCCGGCGGGAACCATCGGGTAGACATTTTCTTCTTCTTCCACCGCAAAATCAATCATTACCACATTGTCAACGGCAATCGCCTTCTCTATCGCCGGTCTAACCTCTTCTTTTTTGGTCACCCGCATCCCCACCGCTCCGTAGGCCTCGGCTAATTTGACAAAATCGGGATTGTGCAGACAGGTATAAGCATAACGCTTCTTATAAAAAAGCTCCTGCCACTGCCGCACCATACCCAGGTAGCAGTTGTTTAAGATGGCAATCTTTACGGGTATCTTATTATGCACCGCCGTAGCCAGTTCCTGGATATTCATCTGGATTGAGCCGTCACCGGCAATGTCAAAAACGATTTTATCCGGCCGGCCCAATTTCGCACCAAGGGAGGCGGGAAAACCATAACCCATAGTTCCCAGACCGCCGCTGGAAATCAAGGTCCGCGGATAATCGTATTTATACCACTGCGCCGCCCACATCTGATTCTGCCCCACCTCGGTACAGATTATCGCCTCACCGCGCGTAGCCTCATAGATCTGTTCAATGACAAACTGCGGCTTTAATTTCCCGTCTTGTTTATAAGTCAAGGGGTGTTTGGCTTTCCATTCCTGGACCTGGTCCAGCCATTTTCCCGTATCAGGTTTTTCCAAAACTTTATTCAACTCCCTCAGAATATTTTTGGCATCGCCCACCACGGGAATATCCACCTCCACATTCTTGCTGATGGATGTGGGGTCAATATCAATGTGGATAATCTTGGCATGGGGAGCAAAGGCATCCACTTTTCCGGTCACGCGGTCGTCAAAACGCGAACCGATGGCAATCAACAAATCCGCTGCCTGCACTGTATGATTGGCATAGGCAGTGCCGTGCATCCCCAGCATTCCCAGGGACAGCTCGTGCGTCGAGGGAAAGGCGCCCAGACCCAGAAGGGTGGTCGTAACCGGGGCCTCAATCTTCTCTGCCAACTCCTTTAATTCAGATGAGGCGCCGGAGATAATCACCCCTCCACCCGCATAAATTACCGGTTTCTTGGATTCTTTTATCGCCTTAGCCGCGCGTTTAATCTGTCCGGGATGCCCAAAATATGTGGGCTTATAACCCCGAATGTTTATCTCCGCGGGATAATTAAATTCCGCCTCCGCCATAGAGACATCCACCGGGACATCAATTAACACCGGCCCTGGCCTTCCTGTGGAGGCAATATGGAATGCCTCTTTCACGACACGGGCTAAATCCTCCACATTTTTGACTAAGTAATTATACTTGGTAATCGGCCGCGTAATTCCCACCACATCGGCTTCCTGAAAGGCATCGTTACCGATAAGGAAGGTCTTGACCTGTCCGGTGATTGCCACCAGAGGCACCGAATCCATATAGGCATTGGCAATGCCGGTGGTAAGATTGGCTGCTCCCGGACCGGAGGTGGCAATACAGACCCCCGTCTTTCCTGTGGCGCGGGCATAGCCGTCCGCTGCGTGCGCTGCACCCTGCTCATGCCGGGTCAAGATAAACCTCAAAGGGGTGTCATAAAGAACATCAAAAATCGGCAGCACCACCCCCCCGGGGTAGCCAAACATAACCTCTACCCCTTCCTTGAGTAAAGATTCGATTAAGATTTTTGCGCCGGTCAGTTTCATAACACGAATTCCCACGAATTCGCCTCTTCGTTCCTGGTTTGAACGAGGCTCACGCGAATTTCCA
>JBBIPY010000003.1:0-35736 GCA_037442605.1 Candidatus Omnitrophota bacterium
CATGGGGACGCTTACTATCGGCTATTGGAAGACCAATCCCCATTATGACCATTTGGCGCAGATTTTAGCCGAGAACACAATTACCATCGGCGGAGTGCATATAGAAATACCGGAACAGGCATATGAGATATTCTGGGGTGCTAATTCTAAAGACCCCTATAGCATGCTGGCAGCGCAGTTGTTGGCCGCCAAATTGAATATCGCTAACGGTGCCGCGCCTCCCTCGGGCAGTCTTATTGAGGATGCGGATGCTGCTTTGATGGACCCATCTGCGGATAGAGCATATCTATTGTCTTTGAAAGACGCCCTGGATGGATATAACAATTCCGGGCATTCGGGAGAGGGAAGTTCTACCGTTACCTCGAACGGAACCGGTTCAACCGGCAATAAACCCGGTGGGTCTCCTGGACAGGAGAAGAAAGGTGATGACTGGACTCCGCCCGGACAAGGCGGAACACCGCCTGGACAGGAAAAGAAAGACGATGACTGGACCCCACCCGGTCAGGAAGAGGACGAAAAGGATAAGCCGGGCAAGGGACCGAAGAAGTGAATTCGTAATTGGTAAGTGAAGCGTAAAGCTCAAAGCGAAAAGCGAAAAATGTAATCAACTTGATAACTACAGGCGCCGCTTCTTCAGTAACACTGTAACAAAAAAAAGGTCTGGAATGAAGAGATTTTTTAGTGGTTTTTTAGCCGTAACCGTTATCCTATCATCGGTTATTTTTCTTGCGCTGAACTCAGTCTTCGCTGCCACTGTTACGCTCAACCCCAATGCTGTGGGAAATTTTGACCAGTGGACGCTGGGTGCAGGGGCAGATAAATTGGCTGCAGTTTCCTCAGATGACGGAGATAGTAGCTATATTAAATCCTCAACCCAAGGGCAAAGGCAAACATATGCTTTTCCGGGTGCGGGTGTTCCGACAGGGTCAACCATAAATTCGGTAACCTTGACTGTTAGGGCGAGGAGAGCGCAAAGCGCAGGGGCTAATATTAATTTGATAGTCAATAAGGGAGTAGTTGCGTCTGATGAATCAGTTGGGGATAATATTAACCCTAACGACACCTATCAGACTATATCAAGAGTTTTGACTATAAGTCCTTTTACAACCTCACCTTGGACTGTATCTGAAGTCAATAACTGGAAAACGGAAGGTAACTCTATATATTTTGGAGTGCGGCATAATCAATCTCAGTCCGGAAGAGAAGGCAGGGTTACCCGGATTTATATAGTAGTTGATTATACCCCTCCCGCTGCCGACACCGCTCCACCCACAAACCCCACAGTAACCAGCCCCAGCCATACTGTAAGCACCTGGTCAAATGACAATACTGTGGATGTGCGGTGGTCTGGCGCTACTGATAATGTAGCAGTTGCAGGGTATTCAATACTCTGGGATACTAATCCTGCGACGGTTCCTGATACTACTATTGATGTAGTGCATTCTACTGACCCGCATAGCGCAACCAGCCCAGCCCTGGCAAGCGGGAATAGCCACTATTTCCATTTAAGAACTGGGGATACCGCGGGGAACTGGACGAGTACAGTGCATTTAGGACCTTTCTTTATTGATACCACGGAGCCGGATACCTCGATTACCTCAGGTCCTGCGGAGGGAAGTTTTTCTAATAGCAACTCCGCTACCTTTGAATTCAGTGGTACAGATGCTCATTCGGGAGTAGCAGGTTTTGAATGTAAGATTAACGGGGGAAGCTTTGACATCTGCACAAGCCCAAAAGAATACACTGGACTACGCGATGGTTTGCATACTTTTCAAGTTAGGGCAGTGGATAATGCAAATAATAAAGATTCCTCTCCTGCCATTCGCACCTGGACCGTAGACACCACTCCTCCGAGCGCAAGTATTGATGCCATTGTGAAGGAGGGGACTTCCTACCCTGCCTGTGTGGATATAGGAGGAACATGTTTCATCCGCCAGAAAGTGCAGATTCAGGGGACGGTGAGCGATGTTAATTTGGATCCTAGTAGTATTTCCATTAAGGTAACGACTAACGATGGAGGTATTACAGATACGGATTTGGTAATTACTGCTTATAATGCAGGAACTTCGGTAACACCCTGTGATACAAACTCATGCGACGTTACGGCTGATTTCGACACCATCAATGATACTAATGACGGGCCCAATCAGATTACATTAAGTGCAGATGACTTAGCTACAAATGAGGGTTCAGACGATAAAATGGTGATGGTGGATAATAACTCACCGGTAATTGGCAGCCTCACGCTTGATAAAAGCGAATACCTTGTGCCTGAGCCAATTATAGTTACTGCCTCGGGTGTTCAAGATGATCTGCCCGGCGATGCCTTAGATGATATTAATGGCGTCTCTCCCGCGCCTTCAGGAATTGAAGGAGTGGGAGCGAAGGTGAAGACAACTGCCGGAATCCAGCCTGAAGAAGGAAACGGAAATTTCCTTGATGACTTCTGGAAGTTATTGGCTACTCTTATTTCGGGAAAGTTTGAAAGTGGTGATGCGGATACTACTCCGTTCTCAGCAGATGCAGCCGGTCCGATTACTGCCACGGCAAAGGCAATTGATAATGTCGGTAATCAAAGCGAAAGCGTAACTACAGTTGCCGTCGGCCTTGACCCGACAAACCTCATCTGTGAAAGCGATTCCTGCGTTTCGGGTAGGACCGCAACCCTTTTCTTAGGAACTTTGGTGAATACGACCCCTGAGCTGGATGAGCCGGTAGAGGGTGAAGAGGTGAAGGTAGAGATTTATGATAGCGCAGATGCTCTGGTATTCAGTGATATGGTAACTACCGATAGCGAAGGCAAAATATATGTCACCAATACCTTTAACCTATCACACGGAGGTTATAGGTTAGTTTTGACCTATGAAGGTTCGGAAACCTCTTATCTTGGCGCATCATCCTGCGATATTAACCCCGGACTTCTCATATACAGCCTTGCCAATGGCGGGGGCTACATTGCACTGGGGAATAATCCCAAAACAGGTAAGCCTTTTAAGGGAACCTTCGGTTTCTTCTTGGAGGTTACGGGCGGATTTGCGGATAATGAGGATGACGGGTTCTTGAATGACCCTGCTGAACCGGTTAATGTTGGCGGATTTAACTATGTTGACCACGAGATAAAGGAACATATCCAGTCCCTGACTGTTGACTCTGTGGTTATTGGGGAGAATTTTGTAGAGTTTAGCGGTGTTGGTCGCGCCAAGAGACCGCGAGTTTCCTGGTTAAGTATGGCTTATGAGGTAAAAGTCGTGGATAACGGTGAGCCAGGTAATTTGAAAGCAATCACTTCTTCGGGAGCGGAACGGGAACCGGATACTCTTGAGTTATGGGTAGGTGGAGGCTTAAGCATTGGACCTGAACCGTTGCAAGGCGGAAACATTGAGGTACGTTAATACAGAACACGAATTATCATAAATTGGAAACCCGTAACCCCGTGCTACTGAACTGATGGAGAACTGAAGATGGAGTATGAACTAAACGAAAATATCCGGAATCTCCCGGGCAACATCAAAAGCCAGCAGAAGGAGGCTATTGAGAAATATCTCTTTGAGATGTCAGCGGCTTACTATGTTGCCAGAGAAGCCACTACCTGCGTAGATTTAGATGAATGTCTGGATATACTGGTAAATAGAATCGCCGACCTGATGTCTGTAGAGATTGTGTCAATCATACTCAAAGAGGATGAAACCGGTATTTTAAGGATAAAATCCGCCCGGGGAATCGGTGAGGAGATAATTAAACATACCGCCGTAAAAGAGGAAGATGAACCCCAAAGCGTTAGCGGCTGGGTGGTAAGGACAGGTAAGTCACTTTTAATAGAAGACCTTGCCAGAGACGGGCGTTTCTTGCTTAGAGAAGGAAGGTATTTTAATAACTCCCTTTTGAGCGTTCCCCTGAAGGAAAGAAGCGGGGTCATCGGGGTAATTAATGTGAATAATAAATCCTCCAGGGAGGTCTTTACTACAGACGATTTGAGTCTATTGACGAAATTAGCGGATTTTGCCGCTGCGGCTATTGAAACCGTCCGTCAGCAGCGCAGGGATAAGGCCTTAGACAAGATTAGAAAGGAGCTGGTTTCTCATATCTCCCACGAATTCAGGGTGCCCATTACGGTAATTGACGAGGTCATAGAGATGTTACTGGATGAGATATCCGCTTCGACAAACGAGCGACAAAAGAGACTTCTCGTATTGGCAAAGCAGAGCACAGAACGCCTGAGGAGGATGATTGATGATTGGCTGGCTTATGTGAAGAACGGTTCCCAGGAAATAGAAGCCAAAGAGAAGTTTTTCAACCTTATCTCCACCGCCAAACATGTGATCTACTCCATGGATATCCTGGCGCGCAACAAGGGGGTGGTGATCAGGGGGATGTTCCCTTACGATTCCGAACTGAAGATATGGGGCAATGAGGACGAACTGACCCAGGTCCTGGTCAATCTCCTGCACAATGCCGTAAAATACAATAAAGACAACGGCAGAGTGGAGGTGCGCTTTGAGGCCATCGGCAATATAACCAAGATATACATTTCCGATACGGGGATAGGCATTCCTGAGGAATCGCTGGATAAAATTTTCAATAAATATAATCGGGAAGGAGCAGCGATAGAAAATAATTTTGAAAGTTACGGCTTAGGACTTTATATCTCCAGAGAAATTGTGCGCAGGCATGGCGGAGAAATATCGGCAACCTCGCAACTCGGGGAAGGAAGCACTTTTGTGGTAACCCTTCCCAATCCTCAGCCCTCGGCGTATAAAATGCGATAGTGGGTGAGGAGTTCGGAAAGAACCTTATAAGTTGAGATACATAATTTTGCCCTCACCCCGACCCTCTCCTCTATAGGAGAGGGTTTAGGGTTAGAGGGGATAAAGGCGTGAAAAAATAATGCCCCAACTACCCAAGAGGAAAATCCTGGTGGTTGATGACGAGCCTGAGGTGACAAAGGCAGTTAAGACGGGTCTGGAATCCTACGGATATGAGGTAAGCATTGCCTATGATGGCAGAGAGGGTCTGGACAAAATCCATCGCGACAGTCCCGATCTTGTTATACTAGATTTGATGTTACCCGAGATAAGCGGTTATAAGGTATGCCGTCTGCTTAAATACGACAAGAGATATAGCCGGATTCCGGTTATCATGTTCAGCGCCCGTGCAGATAGAACTGGACAGCAACTGGCTAAAGAAGTGGGGGCGGATGTCTGGATTACCAAGCCGTTTAATGTCAGCACGATGGCGCAGACGATAGAGAATTTACTCGCGGGGAAAATAGAGCGGGAATCTAAAAAATAATCAGTGTAAGATAGTTAAATTTCTCCTTTTGTCTTCAAACCCCAAATCCCAAACAAATCCACCTTGTGCCGAGGAGTCCCATCAATGTAGGGCATTCGGTGCGAGACAAAACCCCAATTTTCCCAAGATTAATCTGTATAATCTAAATTTAATCTTTGCAATCAAATTCTATCTGCTTTGATACAAACTTCGGGGAAAGGAACTCTGTTTTTTAATTGACTTGGTTAGAAGAAAAGAGTATCATTCTTTCCAGCAGAAAGCATCCCTAATCCCTCACCCCCCCCGCCTTTGGCCAGCTTTCGCCGAGCAAGGCGAGGCTCGCCTTTAGCGGCCTGTCCTCTCCTCCAAGGAGAGAAGATTTAGGGTAAGGGTCAAAAGAGCTAACTTGGACAGTAATGGCAAAGGGCAATGATGACAAGAGAAAAACTACTGAAGGTTAAAGAATTCAGCGAGTTATTAATCTGGCTCCTAATATTTACCGCCGTTATATTACTCAATCTATCACCTCATCTTATAAGAATAGAACGGATTCATTTTATAGCGATTTTTTCTTCTCTGCTTCTTATTTTCGTTTTTGACCGCCTTATTTCAAGACGCATTGTCCGCTGGAAAAGAAATATCATCAGGGCGTTTGTCTATCTGGCGTGCATATTAATCATTTATTATATTCTCAGGTTTCCCAAATATAGCGTCTGGTTTTTTTATTTCTCTCCGCTGTTTCTTGCCTTTTCTCTATCACTTACATTTATTACCCAGCCCCGGGTGTTTACTGTTTTGTTAGTTGCGGTTTCGGTATTTCTACTGGGTGATTTATACTGGGAGTCGCATGTATCTTACGACACCGCACGGGTTGTGATGCCAATTGTTTTGGCAAAAGTACTTGCCCTATCGCTTTTATCGGTGTTCGGCTATTATCTATACCGCAATCAGATAGCAGCCACAAAACAGGCAGAAATTTACAGCCAGAACCTTAAGATATTAAACCAGCAACTCAGCGCAAAGACAGATGAACTGGAAAAGACAAATAAGCGCCTTAAAGAACTCTCAGAGGCAAAATCGGTGTTTGTGGCTACCGTATCGCACGAATTAAGGACCCCGCTTACGGCGATCCTTAATTCGTTAAAGTTAATTGAATATGAAACCAGAGATAGTAAGGCGGTCAATGAGTATATGGACATTATAAAGAAAAATATAGAACGCCAGGCAATTATGATTGATAACCTGCTGGATACGGCGCGCATCGAGCGCGGCTCTCTTCAGGGCAGTCGCACTAAGTTCGAATTGAATTACCTTCTGCAAGAGGTCGTGGATGCTTTGAGTAATCAGGCCTCAGAGAAGAACATAGGTATAAGTCTTCATCCTATGAAAGAAGATTCTTCTCTCTGGGGTGAACATGAGCAATTGAGGCGTGTGTTTATTAATTTAGTTGACAATGCCATAAAATTTACCCCTGCCTCGGGAAAGATTGAAATTTCCCTTGCTCCCGAAGAGTCAAATATAAAGGTAGCGGTTGCCGACAACGGTTGCGGGATACCGAAAGAAGAGCAGGAAAGAATCTTTGAAGCCTTTGTCCAGGTAAGCCAGCAGGAACCCCAGGGCTCTAAGAAAGGTATAGGGTTAGGCCTGACTATTGTCAGGGAGATTGTCCACAGGCACAGGGGAAAGGTGCGGGTTGAATCCGAGGTAAATAAAGGAAGCAGGTTTTATGTTTTATTACCAGTTGATTTAAGGAAAAGCAACAGATAATGGGAAAGAAGATTTTTCTTATAGAGGATGAAGAGGATATCGTAAAGACATTAGAGATTATTCTTACCAGAGAGGGCTTTAGCGTTGTCTCTGCGCGTGATGGACTAGAGGCCTTAAATAGACTGGATAAAGAAACCTTTGATTTGATAATTCTGGACCTAATGTTGCCTAAATGGGATGGCTTTAAACTCTGTAAGACAATAAAGCAGCACAAAATTTATAAAGATATCCCGGTAATTGTTTTGACCGCTATGGCCCAGGAAGAAGACCGCGAAAGGTGTCTCTCTTATAGAGTGGAAGAATATATGAAGAAACCCTTTGAGGCGGATGTATTGATTGCCAAGATAAGGAGACTGATTAAGAATAATTAGTCACTACTGAAAAATAGATTTCCCCCTCACCCTTACCCTCTCCCCGGAGGGGAGAGGGTTTAGCCAAGGAGGGCTGCCTGTAGTTTGTAATCTCTCTAATCTTCGCTTCTCAATCTGCGTAATCTTTGTTACTAGTCCTGAAACAGCCTGCGCCAGCGTTCAATAAGACCCTTCCCCTGTTTTTTCTTCAGGACTACCTCCTCTTTCTTCAGGGCTTCAGCGGAATCTATGTTAGCGGCTGCTTTTTGTTCTGCCTCGTTCATAATAGCCGATTCGATAATGTAGGCGCGGAGGAAGATAACGAGGTCGATTTTTTCAGTGTCCACGGTTTTTCTCTGGAATAAAAGTCCTATGAGGGGAATGCTGCTTAAGAGAGGAATACCGATTTTCCCCTCCTTTAAGACATCTTTAAGCAATCCTCCGATAACTATGACTTCACCGCTTTTCATCAGGATTTGCGTCTCGGCCTCGCGGGTGGTAATGACGGGATATTTGGCAAGGGTTATATTTCCGCTTCCCTCAACCGTTAGATATTCCGCAATTGAGGTTACCGCCGGGTGAATAATCATATTAATGTGGTTGTCAGCGCTGATCTGAGGGACTACGTTCAGCTGTATGCCGATATCTTGATAATAATCTAAAGTGGAAGTAGTGGTTGTTGTATCGGTCCCGGCAACGTTGGTTCTTAATATAGGGTATTTTGTTCCCACCAGAATGGTGGCTTCCTGATTGTCGATGGTCATAATGCGGGGAGAAGAGAGGGTATTTGCCTGCACATCTTCCATTAAGGCATGTAATATTACCTCGAACTGCGCGCCGGTAAGTTTTCTGTAGGCGAGTTGTAACCCGGTATCGAATGGTATGACTCCGGAGATGCCCGAGGTCTTGGGGTCAAACACAGAAGGTTTATTCTGCGACCCCAGGCTGTGTCCGGCAACGCTGCCGGTCTCTTTGCCTCCCTGTTCTTTACGGGTAACTCCTATATGGGTTAGAGTAGAGGATTCTGCGCCGGTGGTTCCGGTTCCCCAGTCCAGCCCATAATCCTTGAGTTTATCGCGATTTACTTCGATTATCTTGGCTTCAATGAGGACCTGACGGGGCATTATATCAATACCCTTAATGATATCCCTTACTCTCTCGATAACCGGAGGGATGTCGGAGACAATCAGTATTTTCGATTTTCCCTCGGTTGTGGTAGTTGCTGTCGTGGTAAGGCGCTCCCGTTTTGCCAGCCCGCTCTCTCCGCCAAAAGCCCAGCCGCGCTGGCCCCTGACCTGCACCACGGAAATCTTACCCCGGGGAGAAAGCTGGGGGGTGATTGCCGTCTTTGCGTCATTGGCATCCAAGCTCTTTAAGTTAAATATTTCCGTAATGATGGGCTGGATATCGGAAAGCTCCGACTCGGCCTTACTGCGGCTCGCCAGTTTCTCAAGGCTGGTTACGGTGATGATGTTGCCTTCCCGCTCGTAGCCGTAGTTGTTTATTTTAAGTATTGATTTTAATGCTTTTTCCCAAGGGACATCCACGAGTCGCACATTTACCGTTCCAGTTACTTCTTTTCCGGCTATTATGTTTACCCCGCCTTTATAGGCAAGAAGTTCAAGAACTGCCCGCAAATCGGCGTCCTTGAAATTCATAGTGAGATTTCCTGTTTTGGTTTCGGATATTTCTCCTACTACCTGCTGAGAAGAGGTATCGTTTTCTGCCGAATTTAGAATCCGTTGTTGAATTAGTATAAGAGAAAATACCATTACCGTGCTCAAAAACATCTTTGCCCCTCTACTTTTTAACATCTCTACACCTCCCTTAATGATCCCCCGCCGTTTTGCTTTTGGCAGCAAGACGAAGCAGCGGGGAATAGTTAAACCCCCATAGATTTGCTTCGCAAAACGAAGCATTGGCGGGCAGATTTATCCCTCTTTCATTTGTGAAACCTTCTCCCCTCACCCCTTCCTCTCCCCGCTGAGGTGGAAGAGAATCTGCATCTCTATTTGAACAAAACATTTTTATTCTCCAGCGTTTCTAATTTCAGTTCAATAATTTGGTTATCCGAACTCAATTTTATCTTAGATTCTTCAATTGAGATGATTTTTGCTCCGTCTACTTCTGAGCCCACCTCAACAACCTGGCTATTAACTATAGCCATTGGCTGGGTCTCATCCCATAAAATTGCGCTTAATTTAAACACATCTTCACCAAATTTGCTTTCCTTTTCTTCTTTTAACGGACCGCCTAAGACAAAGGGGTCCTTGAATTTCTTAATAGAGGCAAAGGTTTTCTCTATATCGGCCGGGGTGGGGAGCGTTTTCTCACCTTGCCTGTCGGTGGTGGTCCGCATGGCTACCTTGCGACGTTTATTTATCCTTGCCCTGACCCTGAATACACTGGAAAGGATGCTTAAGGCCAGGATAATAATTAATATAAAAAGAATGATTATTCGCTGATTATTTGTTTTTATCATCTTTTAGATATTTATTCGAGAAAGATTATAGACCGATATTTCTAAATCCACCTTGAGGTTATCCGATTCAAACATAAGACCATCTGCCTTGCGAATTGTCATTTTCTCTAATTTAACTGTGTTGGGAAGCCCGGGTAGCTCCTCAACAAATTTCATGAGATGAGCGAAATTTGTTCTTAGATTAAGCTTGATAGGTGTCCTGAATAGATTTCTTTCGCCCACGGCGATACTCTTTTTCTTCAGGTCCTGAGCAATTTCTTTTTTTCCGGGAGAAATTGACGCCAGCTCAATATTAAGTTTATGGCAGAGCCTTGAGATATTGTTGATAGATTCGGTCTCAAGCAGGGAAAGCCTGCCTTCTGTTTCCCCCAGTCTTCCCGCCAAGGCTTCCAAGGCCTCTTGTATCTCCTTCTCTGATAAATCAGATTTCGTGATGTCGAATTGGATTAGGGTATTTTCATATTCTTTGGATTCGTTTTTGAGTGATAGCAATTTTTTATGAGATGGCAGATATATTCCTGAATAGACAAAGAGGAGCATAAGGGGGAATATTAATAAGGGAAGAAGCCCGCGGTATTTTTTTACCGGCAATTTAAGTTTCATCGCAATCCTATGATGAGTTTAAACTCCGTTTTATCAGGCGAATCAGGGTTTTTTCTCATCGCATCAAGTCGGCCGTCTTTTAAAATAAGCGAACCCTCTATTTGACGGATGATTGTAGTCAGGGTGTTTTCAGGAAAATTAGTATAAAAGATTATCCCTTTAAGTTCAAGGAGTCTTTTTTCATTATCAAGATTAAACTCGCTAAGCATCACGTTAGAAGGCATTATTCGGGAGATTTCTTTTAAGACCCAGGAAAAATTGATGTCGCCTTCCCTGATGAGAGTTTCTGCTTTTAAACGCGCCTTGAGCTCTATATCTATTTTTTTAAGCTTAGCGAAACTTTCTTTTTGCTTCCGGAAGAAAGGGAGGCGTCTATTATAGACCATTGTCTTTGAAATCGACGTAAAGGAAAAAACAAGAAAAAATATGGAGATGATAACAGAACCGGTGCACAGGACATTTTTTAGACCTCTGATTTCTGCCAGGCGGTATTCTTTGGGAAGCAAGTTGGCTTTAGAACTCCTAGCAAGCATGTTGCCGATTGCCGGGCCGGCGATGGCGCTATCGCGAGAGGAGACAGTTATACCGCTCGTCTCAACTTTAAGCGGTTCAATGGGCAGGCTTGTGTTCTGGGATAAGAATTTAACCATCCCGCTTATAGCCGATCCTATTCCCGAAACAAATATCTTTTCTACATCTCCTTCATTGAGGGTGGAGGAGAAATACTGAAGCGAGCGGTTTAATTCCATAGACAGGCGCTCTAATCCCGGGCGCATCAAGACGGTTAACTGGGAAAGGGGAAATCCTTCCCATTCGCCTGAATGTCCATCGGGAATACCTACCTCTTTTAAGGCCTTATAGGCCTTTTCTTCGGTTAAGGATATATGATTACCGTTATATACTATTGAGGTTTGGAGTGTATGGATGAAGCTTTTTATTCCTGTGGGTATAATACGGGGAAAGATTAGTTTTTTCTGCCGATAGAAGGAGATATTGCTTGACTGCCAGCCGAGCTCAAGAATAGCATAGATTTTTTCCATCTCTAAGTTTCGAGCCAGATTGAGGAGGTGGGCGTTGCTGAAAGGAGAGATATTTATTTTTACAGGATGGAGTTTACATTTCTCCATAAAATTGCAGACCTCTTCAACCTCCTTATTCTGCGCAAACGCCAGCAGGTAATGGTTGCTTCTGGTACCGTCGGTCTCCTGGACCTGTTTGATAAAGTCAAAATCCAGAATGATTTCCTCAGGAGGAAAAGAAACTTTACCTTTAACCTGCCAGAGTAAGGCATTGGGGATTTCTGAGGTAGGCATGGGAGGGAGTATATGTCTACCTAAGCAGAGAGAAGGGCCGCGAAAGGAAACATATACTCCCCGCGCAGAGACCTGGAACTCTTTGAGGGCACGGACTATTTCTTGGGTAAGGTAATCTTCTTTTTCTTCGGCTCTTACCCCTATCAATTCAATAACTTTCAGTCCGCGGAGATTTATGCCAGAGTTATCTTTCCTGGCATACACTAAAGAATTTATATCTCCATCAAGGTCGACAGATAGGATATCTTTATTTTTGATTTTTTTGGCTAAGATATTCTTCTTCATGAAGTTTAAGGAGCCTCGCCAGTAGGCTCAGAAATACATGTGAATGATCCGTTCGTAGAATCATACGCATAAACTCCGCTTGCCGGACCGGTGTATCCAGCATCACTTCCCGACCAGCCATCGGGAGTTTCGTTAAGCACAACATCGAAAACAGTAGCTGTGGTTAACGAAGCAGGAAGCATTTTATTTTTTCCCAAATAAATCTGAATGCCTGCCCGTACTGCGCCTACGGTTCCTTGCTCGGCAGATATTCTGGCTTCCCTTTGCAAATCCAGATACCTGGGAATGGCAATCGCTGCCAAGATGCCGATAATTACAATGATGATCACCAGCTCAATCAAGGTAAAACCACTTTTCTTAAACATCTTCTATCTCACCTCCTTTCGTCATATATGCCCGGTATAGATTATACCAAAAATAAACTTGGTTTACAAATATTTTAAATCATGCGTTTCCAAGATCTCCTCCCTCGCCTCTGCCCTCTTCCCTATGGGGAGAGGATTAATGATGAGGGGATAAAAGAGTAGTGTAGTTGGGTATTTAAAGGGTCTTTTAGCGTTTAAAAAGATAGATCAAATTCCACATAGGAAGAAATATCGAAAGTGCCATAAACAAAACCGCGCCTCCCAGGACTAAGAGCAGTATCGGCTCTAACAGCGTGGTCAGGTTTTTTATTATATAGTTCACCTGATAATCGTAGTAATCGGATACTTTAATCAGAAGGTCGTCTAATTTTCCGCTTTCTTCTCCGATATAGACCATCTGCACGACCATCGGCGGGAAAATCTTATTTTTATTCATTGCCTCATTCATTGCCTCACCGGCATTTATCTCTGTTTTGATATCTTCAACTGCCTTAGTCAAGACGGTATTGCCGATAGTCTGGCCTACCAAATCCAGGGTCTGGATAATGGGAATTCCGCTTTTGATTAAACTGGCGGTAATGCGGGTAAAACGGGATAAGGTTATCTTTAAAATAAGCGGACCAAATACGGGCGTTTTTAGTTTCAGCCGGTCAAAGATGGCTTTCCCGTGCCTGGTTTTAGAGAACCTAACCAGTAAAATAATGGAAATAGCCGCAACCACAAGTAATTGCAGTCCGTAGTGAGTAAAGATGTGGTTGATAGCTAAAAGTATTCGGGTGGGCAGGGGGAGCTTGGTATGGAAGCGGCTAAATATCTTGGCAAAACGGGGCAGGACGAAGGTAACCATTAATATAAACGCCGAGCCGAGAGCGGTGATAACGATAATAGGATACATCGTTGCCGAACGGATACGCGACTGCATTTCCTCCTCATGCTCACCCATGGTTGCCAGACGGTCAAGGGCTTCGTCAAACTTGCCCGAGGCCTCTCCTGCCTTAACTATGCTTCTGTAAAGGGCATCGAAATGCTTAGGATGTTTCCCCAGTGCATTAGAAAAGCTCATCCCTCCGCGGATGTCTGAGATAATCTCCCCGATTATTTGTTTAAAATAATAGTTTCCAATCTGTTGAGAAAGGGATTCCAGAGAATTAATTATGGGAACCCCTGCGTCCATCAGAACAGAAAGTTGACGGCTAAAAAGGACAATTTCGCTTTTTCTTATTCTTTTGAAGGAGAGGCTAAGGCCGAGATCTATTTTTTTAAAAGAGA
The DNA here is from genome assembly GCA_037442605.1 of Candidatus Omnitrophota bacterium. GTDB lineage: Bacteria > Omnitrophota > Gorgyraeia > DTHP01 > DTHP01 > JBBIPY01. The sequence continues at coordinate 13,703 of JBBIPY010000003.1, forward strand.
GTTTCTCAGGTTTGACATTCAGAGGTGTCAATCCCATAATCTGGAGTTTATCACCTGCAGATATTTCAGACAGAGCCTCCAGTTTACCGTTCAGAATCCTTCCGAATTTATCCCGTGCACGATAGATGTATGTTGCCATATTTAAATTCAGGCAAAACAAATAAGTTATCTTGCCCTGCGAACTCCATAACCCATGGCTTCATTTACTTCTCTATATGCGTCAAGCGGATAACTTCCTCTAAAGTAGTCATCCCCCTTTTTACTTTCTCTATCCCGTCTTTCATAAGCGTGGTCATACCTGATTGGATGGCGGTTTGTTTTATCGCATCAGCCGATGTCTTGGAGATGATTAACTTTCGTATCTCTTCGTCCACCATTAAAATCTCAAATATGCCGCGTCTACCTGTGTAGCCTGTTCCTTTACAGTTATCACAACCCCTTCCTTTATAAAATCTTAAATCCTTCTGCCCCTCTAACTTTAGACTTTTAAGCAGGTTCGACGGAGGGACATATTCGTCTTTACAGTGGAAACATATAATACGGACAAGACGCTGGGCGATTACGCCAATGACCGAACTGGATATTAGGAAAGGTTCCACTCCCATATCGATAAGACGTGTAAGGGCGCCTGAAGAGTCGTTGGTATGCAGGGTAGAAAAGACGAGATGTCCGGTGAGTGCCGCCTGGGTAGCAATATCGGCGGTTTCTACGTCACGGATTTCTCCTACCATAACGATATCGGGGTCCTGACGCAGGATACTTCTTAAACCCGTGGCGAAGGTTAATCCTGCCTTAGGGTTAATCTGCGTTTGGCGTATGAGAGGAATCTGATATTCTACAGGGTCCTCTATGGTGATGATGTTTACCTCTGGGGAATTAATCTCGGAAAGCGCCGCGTAGAGAGTGGTGGTTTTGCCGCTTCCTGTGGGACCGGTGACCAGGATTATTCCGTAAGGCGAGCGTATGAGGGAGTTAAATTTAGATAAATCCCGTTCGCTGAATCCCAAATCCCTTAAATTTAGCAGAACACTGGACTTATCGAGAATCCTTAAAACCAGGTTTTCTCCGTGAATAGTGGGAAAGGTGGAGAGACGGATATCTATTTCTCGATTTTCCATATCCATGCGGAGACGGCCGTCCTGGGGTTTTCTACGTTCGGCAATATCAAGCCCCGCCAGAATCTTAATACGTGAGGTAACCAAACCCAGCAGGTGGTGGGGTAGTTTGTATGCCTCGTAGAGAATTCCGTCTATACGGTAGCGTATCCTTAAGACATCTTGCTCCGGCTCAACATGGATATCGCTCGCCTTTGACTTAACCGCCTCATATATCAGCATATTAACCAGTTTTATCACTGGTGTCTCTTCGGATATCTCGGCAAGACGCTGATGGTCTATTTCTTCCGGAATCTTACGCAGCTTAGAGATATCGATACCTTCAATTATTGTCTCTATGCTTCCCAACTTACTGTAATATTGATTGATAGCATTCTCAATCTCGGATTTACTGGAGACTACGGTGTCAATATATTTAAAATTCGTCCTCATCCTTAACTCATCAAGGGCAATGATGTCTTGAGGATTTGCCATTGCCACGGTGAGATTATCTTCAATTTTAAAGAGGGGGATTAGTTTATGTCTGCGGGCTAACTCCTCGGGAACAAGGTTGATTACCTCAGAGTCGATAAGATAATTCTCCAGTTTTATATAAGGGATAGAAGTAAGCGTGGCAATTGTACTTACGATAATATCTTCCGTAACGAAGCCAAGACGGATAAGCGTACTTTCGATATCCATCCCGCTTTTCTGGGCTTCCCGGCAAGCGTGTTCTAATTGTTCTTGGGTGATGAGTCCTTCGCTGAGCAGGATTTCTTCAATGGGTCTGTCCATTTTCGTCACAATTTATTTCTTGCTGAAAAACTTCATCTAAAACAACGCAGATTTTCGCAAGTCTAACACGGATTCACGCGGATTTTAGCAACGGGATAACCTGCGCGACCATCTGCATGAAATCTGCGTATACCTGTGTTAGAAGATGCCTTCTTGCTGATATTCAATAAACCTCTTTCCAGTTAGAGGTAGTTACTGTGGTTGAGGAAGGGTCGTTAGTGATATAGGAGATAAATTGCTGGACACAGGGATGATAGCTTAGACTGAAACTGCCGCTAAACTCGTTGATATTACCTGAAATTATCTCTCCCTTTACAGTGGCATTACCACCCGTGAAGCTCGGTTGGCTTCTTAGTTTGCCTTTTACGATGGTTACTTCTCCCTTAGCATATATAAGACCAGTAATAACGATATTTCCCTCTAACGTAAGGTTTCCCTTAACAACGAGAAATACAGGATTATTTGTAGTGCCAATTGTGCCGCCTGTTATCTTCGCGTCCTTTTCGCTATATATACAGCCGGTTTTACCGTCTAACGACTTTGATTGTGAAGGACCGATGCCGTTGGGGAAATAGAGACCCGCGTTCTCGGCATTGGATTTTACACGTTCCATATCAATGGTAGGGATGAAACCGTGCGTATCGTACCATTGTTTACCAGGGACATTTTCTGGCTTCTGGATTTCTATCGTTGCATTGGGGTTGGTTTGCATAATTTCCCCATTTATGCGTGCATTTCCACCAACTTCTATATCGCTGTTTGTATATAAGGCTACATCCAACGCCCCGGGGGATTTCTCAATCAAGGCGCTTGTTTTACGCTGTGCCTGGTTGTATAGTCCGGTTGAGGTTACGGAGACACTTCGATTAGAAACAGGAGTAACGCTGCTTAAAGAAAAGGTTCCGCCCCCCACGCTTCCTGCCCGAACTGCGGAAAAATTAAATCCGCTTTTCCAGGTCCCCCCTGTCCAATCCCATTGTTCCTTGACTAGCCTTAAGGCAACCTGGAATCCTGCCTCGGCAATATGGAATGCCTTTTCCGAATCCAGATAATCCGAGGACCTCTGTGTGGTTGAGGAAAGCATCGATAAAGCAGCATAACCAAAGATAGCAAAAAACATGAGTGTAAGTATAACCGCAATAAGCGAAACCCCCCTTACGTTTAAGTTTCTCTTCGCGCTTCTCTCGGATACATCTTGAGTTCTTTGCGGTTGCGCTTTTGCCTGTATTATTTTCTGCATCGCATCTCCTTTTCTATATATTGCGCGGCCTAACCATGCTTTGCATATTCACAGGATTATTGCCTTTGTTGGTGGTTAGGGATACCTTTATCTTACGGATATCTGTCGGCGAAGGGCTGACCCTTGGAATAGATATTATGTTACCATTATTATCTAAATATTGCAAGGTAAAATTTGTTACCCCCGAAAGCAGCGGGATGCCGTTACGGTAAACGGTTGTTCCAGAGAGGTTGTAGGTTACGGAGTTATTGTCGATATCGATAAAGGCGATGACGGTTGAGGTTGCAATAGTTATGCTGGTTGGGTTTTTGATATATCTTAATTCACGGACTATGCGGTTCAGGGCGTAGGGCATCTGGGTCATCAAATCGGCTCTGTCTACCACAAAATACCAGGATTCCACTCCCTTATTTATTACGCCGGCTAAAAACAGGGCAAGGATGGCTACCAGAATCATGACGATGACCATCTCGATCAGGCTAAATGCCTTTAGATAATTAGACATTCTCATGCCAGATTTGTTATTATGGTTTTGAGATGAGGGTGACTAAATTTGACTGCATCTCAGATACTATATTATTGGTTACTACCACCACAACACGTTTATAATTGGTTACCGTGGGGTTAACGCTTAGGTCATAGTTAGGGGGACTGACATAATAAACCGTTACAGAATAGCTGTATTGGCTAAATGCTCCGGAGAAAGACCCTGTTTGATTTACCAGATTGGTAAAAGAAAGCGTTTTTAAGTCCTCCATTTTTTCATTTGCCAGGTTGACAGAGTTAAGCATTACTTCGGTAGCTACGGAGTTCTGAACAGAGTTATAGGCAATGATTAAGAGAGGAGGCAGGGCAATTCCTGCTACTACCATAAAGATTACCAGACCAATTAAACTAAAACCGCTATTATTTTTCATATTTTATCAAAAATCAAAAAGCTATTTACCATTTGCTATCCCGAATGAAGTTGCTTCTTAAGAGACGCTTCGGGATCCCGATGTTTTTCTTCGCAGTAGTACTACTTTCGGGATTTGCCATTTGCCATTCTACCAGCTTATATTTCCGGTTTCTGGACTGATGATTACGTTCTTTGAGTTTGTTCCGCATACCAGGTTTATGCTCCCCCCCGAAAACAATAGATTATAGTTGCCGTCATAAGGCCTGCCCAAAGCATCAAAGACAATTCCCGATGTAGAATTGATATTTACCGTATTTATGGTTACTCCGCTTATCTCCGGTTCAGTATCGTAGTCTACAATGTAATCATTTGGGCGATTATTAGGGTCTTTTATCTTAGTGGCGGGGGTACCCCGGAATAGAAAATAGAGGTTATTGGCAGTATCAAAACGTACCCCGTGGAATACCTGTGTAGTAATAGCTAATTGTTGGGCATAGGCAATATCAGCAGACATTTTACTTGCAGATGCGGCTACCTTTATATTGTCAAAGGTTACAAACTTGACCATGGTCGTTACCGATAAAATCGCAAGCAGAACCAATATTATCACTAATTCAATAAGGGTTATGCCTTTTGAGCGTCTTTGGCTTTTAAACATTTTATTGTAGTTAACGTAAAAGAAACCCTAGGCTTTCTCAGCAAGAACTATTGTAAGTGAAGGACGAGTTCTTCACCTTTATAGCTTAGTTTAACGCTATAAGGTTGTATGTCCAGAATTCTGGCTTCGCCAATCTGCGAACCCAGACCGACCATTTTCCCATTTATTATCGCCAGCGGCTTGGTGCTATCGAATAATATTCCCGAGAGCAGGAATTCTTGGCCCTCTTGTTTATGTCCTGGTACCTCTGCCAGTGTAGCCGTCGCTGGCCTGCTGCTGGTCGGGATTAGCTCTTCTTTATCATGAACCGAGCCTCTTAACTTCGCAAAGAGATCATCGGGGGGGAAGGATAATTTCTTGGTTATGATGAAAAACACAATCCCGCTGACGGCTAAAATTAACATTAGAGAAAAAATAACCTTTTGTCCTTTCTTTGATTTTTTCGCTGTTTTTGTTACGCCCTGCAACGGCAGCATTGAAGAAGGGTCAACCTTTGATTTTGTGGACAATCTTTTTTCTTCTTGTGCCTTTTTCAAGGCATCGCTGATTATACTCATGCTATAATCCCTTCTAATTCGTCTATAGCTTTTTTGACGATTTCGGCAGCTATGTTGTTTGTTTCACGACTATAGGCGCAGAGCAATGTCTTATCACAGAGGGCGTTAATTAAGCGGGGGACACCTTGGCTGTAGCAATATATTTGTTCCAGCGCCTGAGGTTCAAAATTTACCGATTCTTCGTTTCCCGCTACTTTTAAGCGATGTCTGATATATAAAGGAACCTCTTCTTTTTCTAAAGGTTGAATATGGTAACGCACGGTAATGCGCTGGCGTAGTTGCCTCAATTCTGGGGAGTTAAGTTTTTCTTTTAATTCAGGTTGACCCACCAGGATAATCTGAAATAATTTCTCTTTTTCCGTCTCTAAATTAGAGAGAAGTCTTAGGTGTTCCAGATGGAGTGGTTTAATATTCTGTGCCTCGTCGATTATCAATATGCAGTTGTTGCCTTTTGCCAGTTCATCAAGCAGAAATCGGTTGAGTGCCTTGACCATACTCAGACGGCTGCGTCTTGTGATGGGGATATGGAAGTCCTCCAAGATGTTTTCTAAGAGTTGAAGTTCCGAAAGGGCAGGATTGAGAATAAGAGCAGTTTTTGTAGAGGAGTTAAGGCTGTTTAAGAGGACACGGCAGATAGTGGTTTTACCGGTTCCTATCTCGCCCGTAATCTGAATAAATCCTTTACGCGATTCTATGCCGTAGCGCAGATGGTTTAGCGCCTCTGTGTGTCGGTGACTTAAAAATAAATAAGCAGGGTCGGGGGTAACGTTGAAGGGGTTCTCCTTCCATTTAAAATATTCTGTATACATGGTATCTTTTTAGTCCCCTCTGCGAATCTGAAGGCCTATGATTTCTTGCATAGAATTATATAATATTTCCCTATCTACTTCAAGCAAATAAAACATCGGGTTAAACATGCACGAGTTGAGAGAGAGGGGGGAGGGATTTGCCCTTGTACTTCAGGTATTGGGTCAGCAGGCGATGTTTATATAGATGAAACAAGTGGGGATTTAAACACCTCCCAGATTATCACCTTAAGCACTGCAGGAGCTTCAACCCAGACTGTTCAGATAAGAAACACTTCAGGGGTAGTTAATGTTAATTCGGGTACCTTAAATGCTGGCAACGATAATCTTACTCTAGCAGCTACTAATGTTGCCGGTCGAAATATCAACTTTACCGGCGGCGCGCTCACTACAACAGGCAATATAACCTTAAATTCTACAGGAGCGATAAGCGATGACAATGCGACGAATGATATTACTGCAGCTACGCTTAGCCTGTCTGCGGTAAGCGGTATTGGCACAAGTTCCAATCTCTTGGATACCACAGTTACTACCTTAAACGCGGCAACCACAGGAGCGGGCGCAGGGATATATATCAACGAGACGGATAATCTCGTAGTGGACGTAGTCACGGCAGGGCCAGCCGGCAACCGCGGCGATGTGGTGATTACTGCCGGCGGCTGGATTAGAGACCTTGAGGAAGCAAATACGATTTATGCAAACACCTTAAGCCTGGTTGCAGTTACTGGCATCGGGACAAGCGGGAATTACTTAAATACAGCGGTGGATAATTTATCTGCCGAGACTACAGGTGAAGGAGCGGATATCTATATTGAGGAATTAGATGGCATTGATATAGATGAATTGACCGCAACCGGTTCGGCAACCATAACTGCCAATGGTTCAAGTGTTTTAGGTTCAATTACCACGGGTGGAAATTTTAACTTTACTACTTCCACCGGGGCAATATCTGTGCTTAGCGGAACTATCGAGTCCTTAACCGGAGGAGTTAATCTTAGCGCCCTGGGTGGCTCAATCCTGGCCTTAGGTCCGGGACCGCATCTGATTGCCAGCGCGGATTCTCTGCTTCAGGCAGGAGGAGTTATTGCCAACTTAGTTCAACCGCTGGATGTTCTTCTCTCCGCAGGAAATCTTAGCGTAGATATCGGCAATGCTATTGGCGGGGTAAGCGGTGTGCTTACGGGAACAACTCCCTCGGGAACATTGGTAGTCAGGAACCTGCCTCCGGGCATTGTCTATTTTAACGCTACTCAGATATATCCCCCTGCCGGCGCAGGAGGGCCTTCCCCCGAGCTCATCTCTCAGAGCTCCTATCTATTGTTCTGGAGAATGATTCTGCCGATGCTGGAGAATTTAGCCCGTTACAATAATCCCTTTACTCCGGGAGGTCCGGTGTTCTTCTACCATCCCCTGACTGATGTGGACTGGTCGGCATTTGACCAGTTTGTCTTAGAAGAAGGCGCTTATGAGTTTATTGAGGAGGAAATTCGCAGAAGGAGCGGTAGATAATACACGAATTACCACGAATTTTATTCGAATTACCACGAATTAATGAAGGGGGCGGAGAAATTCGCCCCCCTTTTTTATTTTTACACGGCCGAGCCGTCTCCCAAAATAAAACTTGACAAGACAAGACTTGTCATGATATACTTCAATATGGAGGTGATAGCAATGTCCACAGTTCAATATTCTACTAAGCTCACACCAGAGCAAGTAAAGACTTTACAGGATATCTCAGAGAAGACCCATATTCCTCAAGCTGTATTAGTCAGACAGGCAATAGACATACTCATCAAAACGTTAGGTAAAAGAACTGTCTCTCGAGGTTTCCTTAGTCTCGTAAAGAAAAAGGTCAAGGAGGATAAAGAGCTTCTCAAGAGGTTAGCCACTTCATGAATTATCTCAACATAAATCAGGTCTTAGCTATTCACAATGAGGTAATAGAGCAGATAGGTGGATTGCAAGGGATAAGAGATATGGGGCTACTTGAGTCTGCTGTAGCCAGACCCAGGCTACCTTTGGAGGAGAAGATCTTTATCCCGATATTTTTTCAAAGGCAGCTTGCCTTGGACATTCTCTTATCCTAAATCATCCCTTCATTGATGGAAATAAGCGCACCGGCTATATGGCCATGAGGATCTTTTTGAATATTAACGATTATGAAATTAAAGCCCCACTGGAAGAGAGATATAAATTTGTGGTGGAAATAGCTGATAAGACAAGGAAAGAGAAATCTATATCTGAGTGGTTAAAAGAACATAGCCAAAAGATGAAATAAACCCACTACTAAAGATGAAGGGGGGCGAAGAAATTCGCCCCTTTTTTATCCTTGACATTGTTCCTTAGCCGGGCTATACTTTATATAGAAGTAAGAATGTAAGGAAGTAAGAATAGAAGGAGGTGTGCGAAGATGACCATAGTTGAAACTGCCAAACTTACATCGAAGGGGCAGGTTACCATTCCTAATCGCATTAGAAAGATTCTGCATTTAGAGGCAGGCGCCTCGATAGCCTTCGGGATAAGTAAGCAAGGCATAACCATGCTTCCCTGCAGAGTAACTGTTAAGTCGCCGTACTCTCCTCAGGAATGGGAGAAAATTGAAAGATTAGCTTCTGCAAAAGGGAAAGTTTATAAAAGCGTCAAAAAAGCCAGGAAACATATTGAGGCTTTATGAGATTTGAATTTAAGCCCTCTTTTGATAGGTCCATTAAATTTTTTTCCAGCCCAGAGAAAGAAGAATTAAAGAGAATTGCTATTCAGACGATTGATATATTATCTCGCGATAGAATAGTACATAAAGGAATAGGTTTAAAGCGCCTCCAAGAAAATTTTTAGGAGATTCGCAAGGGACTTAAAGCAAGAATTCTCTTCAAATGGGAGGGAGATTTAGTGGAGTTTGTTCTTGCTGGTGACCATGATGATATTAAACGCTATTTGAGAAATATTTAAATTTAATACCCCCCATTACGCATAAGTAGAAGGGGGCGAGAAAATTCGCCCCTGTTTATTTTTCTCCTGCCCTTTTTGCGTTGACACAGCCTGTAACGTCTGGTATATTAAATATCACAAAACTATATGGCTACCGTATCCGAGATAAGGCATAATCATTTCAGGCGTTCCGGAAATTCCGCTAAAAGTACTTAAATCGCTTGCCAGAGGAAGGCGAAGTGAGAAGAAATAGTTTTGAGCAACCCACACTTATTATAGGGGAGGTGTAAAAATGAAGCAAAATTATATCCTTATCAGCATCGGTCTGGGTGTTCTGTTAGTCATCTATGGCTGTGAGCAGAAAACGAAGTCAATAAAACTGGCAATCAAGGTGAATGATTTTCAGATGTCCGCCCAGGAATTTGAACAAGAATTCAAAGAGGCGCCGGCGAGCCTCCTGGGACCGGAGAATCAAAAAGAGAAGTTCCTGGAGAATCTGGTGAGCCGGAAATTAATCCTGCAGGAGGCAGAGCGCCTGGGCATGAATCGCGAGAAGGACTTTCTTAAGGCAATTGAACGGTTCTACGAGCAGAGCTTATTGAAGCTCGTGGTTGATAAGAAAAGCAACGAATTTGCTTCTAAGACCCAGGTTAACGACCGTGAGATCGAAACCTATTATAACGAGATGAAAGAAAGAGGGTTGGTTGAGAAACCCCTATCCGAGGTCTATAAAGAAATTAAATGGCAGCTCTTGCGCCAGAAACAGGCCCGGGCTTTTGAGATATGGGTGGAGGGGCTGCGTCAGAAAGCCCGTATTGAGATAAATAAAAAGACCCTGGGTATAGAGGGCACAAATTAACACGAATTTCACACAAATAGACACAAATCTAAAATTTGTGACAATTAGTGTGTAATTTGTGACAATTCGTGTAAATAAGGAGGAGAAAATGGATATCAAGAAGGTAAACAGGAGGCGGATTTATTTTATTGAGAAGAGGTTTCAGGCAAGATTCATCGTTAAGTTTTGTCTCCTGGTTATTTTAGGCGCTATGGTAACGGGTGCCCTGCTTTATTTATTAAGTGTGGGTTCAACCACGGTTACCTTTGAGAATCTGCGGGCAAAGGTTTTTACCACCGCGGATTTCCTTTTTCCGCTGTTAATTCAGACCCTTCTCGTGGCTACGGTAGTTGTGGGTCTTGCCACCATAATCTTGACCCTGTTTATTTCACATAAAATCGCCGGGCCTTTATATCGCTTCAAGAAAGAACTGGGTTCAGTTGAATCGGGCGACCTGAGTCGGAATTTTAATATCCGCAAGAATGACCAGTTGCAGGATTTGGCTGTAAGTATGAACAATATGATCAATAAATTAAGGGATAATCTTTCAGAATTAAAGAAAAAATATTCTATCCTCAAGACCTCCTGGGATAAATCTATAAGACCAACTATTTCCCATGATAGCAAGACGGTTGAGGATATAGAGAAGACCATCGAGGAAATCAGTCAGAAACTGGAGTATTTCAGAACCTGAGACACGAATCCCGCGCGAACAGCCGCGAATTATTTAATTTGACAAATAGAGTTCAACTTAAAGTGTAAAGTTATGAGGGGATGGCAGAAAAAAGCGGTTTTTTTTGCCTTTTTTTTATCGGCGACGAGCGTTATTTCTGCTCAAGAGAGAAGAATCGATGGGACTTATTTTAGCATCTATTATCAGACCGGCCTTGACCCCTTAGAGATAGCCCGTCAACTTGACTTTTCCTCCCCCCATCTCCTGACAGGGGTTTACAGCAGTAATCCCGAGAGCACCTTAGCTAAAACAGTGGATGCCCTTTTTTTAGAGGTTTCAGATATTTTAGATATCCATCTGTATAGTTTTAAAGGCAACCTAAGAATATTTCGTGACTTCCAGGCATTAAATGCCGCCTTCTACGGGTTATATCGCCAGAGCCTGAAGACTTCATCTTTCTATGTTTACGATACAAATACGATTTATATTGCTGCGGATAATCTAAGGGTAGGCATTCTGGGGCATGAGATGGCCCACGCCATTATAAACCATTATTTTGTCGTTTCCCCTCCCGTGAAGGTCCAGGAGGTCCTTGCCGGTTATGTGGAATATATACTTAACAAAAAAGCCAAGTAGCAAAAGGGGTCAGACCCCTTTTTGGGAATAGATAGGCATAGATGGGAATAAAGAAGCGTTTGGCTTTCTTTTGGAAGGAGATTATAAGATATGAAGACCGGAACGGATAAATTCTTAGAAGTGGCTATTCGCTCAGCAGAAAGGGCAGGAAAAATTTTAAAAGAAAATTTTGGCAGGGTAAAAAAGATTCAATCCAAAGGCAACCAACAGCTGGTGAGCAATGTGGATTTAGAAGCGGAGCGGGTGATTATCGAGACGATAAAAAAACATTTTCCTGGACACTCCATCCTCTCGGAGGAAAATCCCCGGCTGAATGCCTCGGACTACAAATGGATTATCGACCCGTTAGATGGAACGCACAATTTTGTGAAAAATATCCCCATCTTCGGCACCTCTATTGCCTTAGAATATAAAAAGGCAGTGATTATGGGCGTGATTTATTTTCCTTTGGATAAAAGGCTCTATTGGTCAGAAAAAGGCAAAGGTGCCTATCTAAACGGTAAAAGATTGCGTGTATCTTCCCGCAAATTATCCGATGCCACCTGTGTCTATGACAGTTCCATTAGATATAATCCTGAACCGATGACTCTGGTTTTAAGGAATTTATCCACGAAATTATTTAATCTACGGATGTTTGGTTCAAGCGCTGAACATCTGGCTTTAGTCGCTGAGGGGAGAATTGATTTGGATATCGAATTCAATGATAAGCCCTGGGACTTTGCGGCCGGCGCATTATTGGTTAAAGAGGCGGGGGGTGAATTTACCGATTTTCAGGGGAATCCCTGGAATGCCTCTATACCTAACTATGTTGCCTCCAATGGCATAATTCATCGGGAGGTACTTGAGGTTATAAAATCCGGCTTAAGTTTACCCCGAACCACAGAAAGCCACGGCTGTAAACCCCGTTAGAAATTTTTATTTCTAACGGGGTAAAGCCGTGGTTCGGGGTTTACACTTTAGTCCGTGACTGAAATGTAAACTTAGAAAAGGGGCTGCTAGGTTGATGAAAGGAGGGGGGGATGGATGAGAGATTGGTTTTAGAGAGCGAAGAACTGGAATTGCATAGACAGAGGCTGATGTCAGAGGCAGAGAAACTGGTTGCGGTAGTGCGGCAGAGAGAAGAGAAAATAGGAGGCATTGAGAAGGAACTTAATGATGCCCAGTGGTATTTGGGAGAAGAGAGAACGAAAAGGGCAGACTTGGAAAATAAAATGAGATGGCTTGAGCAGAAATGCCAGGATTTTGAATCTCAGATTCACCACCTGAGGACGGAGTGCGAGCGCCTCCAGAAGGAGCTCTCCGATAGCCAATGGTATCTGGGCGAGGAGCGCGCCAGGAGACAGGAAATAGAAAGCCGACTTAAGAGTGCTTGATAGAGAATGCCTGCTCAGAAGCGGATTTAACCCATTAGGTGGTTTTATATCTAACGGGGTTTTGCGTTAACTTCAAATCCGAGTTGCGGGCTGTAATATTAAGTTTACCCCGAACCACAGAAAGCCACGGCTGTAAACCCCGTTAGAAATTTTTATTTCTAACGGGGTAAAGCCGTGGTTCGGGGTTTACACTTTATTCCATGAATGAAATGTAAAGTTAGGGAATCGGGAGATAATCAAGGCCTAACTGCCGTAATCTTTGTTCGAACGCTTGAATCCATTCGCTTAAAGACTTAAGTGCCATATATAAATCTCCTCGGATTGCCAATTCTTGTTCTATATCTGTGACTCCCACTGAAACTATACGGTTTACGGCCTCACTTATAGTTTTTTCTCCCAGGGTTATATCAAGGGGTGCAACCTGATTTCCCCAGACTTTTTCTTCAAAATATCCTATACGCAAGCCTGCCTCTAATATGCGTTTCATTAATTTGAAATGCCAATACATTTCATTGTTGAACTTCTGAGACAACTCGTGAAGACGATATTCTTCTTCCTCGCTGAGGTTTTCCCGTTTTCTTAGCGCAAACAGCTCTTCTGTTTCTTCCTTTGCGAGTTTGTTTGCCTGGAGTTTCTCTCCCATCAAATAAGCACTTCCAATCATATCTTTTATAGAGGCATGCCATGCCCATATAGGAGGGCTGTCCATTATCCAAGCCGTGCCGCCAAGGGTTATTCCCAAACCTCTTATAGACATGGCAGCCAGGATTGTTTGTTGGTTGTGAGGGTTTTTATAATCTACGCCTGCCTGGGTAAGGCGTTTATCGCCAATTATAATAATGCTTAAAAGAGGCGGTGCGCGGGGATTGTCCCCAAAGAGGAATTTTCTGTCCTCAGGGGTAAGCTCACGTCCAACTTTTTTATATACATCGGAGTCTTTTAATATTATTACAAGATCAAAATCATTAGGAACAGATACCTCTTCGACAGGGTTTTGTGTTTTAAATCCCCAGAGAAAGCTGCCCTCTAGCATAACACTTAATATCTTGCCCTCTACATCTTCAAGCGTCTCTTTTATGGGTTCACCTGTGATGGCACCGCGCATATTTCTATTTAGCCATTGTGCGAGCTTCTGGGGGAATTGCTGCAAATTAATAGAGAGGATTCTTTTTTCTACCTCATTTTTTGCAGTCATCTCAAATATATCCCAGTAGTAATTATTAGATTCGAGTGTCCGGTGTATCTCTTCGGGCGAGATAGGGATTAAACCCCGATTTTCAGAAGAGGGTTTTAAAATCCAGGCTTGATGGATATCCCTGGTTCTTCGGAACTCTGAATAATATTTTGCGGAACTGAAATGCGATGGGATGCTTTCAGCATGGGGTATGGGATGGGATATGCATTTAAGAGAAAACAAAAATAATGAGAAGTATCCGATAAAAAGATATTTTTTCCTCATCTTATTTGCCCTTTCTAATTCCCCTTCTACAATAAATATAACACATTCTTCTTATTTTTCAAGGGCATCCGCTTTTATTTGACATGTCTTTTATTTCTCTGCTATACTCTACACAATCCTTATTCGTGGTCATTAGATAAAAATTCGTGGTAATTTGTGTATATCGACGATGGAAGAGCTCGAAGCCCTAATTATCCTGAATTCTATTGAAGGCGTTGGCTTTGTAAAACTGAAACGTCTGAAAGAGAATTTTGGCAATTTTGCCAAGGTCGTTTCCCAAGGCGAGGGGGATTTAGCTAAAATTGAAGGGATAACCAAAACTTTGGCAGCAAAGATTAAAAAAGCTTTCAGGGATTTTGATTTAACAAAGGAATTTAAACTGATTAAAGAGAACGGCGTTTCTCTCCTGACTCCGGAGGACGAAAATTATCCCGATAATCTAAAAGAGATCTACGACCCGCCTTATCTGTTATATATAAAGGGAGAAATAAAAAAAACCGATAAAAATGCCCTGGCGATTGTGGGCTCGCGTCGGGCTTCTTATTATGGGTTATCAACAGCGGAGAAATTTGCTTTCGCGCTTGCGTCCCGCGGTATCACCGTTGTTTCGGGGATGGCGCGGGGAATCGATACCCAGGCGCATAAAGGCGCACTGAAGGCGCAGGGGCGGACCACAGCAGTCTTGGGAAGCGGCCTGGCAAATATCTATCCGGAGGAAAACAGAGAGTTAGCCGAAGAAATCACGCAACAGGGAACTCTGGTCTCGGAATTCCCTATGGAGGCTGTTCCTTTCAGGCAGAATTTTCCCCGGCGCAATCGGGTAATCAGCGGCTTATCCAAAGGCGTGATTGTGGTAGAGGCAGCGGATAAAAGCGGGGCATTGATTACCGCTGATTTTGCCCTGGAGCAGGGCAGGGATGTTTTTGCGGTGCCGGGCAAGGTGGATTCCTTTACCTCCCGCGGAACGCATAGCCTGATCAAACAAGGAGCTAAACTGGCATCCTCCGTGGGAGACATACTGGAAGAATTAAGGCTTGACATATTTTCTCCTAAAGGAGAAAATAATAAACCTGTCTATGAGGTAGTCTTAGAAGATAGAGAGAAAAAATTTTTTGAACTCCTGAGCGACGAGCCAAAACACATTGATGAGCTCACAAGAGGATCCGGCCTGGGCATAACTGAGTCGTCCGATATTTTATTAAAATTAGAACTCAGGGGTTTAATCCGGCAGCTTCCGGGAAAGATGTTCGTGAGAAAATGATAGAAATAGTTTACAGTTTGACCGTACACTGTAAACTTTTCGCCTGAAGGGAGGAAGTAGTGGCAAAGGCATTGGTGATTGTCGAGTCGCCGGCAAAGGCAAAGACAATAGATAAAATTATCGGAGAAGGATATATTGTGGAGTCATCAATGGGCCATGTTGTTGACCTGAGGGGCAGTTCTATGTCGGTGGATATAGAGCACAATTTTACACCCCAATACCATATCCTGCCGGGCAGGAAAAAGATAATCAACAGACTGAAAAAAGCGAGCAAAGATAAAAAAGAGGTTTATTTAGCCACCGACCCCGACCGCGAGGGCGAGGCAATCAGTTGGCACATTGCCAATATTCTCGGCAAGGGCAAGAATGTTCGCCGAGTAATTTTTCACGAAATTACCCCCGATGCAGTAAAGGAGGCATTTAAACACCCCATAGCGATTAATATGAATCTGGTCAATGCCCAGCAGGCAAGGAGAATCCTGGACCGGATTGTGGGATACTCCTTGAGTCCTTTGCTCTGGAGAAAGGTGGGACGCGGTTTGAGCGCAGGCAGGGTTCAGTCGGTTGCGGTGAAATTGATTGTCGTCAGGGAGAAAGAGATTAAAAGTTTCATCCCTCAGGAATACTGGGAGATTGAGGCGGAGTTGAAAAAGCTACAAGCTACAGGCTACAAGCTACAGACTACCGAACAGTCAATGTTTATGGCGAAACTGGAGAAGATTGGGGAGGAGAAAGTCCAGATAAAAAATAAAGAAGATGCCGAGGGATTAGTAGCGAAGATAAATAAAGAAAATTTTATCGTTAGCCAAATTGAAATAAAGGAAAAGAGGAAAAATCCACAGGCGCCTTTTACCACAAGCAAGCTTCAACAGGAGGCCTTTAATAAGTTGCGTTTCTCTGCGCAGAAAACAATGAAAATCGCCCAGGAACTCTACGAGGGATTGGATATAGGAAAACAAGAGACAGTGGGTTTGATTACCTATATGCGCACGGATTCGGTGCGGGTCTCTGGAGATTCCCTCAAGGAGGTGCGCAGGTTTATTAAGGAGAGATTGGGGGAAAGGTTCCTTCCCGAAACCCCTAATCAATATAAATCCAAAAAGACTGCCCAGGAGGCACACGAGGCAATCAGACCGACCTCGGTGTTCCGTACGCCTGATAAGATAAAAGGATATCTTAACCCTGACCAGTATAAACTCTACGAGATCATCTGGAGAAGATTTGTTGCCTCGCAGATGAATCCGGCAGTCATAGAAGTCACTTCAGTGGATATAAAGGCAGGCATTTATGGTTTTGGTGCCAGCGGTTCAAAGATAGTTTTTCCGGGTTATCTGAGCATATATCCGGAAGAGGAAAATAAGGATAATATTCTGCCTGTCCTGGAAGAAGGCGAACGCTTAGAACTCCTTAGCCTGATTCCTTCACAGCATTTCACCAAACCGCCGCCGCGTTATTCCGATGCCTCTTTAGTCAAGGCGTTGGAGGAAGAAGGGATTGGTCGGCCTTCAACTTATGCCCCGATTATCCAGACCATCGTTGCCCGCGATTATGTACGTCGAGACCAGGGATACTTCTATCCTACGGAGATGGGAACCATTATTACCGAACTGCTCGAGGAGTCCTTTCCTGATATCCTGGACTTGCGTTTTACCGCAGAAATGGAGGAGGATCTGGATGAGGTCGAAGAGGGTAAGAGGGAATGGGTGGCATTGCTACACGATTTCTACCAACCTTTTAAAAGAACGCTTAATATTGCCCAGGTATCCATGCGTAATGTAAAGAAGGAGACCTTTTCCACAGACCAGGTCTGTGAACAATGCGGCCGGCCGATGGTGATTAAATGGGGAAGAAAAGGCAAGTTCTTGAGTTGTTCCGGCTATCCGGAGTGTAAAAATGCCAAGTCCATTACTACAGGAGTGAAATGTCCTAACGAAGGATGTGGAGGCGAGCTGGTAGAGCGTAAATCCCGCCGGGGATTCTTCTACGGTTGTTCCAACTATCCTAATTGTAAATTTACATCCCGTAAATTACCCACTAAAGAAGTTGGTTAGTAGATAGTTACTTAGTAGCTTAGTGCGTAGTGGTTTAGTTTCTATTCAACTAAAAACTAACCAACTAAACACTAAAAACTAACAAACTAAACTACTAATAAAAATGGAACGCTATATCGAGAAATTTATCAATTACCTAAAGATTGAAAAGAACTATTCCGAGCACACCGTCATTAATTACGCTCTTGATTTAAGAATTTTCTCGGCGTTTCTAGAGGGGAAATCCATAGAAGAAATAGAGCATTTGGATATAAGAAGATTTTTAGCCGAGTTAAAAGCCAGGAATCTCTCCAAGAAGACCATCGCCAGACGGGTATCCTGCCTGAGAAGTTTCTTCAGGTTCTTGGTGAGAGAGGGTTGCATTAAGAGCAATCCTGCCTTATCTCTGCGCGCCCCTAAGATGGATAAGAAATTGCCCCTCTTTTTGACCGTAGACGAAGTAACCCGGTTAATAGAATCTCCCGAAAGCGACTTATCGGGCCTGCGGGATCGGGCGATTATGGAAACTATTTATAGCACAGGGATGCGGATTTCGGAATTGATGGGGTTAGATATTGAGGATGTGGATTTTATCGGAGGGGCGGCTAAGGTCAGAGGTAAGGGGAAAAAGGAGCGCCTGGTGCCCATTGGCGACCGGGCGCTGAAGGCAATAAAGGATTATCTGGAAGCAATGGCCCCCGCTTTTAGAGACAATAAAGCGCTCTTCCTGAATAATCGGGGAAGAAGGATTACGGTGCGCGGTATACGCCTAATCCTGGATAAGTATGTTATAAAGACCGCCTTGAGAGAGAAGATTTCCCCTCACACTCTGAGACACTCCTTTGCCACACACCTTTTGGAAAGAGGCGCAGACCTGCGTTCGGTTCAGGAACTCTTAGGACACGTCAATCTTTCTACTACCCAGATTTATACCCATGTTACCACGGAACGCTTAAAGGCAGTCTATGAAAAGGCGCATCCGCGGGCATGAGTAGCAAATGGCAAATGGCAAATGGCAAATAGCAAATGGCAAATGGCAAATGGCTAATGGTAGGATATGTGCGTCCTGTATGATCTAATCTTTGCTTTGTTTTCTCTGTTTTATCTTCCATATTCTATCCTGAAGCGGAAGTATCACAAAGAATTTCTGCAACGCCTGGGAATCTTGCCGCAAATTATTTCTCAGAAATTAAAAAATAAAAGAATTATCTGGATGCATGCGGTGAGCGTGGGAGAGGTAAATGCAGCCTTGCCTTTATGGAAAGCCATACGTGAGAGATTTCCGCAATGTAGAGTTGTTTTCTCCACGATTACTAAAACGGGAAATAATCTGGCTCAGAAATTTGCCCGGTCGGATGAATTAGTCGTATATTTCCCCCTTGATTTCAGTCTCGTCGTTCGCAAGGTAATAAAAGTTATCCAGCCGCACCTTGTGATTATCTTGGAGACCGAACTCTGGCCCAATTTTATTGCTCGATGCAAAAAATCTGTGGTTCCGGTGATTTTAGTAAATGCCAGGATATCCGATAGTTCATACAAACGTTATAAATTAGCAAGGCCGTTCTTAAAACCTGTTTTGGGAAAAATAGATCTGATCCTGGCACAGTCAGAGAAAGGCGCAGCAAGGTTAATTAGTTTAGGGGTTCAAGAAGAAAAGGTAAAAGTTACGGGGAATATGAAGTTTGATAATATTGATTACAGTGATAAAAACGTTGATTACAGTGATAGACTTAGGTTATTGTTAGGCCTTGGTAAGCAGGATAAGTTATTAGTGGCGGGAAGTACGCACAGGGGGGAAGAGGAGATTATTTTAGCGGTCTATAAAGAATTATTAGCACAATTCTCGAATTTAAGGCTACTGATTGCCCCCCGTCATCCCGAGAGAACTCCCGAGATAGAAAAAATAATAGTCCAGAGTAATTTTATACCCGCAAGAATTACCTCTTTAGAGCACCAGGCACCAGGCACCAGGCACCAGGCACCAGTTTTTATTCTTGACACCATCGGTCAACTCCGTGATTTTTATGCAATTGCCGATATTGTTTTTGTGGGCGGAAGTCTTATTAAAAGAGGGGGCCATAACATCATTGAGCCGGCAATATTTTCCAAACCCGTTATCTCGGGAAAATATTTCTTTAATTTTTCTGATATCTTCAGATTATTTATAGATAACCAGGCAATTATCATCTCTCAGGATGGAGGGGGGCTAAAAAGAATGATTCGGGATTTGTTAAATAATCCTGAGAAAGCAGACAGGTTAGGGGAGAGAGCGAAGGAGGTGGTTCTGAGACAGCGGGGAGCAAGCCGGAAAAATTTAGAGTGTATTTATGAATATCTTGACAAAAATTCCTTTTTCTGATAGTATAAATGAGGACATAAGTTATGGAGCTTTCTATTAGGATGGTGGCGACATAACTTATCTGTCCGAATTTACCCCCACACCAATTGCAATAGAACGCCGTTATTACGCAGTTGGTGTGGGGGTTCAATTCGCAGACCCCTTGACATCAAAGATGTCAAGGGTATGATTTATGTCGTCCGCCTTCGGCGGACTTCCATAAATCATCTGCTCATTTAAGGAGGTAAGCAATGGTTAAATTTGAGAAGGTTTCGGAGGACAGGATTACCAAGGCGATTGTCAAGGATTTCTCGGACGAGTTTATTAAAAACTTAAGTCCGGATGTTTTAATCGCCGGCGGCGGCCCCTCGGGTCTTATGGCAGGAAAAAAATTATCTGAGGCAGGGGCGAGGGTGTTGATTGTGGAATCCAATAACTATTTGGGAGGGGGCTTCTGGATTGGCGGGTATCTGATGAATACCCTGACGGTGCGCTCACCGGCGGAGAGATTGCTGGAGGAATTAGGAATTCCCTATAAAGAAGTGGAGAAGGGTTTATTTACTGCCCTGGCTCCCCATGCCTGCGCAAAATTGATTGCCTCTGCCTGCGATGCGGGAGTAAAAATTCTCAATATGACTAAAGTAGACGATGCGGTGGTTAAACAGGGCAACCGTGTGGCCGGGCTGGTGATAAACTGGACCGCAGTTTCGGCGTTGCCCCGGCAGATAACCTGTGTTGACCCCGTAGCCCTTGAGGCGAGGGTAGTCATTGACGCCACCGGTCACGATGCCGTGGTTTGCGAGGCCCTGAATAAGCGCGGGCTGTTGAAGATTAAAGGTATGGGACCGATGTGGGTGGAGGCATCCGAAGATCTGGTAGTTGAGAAGACCGGAGAGGTTCATCCCGGATTAATTGCCTGCGGTATGGCAGTGGCAACTGTTTACGGTCTGCCGCGTATGGGTCCTACATTCGGAGCAATGCTGTATTCAGGGATTAAAGCGGCAGAAGAGGCAAAGAGGTTATTGTTTTTGGAGCAGATAAAAAACGGTGCATTTGTAAAAGAGAAAGCCGTGGTGTAGTTTCGCCTTCCTAAATTAAGTGACTACCCCTCCTCCTAAGATGATTCTTCTCCTGGGAGGAGGGGTTTCTTTTTTCAAAAATCCCTTGCCTAAAACTTCTTTTATGCTATAATCTTCTGCAATGATTCTCCAGAGTAAATAATCTATCGGCGAGACCATTTTTTAGAAATCTGCGCAGTCTAAACCATGGAGATAATTACCAAAATACTGGAACTGGATAGGCTTAAAAAGATGGCTGCCGACACATTTGGTAATGTAGTTAAGGCAGTTGTAGATATTGATAGAGAGATTGTTGCCGTTGATGCCGAACTGCATTCTGATTTAGAAGCGCTTCTCCTGGATAATGGTTCGAAACAGAAGAACCTCTGGGGTATTAATTTCTATCCGGATATTAAAGGAGAAGGGTTTATTGAATTCGATTCCGTAATAAATGTACGACCCTCACAGAGTAACAGAAGCCGTGACGTGGAAGATAAAGAAATACGCAAGAAGATTATCGAAATCGTTGCTAAAAGGATTAGATGAGTAGTTACCAGCATAAAAATCTTGCCGCGGGAAACTGGAGCAAATTATCATTTGTTGAACAGATGGCAAATATTGGGAGCGAAGTTGAGCGTGCGCTAAGCTGGAAGGCAAAGAATAATGCCGACTATTGTAAACAGGCTTTCGAGCGTTCTCTGGAGTTAATAGACCTTACGCTGGACAGCGTTAAAGGTTTTTCCCGCCTTAAAGAACTCGCCCGTTTACGCGAGGCGATTGCGGAATATTTTCTAGGGACAAACCAGTTTATGTACACAGATGCGTCTTTGAGAAAATATTTCGCAAATTTTATTTACGCCTCCCGCAGAAACTGTTAGCATTCTAAGTGAGATTGCCAACCTGCGAGGTTGGCAAGTGGTTGAGTAATATAAATTTTTTCATTGCGCAATCTTTGAATTGTCTATCAAAAATCCCTTGCCTAATCCTGTCTTTATGCTATAATCTTTCTCACTATTGGCTATAAGTTATTTGCCATTAGCCAACATGCCGAGGTAGCTCAGATGGTAGAGCGGCGGACTGAAAATCCGCGCGTAGGCGGATCGATACCGCCCCTCGGCATTTATTATCGCTTGAAGGCGGTATCGGAAAAAGAGGGTTTCAGGGAGAAAAAGATTTTTTCTCCCTGAGGAGATAGATCTTACTGCGGAAGGAAGGAAAATATTAAAAGGAAACCATCAGGGTTTCCTTTTAAGGAGGCCGCAGGCCGACGATACCGCCCCTCGGCATTTATGTTTTTTAGGGGGTTTTCGCAACCCCACTCGCTAAATTCTCACATCTTTGAATTGATTTCATCCTATCCCACACATCCAGTCGTAATTATTTTTAGCCCAG
>JBBIPY010000004.1:0-29153 GCA_037442605.1 Candidatus Omnitrophota bacterium
CAGCCCTATTAACTTTTCCTTGCTTTCCTTAATTTGATTCTGCTAAAATAAATGCATTCTTTCAGTTTTATTACTTGTAATTGGGAAGAGTTAGAAAGGGGATTTAAAAGATGAAAATCCGAAATCCGAAATCTGAAATCCGAAAATTAATCTTTTTAATATCTCTCTACTCTCTACTCGCTACTCTCTGCTTTCCTAAGGAGGTGAGTGCTCAGATGAAGATAAAACTTCCTAAGCCACGCATTGGCGGAGGAATAAGCCTACCCGAGGCATTAAATAAACGCCATTCATCGCGGTCCTTCAGCAATAAAGCCCTAAAACTGGAAGAGGTTTCTCAGATCCTCTGGTCGGCAGGAGGAAGGCGGCTTGATGCGGTTACGGGAGCAACGAGAACATATCCCTCTGCGGGAGCAACCTATCCGTTAGAAATTTATCTGGTGGTGGGAAAGAATGGTGCGGAGGGCTTGGAGGAAGGAGTCTATTTATATCTCTGGGATGAAAATGCCCTGGAAAAGACCTCGGGAATTGATGTGCGCAGGGATTTGGCAAGGGCGTGTCTCGGCCAGAGTTTTATTGCCGAGGCTCCGATTTCGGTTGCCCTCGCTGCTGAATATATCCGCACTACCGGACATTACGGGCAAAGGGGAGTGCAGTATGTGCATATGGAAGCAGGCAATGTTACCCAGAATCTGCATCTGGTAGCCGAAGAATTTGGTCTGGGCACGGTAATTGTGGGCGCCTTTTCCGATGCGGCAGTAAAGAAGGTTTTGGGGCTGCCTGAAAGTCTTGAACCCCTGGCAGTAATGCCAATGGGGTATAAGAGATAAATATAATTGGATGCACACAGATATTGAAGGAAAAAGATAAAGTTATAAAGATGCACACAGATATAAAAACGGGTGAATATAAATATGAAGAGCTAACAGGCAAAATCATAAGCTGTGCCTTTGAAGTACAGAATAACTTGGGTTGTGGTTTTTTAGAAAAAGTATATCATAAAGCCCTGTTATATGAACTCCAAACAAATGGACTTAAAGTAGAAACGCAGAAGGCATTAAAGATAATCTATAAAGCTCAAGAAATTGGAACATATGTAGCGGATTTTGTTATTCAAGACAAAGTAATAGTTGAGATAAAGACTGTAGATTTTTTAACAAAGATACATAAAGCCCAAATCTTAAACTATCTTAAGGCCTCTGGTTATGAAGTAGGTTTGATTTTAAATTTTGCCAGACCCAGGCTTGAATATAAGCGAGTGGTTGTCTAATCTGTGTGCATCAGAGAACGTGTTGATTAGAGTAAATATCTGTGTGAATCTGTGTGCATAAAAACCATTTCTCTCATCAATTGATTGAGAAATCCGCGGATTAAAAATCAGACCAAAATATATCTCGCTTTAAGGTTGGGGTAGTAACCTGCCGATTTCAATTTCCAACTCCTCTTTCAAGGCATGGTGGTCATGCAGGTAGGGAAAGAGCGTCTTTGCTATAAAGGCGACCGCTCTTACAGATTTGCGATTTGCGGTTCTGGTTTTTTCTAAGATGTCTTTCAAATCTATAGCTAAATCCTCCACAACCTTAGTCTTCAATAAGGGGATTATTACCGTGAATGCCTTAACCGTAACTTCCCGTTTATATTCCTCTTCTGAGGTAAGATTTTCTTGCATTTTCTCTACCACTGCTTTTTGTGAATCGTAATTCAAGTAATCTAAGATTTTCTCAAGCGCCACGGTGGCTGACCAGCTTGCATACCTCAGGGGAGAATACAGCCATCTATCTACTATCCTGAGGGCAATAGCTTTTCTTGTTTCTTGTCCCAGCGAAGATATAATCTTTTTTAATCCCCATTCTGTTGACCAGCGCACATATTCTTCAGGATTTCCTAATCCCTCCACCACCTCAAAACCTAACAATATCTGAAACCCTTCGTCACAAGAAGGCAATATCCTTCTTAGCGCCAATGCTGCTTTCTCTTGCACCGTTTCCTGTCGGTCGCGGAGTTTATTAACCAGCTGTAATGCCAGCGCCTCTCTTTTGCTTTTGTTGCTTTCTTTCTCGGTGACGATAGTAACAATTTCCTGAATTCCTTCCAGCCTTATCCCCTCACTATCGTCGTATAGTTTTCTAACGACACCCCGATACTCTTTAGGAACTTCTAAGGTATATTCTGTTCCCGCGTCCGGAGACTTAATCCGTCGCCAGGAATATTCCCCGGCGGTAAAAAGGGTTGTTCTCGCGGCAGAGATAAGCAGGGTGAGGAGACCGAGGATAAGAATAGTCTTTTTCATTTTCTATGATTGCAGATGAGATTGAAATTCCCAGGAAGGGATACCAGATTTCTAAAAATTATAATAAAAATTTAATAAACTTGTCAAGTGAAAAATAGATGTTGTGTGTTTAGTATCTTGTATTCTGCTAAGGGGAGGAGCTATAGGTGCCCCGCGGGGGGTCGTAGAATTCTTTATGTTGTGCTACATATTGTAAGAGGGTATGGTAAATGTCTTTTCCGAAACTTGTTCCAATGCATGCTCCTTTACCTACATAAGCTAGGATAAGCGGAAAGCCTTCTTTAGGAACACCCGTAGCAGCCTCAACCCTTGCTGCTTTTACACGAAACAGATAATATCTTTCCAGATTGAGTCCCTGGGTAGAAACAAAATTCGCATTCCCGATGCCTAAATATACAATCCTATCAAAGGTCGTAGTCCCTATTTTGGTGGAGGTAAAGGCATGGAGTTCGTCTTGGGAGGCGTATCTTAGGTGATCCCCTTGAATATCCGGACCTTCCCGGATTAGGAAAAATCGAGGATTGCTGCGGCCATAGAGTTCCTCATATAGAAAAGCAAAATGCCTACCTTTACGGTAGTCATCTTCCAGGATTTGCCGGACAGAAGAATAGTAGACGTCATCGGCAACAGGCCTGCCTCTGGGAAGGAGACAGATTGTTATATTGGGGTTCATTTGGAGTACTGCCTGAATGAGCGGAAAGAAGTAAATTAACTCCCCGTGGTTATCCAGCCCAATAACAAGTTTAATTTTTTGACCACGGATAGCGGAGTCGGTATTATGGTAGACGCTGGCCAATACTTCGTTGAATAATTTATTAAAGGCGCTTATTTCAAAACGATGTTCTCTTATTGTGCCGTCATCCCATCCCAGGGGACTGCCGGTAGCCTCATACATTTTTTTTATTTCCGCCATGCTCAAATCATAGGCGCCTGCGGTGGCGAGTTCTTTAACCAGATAGTAGGTGATAACCCGATGTAATCTGTAAGGCTCGGGGTTTTCGCCCAGCGATTTCTTTATTGTTTCTATTCTCGGCAAGACATCCATCTCCCAATCCAGAAGAGCAAGCCTGCTCTTATGCTTGTTGGCATAGAGATGGGGGTCAAAATACCGGCGGTCTTCCCCATCCTCTCTCACCTGGGTTTCTAATTGTCTAAAATGTATGCTCAGAATCCTTCTCACCAGATATTCTGCCTCAGCAACGGTAAGATTATCTATTAAAGGGGTGGTGGGTATTATGCCGGGGATTTTGGGAGAAGCGGTAGGTCTGAAATAAAATGCACTATAGACGATTCTTTTCACGACGGGAAGATTCTCCTCGACGAATTTTTCCGTATCTTCTTTTATTAGTTGAGGAATCCGGACCCTCTCCAGCAATAAAGCTCTTAAGAAGCTGTTTAGGGATGGATTTTCATCATGGGCAAGCAGTTTCTGTATGTTTACCTTTTCTGAATTAGTATCGGGGAGGGTCTGGCAATAACCCCGCAGTTCGCCTTTAACCGTTGCGATGTCTAACTGCATTATCTCAGACAACAGCATATTTATCTGTGAGGCATATTTGATTGCGCGCAGATATCTTTGGGCATATCCTTCTAACTCGCTTCGGATGAGCGCGCTTAGAAGATATCCTTCTATCTCGTTTGTGTAATTTCCGCTGCGGCTTCCGTGAAGCAGTTCTCCGATCTTCCAGAGGTCGGGGAGATAGTCGTCAGGGAAGAGCTGGCCGGCCTCAGGGCGTTGTGTACGCATAAAATGTAAACCCAAAACAGTCCGCAGGGCATTGATGTGCCTTGCCTCTCTGGCGGCGGAAGAATCATCCCAGAATGGTGCGGGATGTAAAGAACCGCTGCGTTCTATCCAATCGAGAAAATAGAAGTTTATGATTGAATTTACTATCCCTTGATAGGCATTTTCCGGTTTAATCTTGGCGCTGTCTCTGAGGGCCTCAAAGGGATGAGATGTGGCAGGAATTTCTAGGGCAGGTAGATAGGGTAAAATAAACGAGCGGTTTTCCTCTATCCAGGTTGGTATATCAAGGGTTTCTAAACCCAATCCTTTTATATCTTTTAATATTGCAAGGAGGAGTCCTGTCTTCCATGTATCCTCACTGAATTCTCCTCCCGCGTCTTTTATTAAGCCGTCTATCTGGGGCAATCGCGTAGCCAGCAATAATATAAGACTCTCCGAAACAGATTGAGACAAAATGGGATCTAAAATGAACTGCGCGGACGCTATTGGGCGGATTCTCCGGCATATATGTTTTTCCTCATAGGGGACAAATTCCCTCGTTAGAGCCAAGGAAATAATTCCTATGCAAATTAAAATTGTAATTGCTGTTTTTTTCATCTCCATTTCCCCTTAATCTTTCCAAAATAAGTATAGCATGAATTTCTGGTTCGTCAAGGGGAGCACAACAGGGCATGCCTCTTTGGGTTAGACGGAATCAAGAGAGCAATCCCCGCATCCATTGAAATAATAGGCGAAAAATAGGCCCTGTGGTATAATAGCAGGCAGATAAGGGCAAAAAGGGGTCAGACCCCTTTTTGCAAAAGGGGTCTGACCCCTTTTGTAACTTGGTAGCTGGAGATAGCTGGGTTACATACTAATGGGAATAAGATTTGTTTATAGTCTCCTAAAGATTCTTTTTGCACTTGGTCTGGGTATTTTTATTTTTACATTCTTGCTTTTATTACGTAATACCGTGATTGCGCACTGGCCGGATAATACCCTGCCTTCCCAATATCGCCTGCCTTACGAAGAAATCAGATTCTTGAGTAAAGATAAATTATTGCTTAAAGGCTGGCTGATTTTTAAAAATAATCAGTCTCCCACAATTATTATCTGCCACGGCTTAGGTACAAATAAATCTGACCTCTTGAGCATTGCTGAGTTCATTTATGAGGCAGGGTTCAATGTCTTTCTCTTTGATTTCCGCGGACACGGGGAGAGCCGGGGCAAGTTCTGTTCTTTCGGTTATCTTGAAAAGAAGGATTTGGAAGGCGTCATAGACTATATATCTGAAAGAGAAGAATTGAGAAATAAAAATATCGGGGTCTTTGGCTTATCGATGAGCGGGGCAGTGGCAATTATGGTAGCGGCAGAAGATACACGAATTAAGGCGGTAATTTCCGATAGCGCCTACAGAGACCTCTATTCTTCGATGGTTCACCATGCGAAAGTCTTTTATTCCCTGCCGAAATTTCCGGTCAATCTTTTTTTAAGACTGGGTTATCTTTTGCGATTTGCATACGACCCAAAGGAAATTTCTCCTCAGGAGGCAATTGCCAGGATTTCTCCCCGTGCAGTTTTGATTATCAACGGAGAAAGGGATAATCAGATTCCTCCCGAAAACGCCTATAGCTTATTTGAGAGGGCAAACCAGCCCAAAGAGCTCTGGATTATTCCTGAGGCAGGTCATGGCGAGGGGTTGGGGATTTATTTTGAAGAATACCAGAAGAGAGTAATTGATTTTTTTAAAAGAAATCTTGAGTTTGGAGAATTTGGGTTTTGAGTTTATTTAGGTTTAGGGTTTAGCGTTCTGGATTTGACAATACTATGAATTACTACAAATTATTTAAGACGGCAGTCGTCTTATTCTGGTTATTTATGATGGGCCTCTTTATAAGGAGAGAGGTATTTCCTTATTTTTTCGCCAGAGAGACCATTGGCTATCGGAAGATTATCCCTCCCGACCTCCTTCTCAAAGATTCCTGGTACGGGATATATTTTAAGGAGGCCAAGATTGGTTATAGCCATACCCAAATCACCGCTGTGGAGAAAGAGAAAGCCGCCTCCTATATTATACGCACCCAGGCGTTGGTCATCCTGTCCATCTTAGGAGAATCGCAGGCGATCTGGGTTGAGGCAGAGGCAGATTTAGATGAAAGTCATCTTCTCAAAGATTTCTCTTTTCTTCTGCGTCTGGGAAATCAGAGATTTGCGGTGGCGGGGAATCGGATTTCTCCTGATAAGTTAAGCATCGAGATTGATACGGGCTCTGACAGAATAGAACAGGAGATAAGCGTTCCTTCCGATATCGTCGTTGCCTCTTTATTCAGCCCGTTTATCCCGCCTTCGCGGAATTCCCCACCTGTAAGGGTGGGGATGGATAGCGAGAGGAATTCCGCTTCGGCGAGGTTTTCGCTGTGCCGAGCCGAAGCGAAAAGAAAGATTCCACGGGTGTAAGTCCGTGGAGCTTCAATATTGTAGCCAGTCTCAAACCAGGGGAGAGTTTTACCGTTAACTTCTTCAATCCCCTTGCCCGGAGGATTGAGGCTACAGAGATAAGGGTTATTAAAAAAGACAGAATTACCATCGCAGGCGTTTTATCAGACGCTTTAGTAATAGAGAGCGAGTATCAGGGGTTTAAGACCTTGAGCTGGATAGATGCGGAAAAGGGAGATATCCTGAAGCAAGAAACACCCCAGCTTAACCTTAATCTCTAATTTTACCTTAAAGGTAGACCAGCTATATATCTGGATTTCTCTTCTGGTTACTATAATTTCCTCTTTAACCATTACCGCCATCTCCTGTGGTCTGGGAGCGGTTTTTGCCAATTTTAAGGAAGATAATCCTGCGGTAATCGTCTCAGGATTTGGCGGGACATTTGCCCTCGTGCTTACGCTTTTCTACATTGCCGCGTTAATCTTTTTGATTTCTCCGCCCTTTTATCTGTATCTGGCAGGAAGCGCCCCCTGGACGTTATTTAAGAAAAAACTTATATTCTCAGGCTTATTATTTGTAGTGTTTAGCTTTCTGATTTCTTTCGCCTGTCTTTTTTGGGGAAAGAGGAGATTGAGGAATGCGGAGTTCTAAGAGCACGGATTCAGCCCGCGCACAAACAAAATTGGAGATTCTGGGTAAACAGGCGAGTTTTGATTCTTGCGGTTGTCCCCGAATATTTGAGACCAAATGGCAGGATGAATTTATTTACCGCGCAGTAGGAGATGGCGGAAGGTGCGTAAATCTCTTTAAGGTGCTCCAGACAAATGCCTGCAAAAATAACTGCCTCTATTGTGCCAATCGCCGGGATAGGGATTTTTTGCGTCTCTCGTTTGGTCCCGGTGAATTAGCCGGGCTATTTTTTCAATATTATCAAAAAAGGAAAGCCCAGGGGCTTTTCCTTTCTTCAGCCATTGATAGAGATGCAAATTTTAGTCAGGAGAAAATGCTTGAGACCCTGAAGATATTGCGCCAGAATTATCTTTACAAAGGCTATGTCCATTTTAAAATCCTGCCCGCAGCGGACAAAGCCCTTATCTATGAGGCAGCCAAGCTGAGCAACCGCATTTCTCTGAACCTGGAGGCGCCGACAGAATTCTGCCTCAGGCAGATTTCTCCGGAAAAGGATTTCCGCAAGATATTAATCTCCACGTTAGAAAATATGGTTGAGATTAACAAGGCCGCCCCTTTAGATTCGGGTATGACTACCCAGTTGATGGTGGGTCTGGGAGAGACGGATAGAGAGATGCTGGGGTTTAGCGAGGGTCTTTATAAGAGATATGGGCTGGCCCGTATCTATTACAGCGGATTTTTCCCCGTAAAAAATACGCCTTTGGAAAGTTTCCCTGCCTGTTCCCGGCGGCGGGAATACCGCCTTTATCAGGCGGATTTTCTCTTAAGGAGATACGGTTTTAAAAAAGAGGAGATGGTTTTTAATCAGAGAGGTAATCTCTTGGAAGAAGTTGACCCCAAGCTTGCCTGGGCGCAAAACCACCCGGAGAAGTTCCCCGTAGAAATAAACAAGGCCGGCCTTGAGCAGTTGATACGTGTTCCTGGTATTGGCCGGATTTCTGCCGAAAAGATTTTGAATTTCCGGCGGATAAAAAAGATTACCGACCTTACTACGTTGAAGAAAATAGTTCCTTCCCTGAGGCGTATTCAGAAATTTATTACCCTGGATGGAAAATTCTTTCCCCTGCGAAATTCTTAAACCCCCATTTACCCCGAACCACAGAAAGCCCCGGCTAATAATTTTTGAACTATCCTTGAAAAATTTATTATATAATAGTCGCTATGGAAGTTGATGCCCTGAAAGAATTTGATATACCCTCTGAATTTATTGAGCATTTCAGAAAAGAGAATATCAATTATCTTTATCCTCCTCAGGCAGAGGCGCTCAGGAACGGCCTGCTTACCCAGGAAAAAAATTTTCTGCTTACCTTTCCCACGGCTTCCGGCAAAACATTGAATGCAACGTTGTTGGCTATTAAAACCATCGTTGAAAAAAAGGGTAAGGCTATTTATATCGTTCCTTTAGTAGCTTTGGCTAACGAAAAATACGCCTATTACAAAAGCCTCTTCTCCAATTTTAAGGTTGCTTTATCCGTAGGCGATATGGATTCACCTGAGCCCTGGCTGAGGGATTATGACTTTATCGTTGCGACTACGGAGAAATTGGATTCCCTTATCCGTCACGGAATTACATGGCTCTCCCAGATTAAACTGATAATTGCGGATGAGGTTCATCTGCTCAACGATTATAGCCGCGGCCCTGCCCTAGAGATGGTGATTACCCAATTGAGAAGACTTTGCCCCCAGGCAAGGGTCTTGGGCCTTTCGGCAACCATCAGCAATGCGGAGGAATTGAGCCAGTGGCTGGAGGCAGAGCTGGTGAGAAGCGATTTCCGGCCGGTAAAGCTATACGAAGGAATAAATTTTGAATCCACAATTCAATTCAAAGACAGGAAGAGTTATTTTCTGAATGATAAACTCGATGCCGAAACAGCCATAACCGAAAATACCTTAAAATCGAATAAACAGATCCTGTTTTTTGTCTCCAGCCGCAGAAATGCCGAGGCCCTGGCTGAACGCTTGGCTCAATTAACAAAAAAATTCACTGATTCAGAAGAAAAGAGACTCTTGGATGGCTTGGAAAAGCAAACGCTTTCTGCCCTGGAGACGCCTACGCATCAATGCAGGAGATTAGCAAGGTGTATAAAAGAGGGCTCATCTTTTCATCATGCCGGATTATTAGCGCGGCAGAGAAAAATCATTGAAGATGGGTTTCGACAGGGTTGGATTAAAGTGGTTGTGGCTACCCCGACCCTTTCTCTGGGGGTCAACCTTCCCTGTTTTCGTGTCGTAGTCCGCGATGTGAAAAGATACTACCCGGGGCTTGGCTCAGAATATATTCCTACCCTGGAATATAAGCAGTTTGCCGGTCGGGCCGGTAGACCGCAATACGATAAATTTGGCGAGGCAATCCTAATCGCCCGCTCCGAGAGGGAAAGGGAGGAATTGACCGAGCGTTATATCAATGGAGAGCCCGAGGAAATCAATTCCAAGCTTGCCCAGGAATCTGTTCTGCGCATGCACATCCTTTCCCTCGTTGCCTCTGAATTATGCAATACCAAAGGAGACCTTGAGGATTTTTTCGACTCCACATTCTTTGGTTTTCAATACCGCGATGCTTCTTTATTGAGAGAAAAGATAAATTCTGTTTTAGAACAGCTTTTTAATTGGCACTTTATTCAGAATTATTCTTTTTTCCTTAAGGCCACGAGGCTGGGAAAAAGAATAACGCAGCTCTATTTAGATCCCTTGACTGCGCATAATTTCATTATTGCCTTGAATGCTATTCCTTCACTGAAAGAGGTATCTGATTTAGGGCTATTGGTGGCTGTCTGTGTGAGCCGTGAGATGTTTCCACCCGTTACATTACGTCAAGACGATATGGATAGACTAAATGAATTTGTGGCCAAGCAAGAAGAGCTATTTATAAACAAACCTCCTCAAGTGTGGGAAGAAAATTACGAAGGTTTCCTTTCCGCTTTGAAGCTTGCACTCATCTTTGAGTCCTGGATTTGCGAAGAGGACGAGGAATTTATTCTCGATAAATTCAAGGTCACACCGGGAGAATTGCACGCAAAAAGGGAACTCGCCGACTGGCTCCTGTATTCTTTGGGGGAACTGGCTGAAATCGCAAGATTAAATGACAGCAGGCCTCAGATAAAAAGATTGCAGGTGCGCATACACTATGGGGTGCGCGAAGAACTGCTGGAGCTGGTCAGCCTGAAGGAGATTGGCCGCAAACGGGCGCGACGGCTTTTCAGCGCAGGGCTTAAAAACATTGCCGCCCTGCGTCAGGCGCAGGAAAAAGATTTGGCGCAAATTCTTGGTCCGCGCATTACGGCAGTTGTGAAAAGACAGATTTTGCTTTCCCGGCGTCCTTGAAGGGTGGTATAATAAATCAATTAGGAGACTTGGAGATTTAGCACAGGAGGTTTAAGATGAAAAATAAAATACTTATCCTTTACATACTGCTTATCTTGGGATTAATTGTTATTTTTATTTTAGGCACGCATTATGCTTTGCTTATTAAGGAAAGGGCAGCCCTGAATAAGACAATGGCATTACTGGAGAAAGAGATCGCAGGATACAGGAATCAACTCGATTCTAAGCAGAGAGAATTTGAGGTGCGACTAAGCGAGATGGCCACGCAGAGAGAACAGCTGCAGAGACAATTGAGGGAGGTGGAGGACGAATTCATGCAGACCCGAACAATGCTCTCGCAGATAAAACAGGAGACGGAATCCTTAAAGGGTGAAAACCGCCTCCTTTCGGATAAGGCTGCTAGCTTAGAGGCAAGACTTTATAGCCTGAACGAGGAAAAACTGGATTTGGAGAGAAGGCTTGCCTCTCCGAAGGAATTAAAGAAGGCAGTTAGAGAAGCGAAGGCCCTGGCGCATAAAAGAAAAATGGAAGAGTCAAAGATGATAAATGAGGCAGCCCTGCTGGCGGGTAATCGCGGATACCTCATTAAGGACGGAAAGCCAACACTCCATCCCCGATATATTATTCGTGTCCTTCCTGCCAAAACAGACCAGGAATGATGAATGAGTTTGCTTATGCAGCGCATTCCCCTGCTTCGGCAAAACACGGTTTTTTCCATTATTTCAAAGAGTGGCAGAATTTTCCCCTCTCTGTTTTTTTCTCCAGTCGAACGTTAGATTTCCGGGGAGAAAAAAACAGAGACCGTTTATGTAAGACGTTAGGAATAAAAAGAGAAAATTTAATTATTCCAGAACAACAGCATTCCGGTTCAGCGGAGGTAGTTGAGTATAGAAATTTTCGAAAGAAAATTCTTTGTGACGGGCTGATAACTAAAGAAAAAAACCTTGGCTTGGCTGTTCTTACTGCGGATTGTCTGACTATTTTTTTATATGACCCGCTAATTCCGGCCATCGGCATTGTCCATGCCGGATGGCGCAGCACAAAAGAAGGGATTGCGAGAAATTGCATCCTGTTAATGCAAGAGGAGTTTGCTGTTCAGCCATCCGATTTAAAAGTGGCTTTTGGCCCGGGAATAAGGCAGTGCTGCTATGAGGTAAAAGAGGATTTATTAGATTATTTTCCCGCACACATCCTTAAAAAAGATAATTGTTTTTTTCTGAATTTGCTGGAAGCGAATTCAGAACAGTTGTTTTCTCTGGGCGTGAGAGAAGAAAATGTTGTTGATTCGGGAATTTGCAGTTCCTGCCGGAATGACGAATTTTTCTCCTATCGCCGCGAGGGCGAGGCGGCAGGAAGAACCGTCTCGGTAATCATGTTAAAGTAGTTAATACTGAAAAACCTTCGCTTAGCACAAATTGCCACGAATTTTAATCAAATGACCACGAATTAATTAGTGGTAATTCGAATTTTATTCGTGATAATTTGTGTAAAAAATACTTTTTCAGTGAGAACTAAAGTAGAGTAGAGAGCAACCTGACTGCCTTCGGGCAGACAGGGATAAGCACAGATTAGAAGAAACAGATAGGCACAGATATCGCGATGGCATCTGTGCCCATCTGTGTAACATTTTATGTAAGATAGAATGAAAATAAGGTTCTTAGGGGGAGCGCAGACTGTAACCGGTTCCCGGCACCTCATCGATATAAAAGGGAAGGGGTTTCTCTTAGACAGCGGCCTGTTTCAAGGACATCGGGAGCAGGCACGCCTGATCAACGAAAATCCGCAGATAGAACTGTCGAAACTTGAGGCGGTTCTCCTTTCCCATGCCCATATTGACCACAGCGGCAATCTCCCCACCTTGGCAAAATTAGGCTTTCGCAATCCGGTATATTCTACCTTCGCGACTTACGATCTCTCGACGGCTATGTTACGGGATTCGGCTTATATCCAGGAGAAGGATACGGCTTTCCTGAATAAGAAATTAAAGAGAAAGAAAAAACCCCTGCTTAGTCCGCTGTATACAATGAAGGATGCCGAGGCGGCTCTAAGGCTTTGCGTGGGGTTAAACTACCGTAAGGTCTTTAGTTTGAGTCAGGAGTTGAAAGTAGAATTCTTTGATGCCGGGCATGTCTTGGGTTCTGCCCTCATATTATTGGAGATTACCGAAGGCGCACTCTGTCCGAAACGGTTAGGCTATATTGTAGACTTAGGAAGACCGCATCTGCCTTTTTTGAAAGACCCCGAATTTATACCGGATTTAGATTATACGATGATTGAGTCAACCTACGGAAATCGCCTGCATCCCGATTTTAGCCAGGTGCAGAAGGAATTAGCCGATGTGATAAGCCGCACCTTTAAGAGAAAGGGTAAAATTATCATCCCCGCCTTTGCCTTAGAGAGAACCCAGGAACTCATCTGGTCCTTGGATGATTTATGGACCAAACAGAGGATTCCCCAGGTACCGGTCTATGTGGACAGTCCCCTGGCGATAAATATCACGGAGATATTTCGCCTGCACCCGGACTGTTTTGATGCCAAGGCCAAAAATATGCTTTTGATGGGCCGTGACCCCTTCGGGTTTGAAAATCTCAGATATACTCGCTCAACCGAAGAATCCCGGGCATTGAATGACTTGAAAGGTCCGGCAGTCATAATATCGGCCTCAGGGATGTGCGAAAATGGCAGGATTTTACATCATTTAAGACACAATATTGAAAATCCTAAGAATACCATCCTGATTGTAGGTTATATGGCACAGAATACATTGGGGAAGAAAATCGTGGAAAAAGAGAAGAAGGTTAAGATTTTTGGCGAAGAATACAAACTCAAGGCCGAGGTAGTAGTAATGAATGCCTTCAGCGGGCATGCGGATAGAGAGGATTTACTACATTATGTTAAGAAGACAAAGAACTCCCTTAAAAAGGTTTTCGTTGTCCATGGCGACCCGGACCAATCCGAGGCCCTGGCTTGCGGAATAAAAGAATTAGGGATAAACGATGTCTATGTGCCCAGCGTGGGAGACGAAGTAGAACTGTAAAGTACACAGATGGGCACAGATTAAAAACTACAGATGAGCGCAGATGAAGGCCGTAATACAAAGAGTAAAAGAAGCGAAGGTGGTTGTAGATGAAGAGACAATTGCCCGGATCGGAAGAGGCATTTTAGTTTTCTTGGGTGTTGGCAGGGACGATACCGAAGAAAATGCCGCAAAACTGGCCAAGAAGATTTCCCAGTTGCGTATCTTTGAGGATATGCAAGGCAAAATGAATTTATCTGTAAAAGATATTCAGGGTGAAATCTTAGTGGTTTCCCAGTTCACCTTATACGCCAGTTGTGAACAGGGAAGGCGTCCTTCCTTTGACCCCTGTGCTGAGCCAAAAAGGGCAGAGGGGCTTTATGATTTCTTTATTACCGAACTATCAAAAACAGGCCTGGCAGTAAAACAAGGCAGATTTGCTTCCCAGATGGAGGTTGGGCTTGTCAACGATGGGCCGGTAACTCTCGTTTTAGAGAATATTTAAAGGCGATGGAAATAAGAGATATATATGCGCATGTTCCCTATCGTCTGCTTTTAGCCAATTTAGAAAATATCGGAGATTTAGGGATAAATGTAGAAGTCTATGTAGATGGGGAGTCTTTGGATAAGCATACTGCCTCAGAAATACAAAATATCGGCACACTTTTTACTAATTATGGCCTAAAAAAATTAATCCACGGCCCAATATATGATTTAAATCCCGGTTCGCTGGATGCGTATATCCGGCAGGTTTCTCAGGAGAGAATTAAACAAACAGTTTCTCTTTGCGAGAAACTGAACATCCGTCATATCGTCTTTCATCACGGCTTTCACCATATCTATTATAAAACTCATCGAGAAAAGTGGCTGGAGAATTCCTTCGGAGTTTGGCAACCCGTAGCAGAATATTGTCTGAGAAAGAATATAAGTCTGGCAATTGAGAACTCTCTTGACCCCGAGCCGAGCATAATCTTGGAACTTATTGAAGGGATAAACTCGCCCAATTTCAGAGCCTGTTTCGATATCGGCCATTTTAATGCCTTTGGCCAGAAATCTCCCCTGGAGATATTTGCTCTTTATCCTCCCGAATATATCAGCGAAATTCATCTTTCAGATAATTTAGGTGATTTTGACACCCATCTGGCTTTAGGAAAGGGGAACATTGATTTCCAGGCATTTTTTCAGCTCCTAAATTCTAAAGACATAGACCCCATTATTACCATTGAACCCCATTCCTTAGAAGACCTCAAGCCATGTCTGGAGTATCTATCTAAAATTAGAAACCAGTAATCAGAAAACAGAGACCAGAACAAGATTTTATCTGGCTTCCGGTTACTTAGCGAGAACGTTCCTTGCTATTGAAAGATGATCCCTCTTCGCGATGAAAATCCAACGCGGAGTTTTTCTTTTATCACGATTTTTTTGATTGTGCTCAATTCCATTTTTTTTCTCTACGAACTTTCTCTGGGCAGTTTTTTAGAGTATGCCATCCGCAGGTATGCAGTTATTCCCTACGATTTTGTGAATTTTCTTAACCTCAAGCAGTTTTTTACCCTGCTTAGTTCGATGTTTCTTCATGGAGGTTTACTGCACTTAGGCGGCAATATGCTTTATTTATGGATATTTGGCAATAACATTGAGGATGTTTTGGGCCATTATAAGTTCTTGATTTTTTATTTACTGTGTGGAATTTCTGCTTCCCTGGTTCATATCTTTACCAATCCCCATTCCATGCTTCCCACCATTGGCGCAAGCGGAGCGGTTTCCGGGATGTTGGGCGCCTATTTTGTCCTTTTCCCTCAGGCAAAAGTCCTTACCCTGCTGCCCGTATTCTATTTTGTCAGGATAGTGAAGGTTCCTGCGTTTTTTTTCTTGGGTTTCTGGATTCTTTTTCAATTCCTTTCGGGGATTGCCGCCCCCGGAGGGGAGGGGGTTTCTGGAGAAGGAGGAGTTGCCTGGTTTGCCCACATCGGCGGATTCCTTGCCGGGATTCTGCTTCTGCCAATCTTTTATCGCCGAAAAAAAGGCGGCTGTTAACGCTTTAGTTTTGCGGCCAATCGGAGTATCTTCGTATAGGCCTTTTGTTTCAATGCATAGCGCGAGATAATCAAATCAAGGAAAAGTTTTCTTTGATAGTAGGAGAGGGAATCAAAGGCGGGAACTTCCGCCAACTCCCGCACCGCTTTTCTTAAATAGATAAATTCGGGGGGAATTGATTCAAAGAGGGAATTAATTTCTGGACAGCCCTTCAGTTTCTTATACAAGGCAGCCAATTCGGTCCGGCTGAAGACCTGCAATAATTTTCTCAATTCAAAGCGCAGATTATCGTTCAGTTTATATCTTGCGAAGACGTCCTGAATGATTCTGATTTGCCGGGATACAGAAAGTGCCTCCCATCCCCGTACGCCGAATTTTAAAGGACCCATAAGGTTAATAAGGGAAAACACCGCCCCTACAAGATTTATCTCCACCTTTTCTTTCTGCAGGTAGGCCCGGTGGGTCCCGTGCCTGTACAGCCTTAAGACAACCCTTGCCCGCGAGATTTCATTCAGGGTCTGCCAGTCGTATTCCCTCAGATTGTCGGGCAGAAGTTCTTTCTTCAGATGATATGCGACTGCCTCTTTCACCGCGGGCTCCCCCCATCCCAGGTCAGTTAAAAAATAAAGAAATAACCTGAGGCTCTCTCTCGGCGCAAGTTCGTTTTTAAGTCTCAGGTTAAATTCCATGATATTGTTGATTATGTCGTCACGGCAGGGCAGATAGCCCTGACACATTAGTTCTTTTTTTCGGAACACCAGCTTATCCCTTATGCCTAAAAACTCCAAGGAAGAGAAGTTTTTCGCCTCTCCGAAATTTCCCGAAGACCAGACAAAAACAGGACCCAGCATCCATGACCAGATAAACACAGGCCAGCCGTAGAAGATAAGCGAGGGGTCGGCAAGTCCTATGACTACCGGCAGGATGATAAAAACAGATGAGAAAAAAGGGGCGGCAATCAGGCGGACATAAGAGTCCTGCAGGGTAATCTTATGCGCAAGGAGTTTTTCTACAAAAGGCGAGGTAATCCAGGCCGCGCTGCGCTGGGGATGCAGGACCATAAAGATAATCTTGCGCAGAACAGTAAGCGGGATATAGATGACATTTAAAAGCAATATAGAACTGGAATAGAGCGTCTCGGCAACGCCTTTTTTAATCAGACCTAAAGCAATTCTCCCCGAAGGAAAGATTCCCAGGATTATGACAAGGGATAATATAAAACCCGAAATTCGCGGGAGGAAATCAAGAAGAAAGAGAAAAATCCAGTTTGCGGAAGGGATGTTTTCCAACCAGGCAAGCAGGGGAGGGATATAGAACCAGCCAGATAAGACGAACAGTCCGAAGATTAAAAGATGGCCGGCGCGTCTCAATAGTCCGGGATGTCCCGAGAACAGAAAGATAAATATCCGTGCGAATAACTTACAGGATAGACAGGCAATAAGCACTCCGGCATTAATCCATCCCCAGTGGGCAGGAAATAATGTTTTCCCTGCCCGGTTTATAAAGATGGCGGCTAGAATAGCAGAAGAGACGAGGATAAATTTTCCCTTCCTGTCTTCGGATAAGACAAGGCGTTCCAGAAGCGGCATAATAATTTTGGGAAGCCCGATGAGAATTGCCAGGATTATCCAGAAGAGAAGCCAGGCGAGAGCGGGCGCCTTTATAGTGAGGGTCCCAGGTATAATCAGAGAAAGGGTTCCCACCAGGATTAGCCAGAGGCCGTAATAAAAAGGACAGAAGGCGAGCCGCTTTATCAGCCATATCCGGAAAAGTTTAGCAAGATAGGAGGGGGTATCCGCTCTTTCTCTAAGGTATATAATCCGCTTCCGGATATAACCTAGCCAGAAACAGAATGCGGAAAGGTCAAATTTTAGGAGAGAAAACCCTGCCCTTAGAAAGTCGAGAAGGACCCCGAAATAGGTTTCGTATTCCAAAAGGACGAGGTCTCCGGCAAGCCATCCCTCCTGGCGTTTTAAGAAGATAAAGAAATTGGGCGGCGTGTTTTCAATCAGGTTCTTTGCCTTGAGATGGGGATGGGATAAAACCAGGGCGGTTTTTAAATGCATCGCCTCCCAGTGGTCGTGGGTTCTTGCCAGGGGAGGAATTGCCTCTTTGAAGAGGATATTTTTTACATAGGAATCTGCCACCTTAGTCATTTTCCCATAGGCGGAGCTTTCGCCAAATATGGAGAAGACCGCCCGTCCGGTAAAGCGATACATCTGCTGTGCCCAGGCGTGGAAGCGCGCAAATGCGGATTGGCCCTGGTTGCCAAAGCCGATTTCCGGCTGATACATCAGAAAAGGGTCTTTCTCCTGAAGATTACGGATGAGCTGGCTGTTGAGGTAGGGGATGGTCTGGGGCTGAAACTCCGCGTCGGCATCGGTCTGGTTGACAATTCTTATGCCGCAGTCCGCAAAAACAAAATCTTCTGATTCATCCTTCAGAACTTCTCCATTGGGAAATTTTAAATATATGCCATAAGGTAAAATCCCTTTGTTTTTAATAACCGCTTCACCTGCAGGGGTAAAGGCGTATTCTCTATCTTGGGCAATAATTTCTTCTCTAACTAAATCTCCATCTTTGACTATAAGATTTTCGTCAGGGATAATTTCATCGTCCTCAGAAAATCTCTGCCAAAGAGAAGTTTCCCCCACACAGTAAGAATTTAAGGGATAAATTTTTCTTTCCTTGGTTAAAGGCTCAATTACGATTGCATCCAGGTCTTCATTGAAGTAGGACCCGTCCAAGGAAGCAATAAGTTTTCTCCTGCGAAAATTATCCGCCCTGTCTTTATACCATCCTCCCGCCTCGGCAATGAGAGAATTTCTCTTAAGAGAGGCCCCGTCCGTATAATCAATAAAAATCTTCTCTTTAAGCAGTTTTCTCACCCTGTCCGCCGGAGCCACTTGTATGGGAGGGGTTATTTCTTTAAAGGCGTCTCCTGCATACCAGAGGCATCCCGCCTTATCCAAATAAAAACCATCTTTCCGATTAGCCACAAGGCCTCCCTTGGCGGGTTTTGTTTTATCCAGCCAGGGATTCTGGATATAGAAATAGGTCTCTCCTTCTGCAGCCCGAACCTTCTCATTAGTATCTATGTATCGGAGGAAAAATTTCTCTTTATTGTCTTCAAACATAAGGAATCGCCTATTATTCTCTTCGTGAATAAATATATTCCTTAGGTTGTCCTTAGGTTCGATAACGACATCTTTATAGAGAAGATTGCCTTCGTTTAAGCTAAATCCCGCGCCTTGTCTGACCAGATAGCCTCCCGTGACCCTTTCTTTCAGTCCAATTAAAGGCTCCTCAACAAAAAATTCCTCTTCGTTTCCCTTTTTGGCAATATGCAGTTTGTAGACGTCTCCCGCAATGCCGGTCTGCATAAATGTCTTTGCCTCTTGAGGAGAAACGATTTTTTCTTTTATTAAATCCTGTAGACTTTCGGCATTTATATAATCCAGCCGGTCAAAGACCATGCGCCGGTAGTCTTCTCCATAAAAGATTTTCTTTTTGGTAGGAAACTTTCCTTTTACCAAAGAAAATTTTTTATTTTGTAATTTATAGAGGTCGCATTCTCTTTCTACACGATAATCTTCTCGTCTTGCCCAGATTTTGCCGCTTTCCGGGTCAATTAGGTTGGCTATTTTGTCTATAAACAGTTTCCTGCCTCCGCTTAACTCGACAAGATGGACAAAGATAAAGGCGAAACGCTTTCCCTTGAGAATTTGATTCTTGTTTTCTGCCAGTTCGATTTCCCCGGACGGATTGATTTTCCACCGGTTAGGTTTAAATAGGAGATTTCCTGCTGAGCTGAAAACTGCTCCCTGAGAGACTAAATAGCATTCGGCGGGGTTTTCTTTATTTATCAGATACTCCTTAGCAATTATTTTTATGTCAGGGAAAGATTCTTCTTTCTCCCCCGATCTTTTTAGAGCCATCCTCTCTTTTACAAACAGATTCCCCCGATGTAAGATAAAAGTTTGACAGGCGGAAACCGGCGAGCCATCAAGATAAACCCCGTTAGAAGCCCCGGTTATAGGTGGACTGCCCTCACTTTTGTCAGGATGGCTTATAACGGGGTAAAAAGGGTAGTGGTTTTTGATTTCCCCGTTAGGCGAAAGGATTTTTTGTCGGCGACCATCAAAGGCGGATGAGATATAGGTAAGGGGATGCCAGACGCCTGTGGTTAAAATCTGGTAGTCGCTCATATATCCGCCGGGTTTTTTCAGGAAGAAAGGATTATATGCCTCTCGGTTGCGGGCAAATAAAAACACGCGGTTGCCGAATTCCTCCCTCGCCTCCAAGATTAAGCGGATCTCTTCCGCGATGAGGGAGTTATCTTCGGTGTCGCTGTGGTAGATGAAGATAAGGTTGCTGCCGGTGCGGGCATTGTTCCGCAGGGCGCGCAGGCCCTGGCCTATAGCCGCATATACCTCGCTCAGGCTCTTTGCCTTCTGCGGGATATAGAGACAAGATGGGAAATGGGAGGGGATTATCCCCGTCTCTTTTACAAAACTATCTTCTTCTAAGTGCGGGATTTTCCGGAGGAGAAAATAGAAAGCGGTAAGTAGAAGATAGGGGATTTCCGAGATAATTTCCTTAAATAAGAAACTTGTTAAGGCAATGATAATGATAGAGGAGGTAAACCAGTGAAATACAAAAATGGCAAAAAATAAGGTGAGCAGGATTGTAATTGTTTCCCAGGGAAGAAGAAATCCTGCCCTGATTAAGACGAGGCGTTTTAATCTCCCCTTTTCCTTGTCGGATTTTTCCCTGCAGAATCTTAAGAGGGAAGAAATGCCTTCCCATAACCTCTGCAAGAATCCGAACAAGATGGATGAGAGGATTAAGACGCTGAGCCCGTATCCTATAAATTTAATAGCCATCTGTTTGCGATTTAGTCAAAGCTCAGGTTGTGCTCGATGAAATTTCTGAAGGCAAGGGCGAGCGCATCTTTTATTTTTTGCACAATTACCTTTGAAGGTAGGGGGCTGTAGGATATGTCTTTCAAATTCAGGAAATTCAACCCCTCTTTTTGGAGCAGGTCTAAATAGAAAAGAATCTCTTTTCTGGGAATTTCCCTGCGAAGGTTCTCCCGGACAAATCTATGCAGATATTCTGCCCTTTTTGCCATAAACAAAAATGTCACCGGAGGCTGAAGCAGGACTTTCTGATTCCCGGCGGCATCTTTTATTCTCTTCGGATTTATCTCTCTCTTGTCTATCTTGAGATATGCGAGCGCCTCTTCCAGGGCGCGGATATATTGCTCTATATTATAAGGGCGGTCTGTTTTCTCCACCAGCTGGATGCCGTAGGTCTGGCTTAGGATATAGAGAATATCCTGCAATAACTGCCCATCGGATTCATCTGAAGGTGCAATCTTTTTAAGGTGCGCGCAGATAAATTTTGCCTGAATAAAGATTTCTTCCAGGGCTTCTCCGGTTGCTCCGGAATAGAGGCTTGGCCAGGCATAATCAAGGGCATCCTGCACAGATATGGCTTTGCCAAGGTTTTGCTGGAAAGAATTTTTTATCCCTGCGCAGAGAGAGAAAAGTTCCTGCAAGAAGACCTCGTTTAAAGGACCGAGATTTATCTCTTCGGCAAAATATGAGATGAGCTGGGTGTCTTCAAAATCAAGCGTTTCCTTCCCAAAGGTTTCTCTGTAGAGTCTTTCTATCCGGCCAAGGTCTTCTATATATATCTTCAGGGTCTCTTCAATATCCAGCCCTTCCAATACCTTCCAGACCAGCGAAGCCGATTTATGGGGAGGAAGTATGACCCCGTAGGTCCGGCTTGCCTTCTCTATGAGCGCCTTTTCTATGGATGTTCTGTTTTCAAAAGGAATGGAAGGCAGTTTCCGGCTCATCAGAGGATGCGTCCGTCTCAGGGATAGAAATTTCTCTCGCCGTTCCTCATAGAAAAGCTCCCTCTTAGAGAGAATGTGTCGGAGGAGATAAGGCAGGACTCTTTTTTCTGTTTCGCGGATAATCTTCTCAGAATTTAAGAATATCTCCTCGCAAGACAGCCCTTTTTCATAGAAAATCTGCCCGACAATGATGGCGAGGCGATGGTGAAAAAAGGACAGTCTTTCGCTCAATTGTTTAAAGGCAGTCCTTGATGCCTGTTCATCCAGTCCGGACTGCCGGCTGATTCTGTGGAATCTCAGGATATCTTCTTCCGGGATTATTTCTCCGAGATTCTCCCAGAAAAGCCTTAAGATAAAACGCCGGAAATCTTCTTCGGGATTAACTTTCCTG
Source organism: Candidatus Omnitrophota bacterium (assembly GCA_037442605.1). Classification (GTDB taxonomy): domain Bacteria; phylum Omnitrophota; class Gorgyraeia; order DTHP01; family DTHP01; genus JBBIPY01. The sequence continues at coordinate 21,771 of JBBIPY010000004.1, forward strand.
ATTTCCCTGTCGGGGCTGTTCCTGCTTAATGCCCCCTCTTCCACAAGGCGCCTTATCTGCCAGGGGTGCATCCGCAGGAGAGTGTAGTTCATCAATATCTTAAGCAGCGAGAAATCAATGGGTCGCTGGTGTTCTTTAAGGAAATATGTCTGCAGGATATTTGCCTTATCAAGCCAGGAGAGAAACCTTTTCTCATACGGCGGAGCTTGGGTAAAGAGATGATTTAGCAAGCCAAATATTTCCAGCTCAGAGGCGCCGGTATTTTTTAAACCTTCGTCTTTTCTAAAGAGGCTGTATAGATAAATGAAACCCCCCATCTCCTCAAGGCTATAACCCCTCTCTTTCATAATCGTGTGGAATTGAATGATCATCTGGTACGATGCCTTTTCTTTTTTAAACACGCTATAGGCGGCCTCCAGATATATTTTCTCGGCATATTCCCTTTTGAGTTCAGCAAAATCAATATCCAGGGCAGGCATAATTCTTTCTGCCAGATTATGAATCTCAGCCCGCTCAAGTCCCGAGACCGCCCTGTCTTTAAGGAAGGCGATAAACTCCTTTCTTATAGAAGGGGTTTCCCAGGAGAAAAAAGGCGAGGAGTTTATCTGCCTTATGAGGTCCTGGCAGGCCTGGGTAAGCAGTTGTTTTACCAGAGAGATATTCTCAAATATCTTTTCCACAGTTTTGAATTCATAGCCTTTGAGCCTGCTCTTTTCCCACCAATATCTTATTTCATCGGTGTTGAAGCGCAGCTCATATTGCCGGGATTTCTTCTGAATGAATTCTATCTCTCTAAAGGCAGAGATAAGCCCCGCCTCTCCTTTAATCCCGCGGTACCGCAGGAATTGTAGCCAGTTGATTAATATCCCCAGTGCCTCCTCCTTCTCTTGCGGTTCTTTCCAGGCGAGGTTGAGAACTATACCCTGATTTTTATAGAAGCTCTCCAGAATGTCTTTATGGGAGACAAGACTAAGGAGGTCGGTAAAAAACGTCTCCATCTCTTCTTCGGCCAGAGAAAAATTTTGCATCCAGTCAACAAAAAAGCCTAATTTTCCCATAAACTCCCGCAGGGCCTTCCTTTCCCTCCCGCTTTCTAAGCTCACCTGGCTCAGGTCAAATGGACCATAGAGTTTCTGGAAAGGAGGCAGACAATAGATGAAGCGGAACCTTGCCAGGCATTGTTTCAGATTTGTTTCTGCCTGAAGAGGGTCTTTGCGGTAAAATTTGAGCCAGTTCTCTGCCCAGTAACTTAACGAGGAAACATAGAAATTCCGCTGGGCGGGTTTGAGAGGGATGTGCTGACCGAAGATTTCTTTAAACGGGGGCTCATTTCTTAATCTCTCCATAAAATGAAAGAAGAGGTCAATTTCAGCCAAGGTAATTCTCTCCATCCAGAAGAAATTGCTCCAGGAAAGGAGATTGCCGAGAAAGGTTGCCTCTTCCAGTTTTTTCTCTTCTTCTTCAATAAGCGCGTTTTCCGGGATGGAGAAAAGCCAGCGCAATCTTACTGCCTCATTGAGGCTTAATTTTTCTTCTCTGCTGAGAGGAGGGAAAAATTTTTTAATTTTTTTAGCCACCGCTTCCATAAGGCTAAAAAAATCAGGATAATCTGTTTCTTTTACCCCGGAAGAGACAAGCCAGGCAAGAACCTCCTCCTGAAGAACCCTGTCTTTAGACGAGCCATAGAGGGCGCCGAAGAGGTTTTTTGCCTGACGAGCGAACCTTCTTCTCTTTTCCTCCCATTCCTCTCTGGACCAACGCGCGAGGGCGATTTTATCTAATTCTTTCCTTACCTCCGCTTCCCAGGCAAGGTATTCTTCTACCTTATCCAGCGGAATCCGGTCAAGGGCTAAAAACAGAAATGGTCTGTCTTTCTGGATGCGCTGGGCAAGAGATTCACGGACATCGTCTTTCAAATATTGTCCCAGCTGGGCGTAATACAGATAGAGTCCCAGCAGCCGGAGATCGATTATTTCCTCAAGATAGGTCTTTTCCGGGTAGGGCAGGACTGGCGAGATATATTTTGCCCACCAGGAAGGTAGATTATCCGCCTCTTCCTCCGACACAGGAAATGTTTTGATAAGAGAGGCGATATCTTCGATATGTTTTTTTAAGAAATCCTCCCTGCGCAGCCTCCTGCCATAGCGGATGAAAAACAGCGCCAAGACGTCGCTGTCTCTTTCCTCAAGGTCCATGGTCTTCGCCAGCAGGGAAATCTCTTCTCCGATATCTATACCCGCCGCCCGGATATTTTTCTTTATGTTTTCCCGGAATTCCTTCTCCTTATCCCAGAGTTTATCCAGGTACTGCGTGGTTTTAAATTCCTTATCGTGGGCAGCCCTGAACAGGTCTCTGCTTATTTTTAATTTTTTTTCCTTCTCTTTTTCTTCGAGAAAAAAATTCAAGGCGTGGAGCTTCTGCCGGTAATTTTTCACCTTATACTGCTGTCTCCTCCTTGACCTTTCTCTGTCTGCAAGGGGAAAATAGATGCTTTTTTCCTTGAGGAAGAACCAGAAATTTTTTAGTTTGGAGATAAACTGGACGGGGATGACTGACTGGGAGTTGAATGGCTTTGCGAATTTCAGGAATTGCCAGAGTTTTGCCCGGGCAAATCCGATACTTTCCATTGTTTCATACAGCCTTTTTTCTCCTTCTGCATAGTTGAGAAAGATGGCGTTGAATCCGTACGCCCCGTAAAGCCAGAGCCTTTCTTCTTTTAAGCCATCAAAGGCAAGCTGCAGCTGGTCTGCTAAAGTTTTTCTTGCCTCTTTGACGGTTTCTAAAATACGGTTCTGGGCATCAAGGTTTTTTAAAAGCAGTCTGAGGGTTTCGCACAGTTGGCTTTCCTTTTCTTTTTGCAGATAGACCAGAAAGGAGTAATCTGCTGCGGAGGAAAATTTCCTCAATTCCAGCTCAGCCGCCTTTAGGGAGGGGGACTGGGCAACAATCTCTTTTTCCCAGCGAGGGCTGTATTTTTCTCTGAAGGCATCGATGACCGCAGGGTCAAGCTGAAGCGGGGCCTGGTCGGCGATTTCTTTTTTTCTGAGAGATAGTCTTCTGCGCTCCAGATGAAAGAATTCCTCCTCGAGGGCATCCTGCAATAAGCGCATCTCGCTTAAATCCTCCGGGAGAGTCAGCCCCACCTTTTCTTTAAGAGAGAAGATATTGAGGAATTTCTCAAAAGCGCGGCCTAACTCAAGCAGTTTCTCTTTACGTTCTCCCAGTCCTTGAAGGGCAAAAAATACCTCGGCGCCTGCCAAATCGGCCTGCGCTATCTTTACCAGATTAAGCAGCGTTAGGCGTTCCGCGTTTAATACTGGCGAGAGTTCTTTCAAAAGTGTATTTTCCTGGGCGGGCGAGAGAGAAGGCTCGCGGGTGGTCTGGAGGGCGAGGAGGTCATCGAGATAAATTTCGCCTACTTCCAGAAGTTTATTTTTTATATTCCAGATTCGCATCTTCTGGTTGAGGTAACGCTCATGGGAGTCAAGGAAAATTCCTTTCTTGAATTCCTTGAGGAGGATTTCTTCTTCAGAGATTCTTTGCCTCCAAGAGGCAATCCTTTTCTCGCTTTCTTTAAGGAGAAGGGAGTCAATTGACCTTTCCTTCTCTTCCTGCTCGCCGAGCAGTTTTTGTTTGAGGCTAAAGAAGTTGTTTGCCGCGCCTACTGCCTGGGGTTTAAAGATATCGCGGGGTATTTTCGCGGTTACCTCCAGCGTAAAGGCGAGTTCAACGTCTCCGCTCAAGACAGACTCTTTTTGTGAAAGGAGTATTCTCCCCTCTCCCCCCGCCAGCAAGCGCAGTTCCTGTTCCATCAGTTTCCTGCAGGCATCTTTTTTCTTTGTTTTCAAATCGGCCTGGACGGAGACAGATTTAACTAAGGAGGCATTCAAATCAAAATCCGGAAGGGCATCTTTTTCGGCAGGGAGGTAATTTAAGGCGTTTTCAGGGTCTGCGGCCTTAATGGCTTGTTTCAGACTCAGGAAATTCAGAGCCAGTTCTTTTTCTTTTTCCAAAAGGAGTATCTCCTGGTTCTGGAGTTCAATCTCCTTCATTTTCTTTTCAAGGCTGGTCCGGCTGGAAGAATGAGAAACGAGCTGGTAGAGCTCTTCTGCCCAAGCGCGGTTTTCTTTTTGAAGCGCGTACCGCCTGCTGGCTAAAGACAACCTCGCCCAGTTGCGGAAGGTTTCCTGAACCAGGGCGGTTTTTTCTTCCTCGTAGAGCAGGTTTCTGTATGCCGCAAGGCTTGAGAGGTAGCTCTGGATAAGACCATTGTAAAGGGTAACGAGTTTGTTTATAGTGGCAGTCTCTTTCTCCCTGCTTTTTAGAAGGAGGGAATTCTCCTCAGCATACTTGAGGAGTGGCTTGAGGGCAGGGATAAAGAAATGGGGTTTTCTTTCCCTCTCCGGAGGCGGGCCGTATCTTAAGAGGTCTTCCTTTAAGGAAGACCTCTCGTAATTTAATCTTTCTAAGGAGAAGGAGGCCTCCAAGAATATTTTTTCTACTGAAGAGATGTCCTCAAAAGAAGAATAAAGTTTTCTTGCCCCTTCGATTTTATCTAAAAGGGTTTCAAGGTGTTCTTTCTTCTTTAAGTTATAATAGAGGTTAAGATAAATCCTTTCCTGCGCAAAAAGATGGGTTAAATGCGCAAGGTCCAGTTCTATTTTATCCTGCTCATAAAGCAGGTCATAAATTTCCGCATCCCGGCTCCGGGGTAAGGGGAAATAAAAGAAAACGTGGGGCAGGGAACTTGATAGGCTAATATAATATAGTAGATTAGGGTATTTTATCTTCTGCTGGCTGAAATAGCGATTTTCCCATTCCAGGTATTCTTCTTTTTTCCTGATTATCTCTGTCTCAAAACCCGTTTTTATATCGGCGAAAATGTTAGACGGTGCGGCGGCGATTTCCTGCAGGATAAGGGGGTCGTTGGACTTTAATTTATCTTGCCACCATTCCAGATAGAAACGCCTTTCCTCTTTTCTTTTCTCTATTTCTTTTTCCCGCCGCTCCTTTTCTTTGGCAAGCCAGAGATTTGCCTGGGGGTCAATATCAGATTGAAATAAGCCAATGCGGCGGAAGTGTTTTTTCTCTTCTTCAAGCAACTGGATTTCTTTTTCCTTTTGTTTGATAAGGCGCAATATCTCGGATATTTCTTTAAGGATAAAAAATTCGCTCTTCGCTATTTCCAGTTCGTTGAGTTGGAAAAGAAGAGCATCTCGGAAAAGTATAGGATTGGCAATCTTCTCCGGAGCACTGTCTACAAGCTTATAGGTAGAATATCGCTTGGCAAGTTCCTGTTTCAGGTATTCTAAGCGCGGGGAATCAGCAAAGAGGCTTTCTTTCCAGCATGCTTTCTTCTCTTCTCCTCGAAGCGGGGTGGAAAGAAGCAGGAAGAGGAAAATACAAGACAATACCTTTTTTATTCGGTTCAGCATTTTCCTAAATATAACACAAACGAGCATCTTCGTCAATCTTCCCGTTCAATCTTCCATAGTTTCCTTTAGATGCAGATAATTCTGTGCTATAATATGGATGCAATAACCCAAGCATTAATTCGTGGCAATTCGCGTGATGAAGAATTTCCAGATCGCCCAGATCTTCAATCAGACCGCCGACCTCTTGGAGATAAAAGAGGAAAATCCCTTCAAGATTCGCGCCTACCGACGTGCAGCCCAGAATTTAGAAAGCCTTACTGAAAACTTAGAAAGCCTCGCCCAGGAAGACCGTCTGCAGGAAATCCCCGGCATTGGTAAAGACCTGGCGGAAAGAATCAAAGAGTTTTTATCTAAGGGAAAGATTTCCGCTTTTGAGGAATTGCGCAAAAGTATTCCCGAAGGGGTGATGAGGATGTTAGAGATTCCCGGAGTGGGCCCTAAGACCGCCCGGATGCTCTACGAAAATGCAGGGATTAAGACAATTGAGGAATTGGAAAAGAAGGCGCGCCAGCATAAACTGAGCGGACTCCCCGGGCTTAAGGATAAAACCGAAGAGAATATTATACGGGGAATTGAATTATTGAAGAAGGGCCGAGAGCGGATGATTCTGGGGGTAGCCCTGCCTCTGGCAGAGTCAATTATTGAGGGACTCAAAGAATTATCAGAGGTAAAAAGAATCAGTTATGCAGGAAGTTTAAGAAGGATGAAGGAGACAATCCGGGATATCGATATCCTGGTTACCTCAACCCATCCTGAGAAAGTAATGGGCTATTTTGTTAAACTTCCCCAGGCAAAAGAAATTTTAGCCCGGGGCGAAACCAAATCCAGCATTTTGACTCCCGAAAAAATCCAGGTAGACCTGCGCGTAGTTGAGCCGGAGAGTTTTGGCTCCTGCCTGCTTTATTTTACGGGCTCCAAGCAACACAATATTCATTTGCGCACTATGGCCCAGAAGAGGGGTCTAAAGATTAGCGAATACGGGGTCTTTGATGAAAAGACGAATAAAAATTTAGCCCGACAAAAAGAGGAGGAGGATATCTATAAAATCCTGAAACTTTCTTATATCCCTCCGGAATTGCGTGAGGATTTGGGAGAGATTGAGGCGGCAGAGAAAGGAGAGTTGCCGGATTTAGTAGAATTGAAAGATATCAAAGGAGATTTTCATGTCCACTCCAACTGGTCGGACGGAGCGCATTCCTTGGAAGAGTTAGCTCGCGAAGGCGAGCGCCGGGGATATCAATATATAGCCATTACGGATCACTCCCAGAGTTTAGGTATAGCCCATGGTTTAAATGAGGAAAGATTATTGAGACAGATTGAGGAAATAAAAAAGATAAATCAGAGATTAAAAAATTTCCGCCTCCTTTGCGGAACCGAGGTAGATATCCGTAAAGACGGAAGTTTAGATTTGGATAAGAAGGTTTTGGAAAAACTGGATATTGTGATAGCGGCGCTGCATTCTGGCTTTAAGCAACCCAGGGAAGAATTAACCCGACGGGTAATCAGGGCCTTAGGGACCGGACTGGTTACCATTTTTGCCCACCCGTCGGGTAGACTTCTGGGAGAAAGGGAGGCCTATGAATTGGATTACGGGACTATCTTTAAAGCGGCGAAAAAGACAAAAACTTGCCTGGAGATAAATTCCTATCCCCAGAGGTTAGACCTCACCGATATAAACTGCCGCGCGGCAAAAAACCAGGGTTTGCTGTTGGCCATTGGAACGGATGCCCACACCCTGAGTCAGATGGACTCCCTGCGTCTGGGAGTTGCCGTGGCTCGCCGAGGCTGGCTTTCCCAGAGAGACCTCCTCAATACGCTCTCCTTAAAAGAGCTGCTTAAGAAACTTAAGTAAGAAGTGCTTGCGAAAATACACTAAATTTTACGCGAAAATACGCTAACCCTCCTTAAATTATTTATCCTTCCTTAGAGCAAGAAAAGTTACAGGGGT
>JBBIPY010000005.1:0-28293 GCA_037442605.1 Candidatus Omnitrophota bacterium
GGAATGCATCTGCGAACGCTGCCTGGTATAATTTAGAGTATTCAAATTATCCCTTTACCAATAATAGCCCTACACACACCTTTGTGTTTCTCGCCAATACGGGCAGCTCTACGAGTTATATCCATAATAATCTCAATGATAATTTTTGGTATGTGTATCGGGTGCGGGCAGTAGCTGCCAACGGGACTATTTCTGATTTCTCCAATGCCCACGGGGTGCCGATGAGACCCGCGGGCCTGAAATGGGAAGAGGTCTATTAATTCTTGCTAAAAAACGCAGCAGGAATTGATTATAAAGACTGAACCCGAATTCGGGGTTCAAGAATAGATTACAGAGATAGGGATAAAAAAGCGAGGGAGGTAAGACTCCCTTTTTTATTGAAGAAGGAATAGTTTTAGAGTATAATTTTATCCCACACGGAGTTACGAGAGATATTCTAAAGCCCACCCGAGGGCAGGGATAGAGTAGCGGGCTTTTCCCGAATGTAGAGACTTCGTAAGAATAACTTCGGGATGCCGCAATATGCGCCCGTAGCTCAACAGGATAGAGTGGCTGGCTTCGAACCAGTAGGTTGGGTGTTCAACTCACCCCGGGCGCGCCAATATAAGTATGCGGCAGAACCCAATGGTTGTCCCGAATAGATAAGGTGTGTACTTTTGTCGGGACTCGGGGCGCCAACTTAGCTAATGGCTAATCGCAAATGGCATATTGCAGAGACTTAAAATCTCTGCTAAAATACTATAAGCAATTTGCCATAAGCGATAAGCAAAACTGGGCCGTTAGCTCAAATAGGTGGAGCAGGGGACTCTTAATCCCAAGGTCGCAGGTTCGATTCCTGCACGGCCCATCAGAATTTGTTGCGCAAAATTCTGAAGCGGACGTGGCGGAACTGGCATACGCGTATGGCTTAGGACCATATGGGGAAACCCTTGGGGGTTCGATTCCCTCCGTCCGCATCACACGAATTACCACGAATCAAAAGCCAAATTGCCACGAATTGTCATTGGAATAAATTCGACAAAAATTTGTGTAAATTTGTGTTTTGCGGGAGTAGCTCAGTTGGTAGAGCGCAGCGTTGCCAACGCTGTTGTCGCGGGTTCGAAACCCGTCTCCCGCTCCATCTGATACTGATAAGAGCGGCTTGAGGTTTCGAAGGGAGCGAGCGTTCGCCAAAAGTCATGGCGAAACAGCCTCGCCGAGTATTGTGGCGGGCGCCGACGGATAGGAGGAAAAGCAAGCGCCACGATAGTGGTGCGTAGCGACAGCGAGCGAGTGGCCGACCTGAGGCGACAATAGGAGCCGAAGGCGCCGAAACCCGTCTCCCGCTCAAATGAAGCCACGACTTATGGAGCGATAGTGCCTTGTCTCCAAAATATCACTTCTATATTACACAGATGCACACAGATAAAAATTAGATGCACACTGATTGTGGCGAGAAATATCTGTGTGAATCCTTAAAAAATCTGTGTGAATCTAAGTTGAAATTATAGAAGCAGTATTTAGTTGACGGAACACGATAGTGAACATAAGTCGTTTGGCTGAATTTGACCCTTGGCATTTTGCTGATGAATACAATTTATTACTTCTATATTCTACAGTGCAAAGATGGAACTAAATACTATGGCCATACAAATAATAAACTTATTCCCTCGGGCAAAATGTCAAGGGTTCAATTCGCACCTATAAGTTACGCTCCTTAGCAGTCGCGTAACTTATGTGCTCATTGAAGAAAGGAGATTACATATGAAAATAATGGAGTTCTTGTGCGAGAAGGCAGTGAGCGCGGATTTAAAATCTACGGATAAGAAGGGTGTGATTGATGAACTTGTGGAATTATTAATAAAGGCGGGTAAGGTGAAAGAAAAAGATAAATCTCATATAATTGAGATACTCCTGAATCGAGAGTCCCTGGGAAGCACCGGCATCGGTCAGGGAATCGGCATCCCTCACGGTAAATGCGATTGTATTAAAGAACTTACTGCCAGTTTTGGAGTTTCAAAGAAAGGAATTAACTTCGACGCCCTTGACGGCGAAGCCGTTTATATCTTCTTTTTGCTGCTTGCTCCTGAGGATTCCGCCGGACCGCATCTAAAGGCCCTGGCAAGAATCTCCAGACTCTTGAAGGATAAATATTTTCGCGATTCCCTGGTTAGCGCGGAAGACGATAAGAAAATTATAAATATTATCAAGGAAGAGGACCAGAAGAAATTCTAAAAGAAGCCACAACTTAGGCGAGCGCCTGCCAATAGGCAGGTTAGCGAGACTAAGTTGTCTACCTGTCGGTATATAGGTTTGGCTGAATTTTACCCCCACACCAATTGCAATATGACGTCGTTATTACGCAATTGGTGTGGGGGTTCAATTCGCACAGCGACTTATGTCGCGCAAAGAAGACAGGGCTCCATAAGTCGCGTGCTCATTGAAGATGAATAAATTTTTGCAGTTTATTAAGTGGTTCTATCCGGGGATGCGCATTAAACGCTGGATATTCTTATGCGCAATAGGAATATTCTGCGTGGGGATTGGTTCAGCCAAAACTATCTCCAAGCAGGGCCCGTTGGTTACCATAACTGGATTTCTGCTCTTGATTCTGGGAATAGTCCTATTGATTCTGGGTATAAAATATATGGTCAAGTCATTCATCGCCGTCTTTTTACCTCAGAAAAACAAAGAGCTGGTAGATATTGTCTACCAGAAAAGATACCTTGAACGCGGACCGCGCATTGCCTCTATCGGAGGAGGAACGGGTCTGTCCGTGCTTCTGCACGGGCTGAAAGAACATACCTCCAAGATTACCGCAGTCGTTACCGTGGCGGACGACGGAGGTAGTTCCGGGAGAATCCGGGAGCAGTTTGATACCCTTCCTCCGGGAGATATCCGCAACTGCCTGGTGGCTTTAGCCGATGCTGAGCCATTGATGCGCGACCTGTTTCAATTCAGGTTTGAAGAAAATTCCGCCTTGCAGGGGCATAATTTCGGCAATCTTTTCATTGCCGCACTCTCAAAGGTTACCGGGGATTTTGAAAAAGCAATCAAGGAATCCAGCAAGGTATTGGCAATCCGCGGACAGGTGGTTCCTTCTACCCTGCATAAGGTAAGATTGGTTGCCGAACATACAGACGGCACAAAGTCGTTTGGGGAATCCACGATACCCAAACGCAGAACGCCGATAAAAAAGATTTATCTCAATCCCTCCAATTGCCGACCTACAGAAGAGGCGCTGGAGGCAATTTATGAATCCGAGGCAATCATACTGGGCCCGGGGAGCTTATATACCTCTGTCTTACCCAATCTTCTGGTGCCGGGCATGACAGAGGCTGTAGTGCGGGCAAGGGCGGTAAAGATCTACGTATGCAATGTAATGACCCAGTCCGGAGAAACCGATAACTTCACCGCCTCAGACCATATAAAGACGCTCTGTGAACATACGCATCCCCGCATAATCGACTACTGCATTGTGAATACCGCGCCTGTCCCGCATCATCTATTGGAAAGGTATCGAGACGAGAATGCCTTTCCGGTAATAAACGATTCTTCCAGAATCAGAGAATTGGGCTATAAGGTCATTGAAGAAGATGTAATCAATACGGCCAACTTCGTACGTCATAGTCCGGAGAAGTTAGCCGGGTGCATTATGGAGCTGATACTCTATCTTAAAAGAGGCTTCTGAAATGAAGCCCAGACTTACGGAACGGAGTGAACGTAAGTCTGTTGGCTGGGTTCAATTCGCCCCCACTGTTTAGTTTTGTTTCGCAAAACTAAGGAAAACTAAACAAAACTGTGGGGGCTCATTGAAAATGAAGAAACTCAAGTTTTTAATGGCGGTTCACTGTCATCAGCCCGTGGGTAATTTCGACCGGGTATTTGAGGAGGCATTTGCCAAGGCATATCTGCCGTTTATAGAAACCTTGGAAAGGCATCCTCGGATTAGGATTGCCCTGCATTATTCAGGAAGTCTCATTGATTGGCTGGAGGTCAACAGACCTGAGTTCATCCGGCGAATAGGAGAACTCCTGAAGCGGAATCAATTGGAGATATTGTCCTGCGGATACTATGAGCCTATTCTTGCAATTCTGCCCGAAGAGGATAAAGTCGGCCAGATAAGGCTTTTGAATGAGAAAATAAATAGGATGTGGGGAACCCGCGCGAAGGGGGCATGGCTCACCGAACGTGTCTGGGAGCCCGGTCTGACGACAGTCTTCCGGGAAGCCGAAATAGACTACACGATCGTTGATGATACCCATTTTGAAAAGGCCGGTAAGAAGGCGGAGGATTTACAGGGTTATTACATTACGGAAGAAGCAGGAAAAACTCTCAATATCTTCCCCGGCTCAAAGTTCTTGCGTTATGCCTTGCCTTTCAAGATGCCGGAGGAAACCATAAGATATTTTAGGGATTTTCTGAACAGCGGCAAAGAGGCAATAACCTTTGCCGATGACGGGGAAAAATTCGGTCTCTGGCCGCATACCTACAAATGGGTTTACGAAGAGAAGTGGCTGGAAAATTTTTTCAAGGCAGTTGAAGATAACCTTGACTGGATAGAGATGGTGAATTTCAGGCAATACATCGACGATTACCCTGCCTCAGGAAGGATATATCTTCCTTGCGCAAGCTATGCCGAGATGCTGGAGTGGTCTGACGGCTATTTCAGGAATTTTCTGGTGCGGTATCCAGAGGCAAACCGTATGCATAAGAGGATGCTGGAGGTTAGTAACAGGCTACAAGTAACAGGCTACAAGCTGCAGGCTACAAGCCTAAACGAAGCGAGACGGTATTTGTATATGGCACAGTGCAATGACAGTTACTGGCACGGGGTGTTCGGCGGGTTGTATCTCAATCATTTAAGATACAGCGTGTATTCTAATCTGAATAAGGCGGAGAAAATAATCGATGCGATTTCTCATGCGGATACCGACTGGCTGGAGAGTCGTCTGACAGACTTTGACTGCGACGGGAATGAAGAGTTAATTATGGAAAATTCAAGACTGAAGGCATATATAGATCTGGATGAGCAGGCGGGGGTGTTCGAGCTGGATTATAAGGAAAAATCCATCAATTTGACCAACACCCTGGCGCGCAGAAAAGAGAAATACCATGATAAAATCAAAGAGAAAATGCTGAAAAAAAGCTGCGTGGCTCAACAGGAGGCGACCAGCCCGCTTCGCCCTCGAAGCGAGGCGAGCATCCATGACCTGGAGAAAAATATCCCGGATGACTGGAAAAAAATTCTTTTTTACGACCGCTATCAAAAGGCCTGTCTGCGGGAATATTTTTTCAAAGATATCAATATCGGTATGGATGATTTCTCAAGGAGCGTATTCGAGGAAAGCGACTCTCCGGATAAGAAATACAAAACGGTATCCATGCAAAAAGACGCGCATAGGATTATTGCCTTATTGGGCCGCGATTTTTCGCTCAACGGACTGCCTTTCGCGATAGAAAAGTTTTTTGAGTTGAGGGCAGATTCTGCAAAAATACATTTCAGATATGCGATAACCAACAAATCAAAAAATTTTTGGAAGGGAAGATTCGGGGTGGAATTCATTTTTTCTTTATGGGATGAAATCCTTGCAACTAAAGGAGAGAGGGGTGGCGTAGGCAACCTCTTGATAAAAGATTCCTGGTTTGGACTAAAGATAGATTTAAAATTGGACAGGGCGGCCGACCTGTGGCATTTTCCGATAGAAACGGTTTACGAATCGGAGAGCGGTTTTGAGAAAAATTTTCAGGGTTTAAACCTCCTTTTTTCCTGGGAAACGAATTTTGTGCCGAATGAGGTCTGGGAAACTTCAGGAAGCATGGAGATAGGATGTTATTTGTAATTGGATGATTCGACATTGTCAAGACGATGGTAATCAAGAAGAAAATTACGGTGAAGAACAAACAGGGTCTGCATGCCCGACCAGCAGCCTTATTTGTTCAACTAGCCAATAAATTCTACTCCAATATTATTGTACGTAAAGGAACCCTGGTGGCAAATGGAAAGTCGATTATGGGCATCCTTATGCTTGAAGTGGGTCCGGGAACGGAAATCTTGATTGAGGCAGAGGGAGAAGATGCCCCGAAAGCAGTTGAGGTCTTGGAAAAGGTGGCTTCCGATGAATATGGGAACTGATAGCAAAGAAGAAAAAATCATAAAAGGCATACCCGCTTCACCGGGAATATCTATGGGCCGGGCGTTCCTGCTTGATAGCGAGGAACCAACCGTCCATAAACGCCAGATAGCCGAAGAGGAATTGCCCCGTGAAATAACGAGATTTGAAGAGGCGCTGATCCAGACAAGGAAAGAGCTCCTGGACATCCAGAAGAAAATCGCTGAAGAGATGAGTTCCGAGCATGCCGAGATCTTTAATGCCCATCTGCTTGTTTTAGAGGATAAAATGCTTCTGGAAGAAGTCATCTCTCGCCTGAGAAGCGAAAAACTGACCGTAGAATACATTCTCTTAGACGTTATTAAAAGATATATCAAGGCATTTTCTAAAATGGACGACGAATATCTTAGAGAGCGCATCAGCGATATAGACGATGTGGGTAAAAGGATACTGCGTAATCTGCTGGGGCAGCAACGCCGGGATTTGAGCGCCTTGAAGGAAAAGGTAATTGTTGTCGCCTACGACCTCTCTCCTTCCGATACTGCCTTGATGCACAAGAAGAACGTTATCGGTTTCGTTACCGATATCGGAGGACGCACTTCCCATACCGCGATTATGGCCAAGTCGCTGGAAATACCCGCGGTGGTAGGTTTGGAAACGGTTACCCGTTGGGTTAAATCCGGCGACTATATGATTGTCAACGGCAATCAAGGGGTGGTTGTTATTAATCCCGCGGAAGAGACATTAAAGAAATACGAAGAAGAGAGATTGCATTTTGAGGAATTCAGCCGGAGGCTGGTGGGACTGAAAGAGCTCCCTGCCGAAACCCTGGATGGTTATCGGATAAAACTGGCAGCGAATATCGAATTGCCTGAAGAAATATCCTCGGTGCTTGCCCATGGGGCTTTCGGCTTAGGACTTTACCGGACGGAATATTTTTATATGAACAGGAAGGACCTTCCTTCGGAGGAAGAACAGTGCGAAGCCTATAGACGCGTTGCCATCCAGATGGCGCCGCATGCCATTACTATAAGGACATTGGACCTCGGGGGAGATAAGTTTATCTCCCAGCTGGATATCCCCTACGAGATTAACCCTTTTATGGGCTGGCGGGCAATTCGATTCTGTTTGGCAAAACCCGAAATCTTCAAGACCCAACTGCGCGCAATAATGCGTGCCTCCGTAGATGGAAAGCTGCGCTTGATGTATCCTTTGATTTCCGGGATCGAAGAACTGAAAGAGGCAAATGCGATTCTTGAAGAGGTAAAGGATGAATTGAGACAGGAAAGCATTCGTTTTGACGAAGACATAGAAGTGGGAGCAATGATTGAGGTTCCCTCAGCAGCTTTAATCGCTGACCTCTTGGCCAAAGAGGCAGATTTTTTCAGTATCGGCACAAATGACCTCATTCAATACTCTTTAGCCGTTGACAGAGTAAACGAAAAGATTGCCTATCTATATGAACCCGCACATCCAGCCATACTGAGAATAATCAAAAATATCATTGATGCCGCTCATAAGGAAGGAATCTGGGTGGGGATGTGCGGAGAGATGGCGGGCGAGCCTCTGTTTATACCCATACTTCTGGGCTTTGGGCTGGATGAATTCAGTACCAGCCCCGTAAATGTCCCGGAGATAAAACAGGTAATCAGAAGCCTGAGCCTGACCCAGTCCAAGGAGATTGCCAAACAGGTGTTAGCATTTTCTACAGGCAAGGAAATAGTAGAATTCCTGAGGTCCAGATTAAAGGAGATTGTTCCCGAAATCATCTCCTGAACATATACGTAATACAAACGAAATAAATAAAAATGTTTACATCCTATAAAAAGATAGATTCTTCGGGTATACTTGATATTCTTGACGAATTTCCCAGGCAATGCCAGAATGCCTTTGAGCTGGGAGGTTCTATCGCCATTCCCTTCTCGTATAAAAAAATAAAAAATATTGTTTTTTCCGGTATGGGAGGTTCGGCAATTGGCGCCGACCTTATCCGCTCTTACCTTATCTACAGACCGGTTCCCCCTGTATTCGTTATCAGGCACTACAGGATTCCTGAATTTGTTGACAGAACAAGCCTCTTTTTTGCCTGCAGTTACTCTGGTAACACGGAAGAGACCATTGCTTCTTTTAAAGCCGCCCTGAAGAAAAAAGCGAAGGTTATAGTTATTTCCTCAGGAGGCAGGCTTTTAGAACTAGCCAGGGCAAGCAAAATTCCTTACGTAATTGTTCCGAAAGGATATCCGCCGCGTCAGGCATTAGGCTACTTCTTTTTCAGTCCATTGAAGCTCCTGGAGCAATGCGGAATAGTTGAGAAATCAGATAAAAAAGTAACGGAGACGATATCGGTTTTAGATAACCTGAGAAATAATTCTCTTGCCATGAATGTCACCGGAAATAACCCCGCAAAAAAACTGGCGAACATGCTCGCAAATAGATTCCCTGTAATCTACGGTTCAACGGATTATCTGGATGCGGTGATTACGCGCTGGCGGGCACAGTTCGCCGAAAACTCCAAGACGCTTTCTTCAGTTAATTTATTTCCTGAATTAAACCATAATGAAATCGTGGGGTGGCGGTTTCCCAGAAGAATTCTCAAAAAATTTTTTATAATAATCTTGAGAGACGCATCAGAGCATAAAAGGATAAGCAGAAGAATTGAAATAACCAAATATCTGCTGATTAAAGATGGATTCAGGGTTAAAGAAGTCTGGTCGGAAGGCAAGTCGCTTATGGCGAGAATGTTCTCTCTTGTTTATCTCGGAGACTTTATCAGTTATTATCTTGCGATATTGAATAAGGTTGACCCCGCGCCGGTTGAACCGATTGCGTATCTGAAGAAAAGACTCAAAGATAGTTAAATTGTTAAATGGTTAAATAGTTAAATGGTGTGGTTAGCCATTTAACCAATTACCATATGGTAATCAAGGTAATAATTTTGGCTGCCGGTTATGCTACGCGTATGTATCCTCTAACCCAAGGCCGCCCCAAGGCGTTATTGCCCATAAAGGGAAAACCCATTATTGAATTTATTACTGATAACTTGAAAGGGGTCAGGGATATCGATGAGATTATTATTTTAAGCAACGATAAATTCTATTCGCTATTCCTCGACTGGCTGAAAGATTATCATCCGGGAATAGGAATCAGGATTGTCAATGATTTAACTTTTTCGGAAGACGACCGTCTGGGTGCTATGGGCGATTTGTATTTTGCGATTCAAAAGGAGAAAATAGACAGCGATATCTTAGTGGTTGCGGGCGATAATCTGTTCAATTTCAGGCTGGATAATTTTATTCAGTCCTCCCGGGGAAAACCGAACATAAGCGTTGGCGTCTATGATATAGGAGACCGCAAGGCAGCACATAAGTTTGGCGTGGTAAATATAGGAAGCGATAATCGTATCACCGAATTTACGGAAAAACCCGCTGCTCCTTTCTCCAGTTTAGTTGCCGTAGGTATATATTTTGTTCCCCGTAATACCGTAAAATTTATAAAAGAATACTTGCAACTGGATAATTCTCCTGTTTCGCCGGCAGGTCCCAAATTTCGCTTAGGGCCTGTCGGGAGAGGCAGAAGGGATGCGCTGGGACATTTTATAGAGTGGTTGCTGCCAAAAGATACGGTCATGGGATATAAATTTGACGGAACCTGGTATGATATAGGCGATATAGAAAGCTATGAGGCGGCTAAACGCAGTTTCAAATTTTAGGTTCGCTAAAATCTGAGAGGAGATAGGCAATGAAGAAGGAAAGTTATCTGATTACTTCGGAGTCGGTTGCAGAGGGTCATCCCGATAAACTCTGCGACCAGATCTCCGATGCGGTTCTCGATGAAGTCTTAAGACAGGATAAGAATGGCCGCGTTGCCTGTGAGACATATGTAACGATGGGATTGATTGTGGTGGGTGGTGAGATAACCACGAGCGGGTATGTGGATATGCATAAATTAGTGCGGGACCTTTTATATAAAATTGGTTATACCGGACCGCAGTATGGGCTGGACTATAAAACCTGTGCAATATTAAATGCTATCCATACCCAGTCTCCCGATATCGCCCGGGGAGTAAATAAGGGAGGGGCGGGGGACCAAGGTTGTTTAAAGAAAGGAACACTGGTAAGGACGGATAGAGGTTTTAAGCCAATTGAGAAGATTAAACCAGGGGATTTTGTGGTTACTCCTTATGGTTTGAAAAAGGTGCTCCAGACAAAAAAAACAGGAATAAAAGAGATTATTGAGCTTCGATTTTCTAATGGTATGCAATTGGAATGTACACCTAATCATAAGATACTCTGTTATAACAAAAAAGGCCAAACCTATTGGCAGGAGGCCTTTAACTTAACTGACAGGGATTTTGTCTGCATCTTAAGAAATAACGGTTATCTTTCAAGCTCATATTTAAAATCGAAAATTCTACGAGAACAATTCTTTACTAAATATAATCATAAAATATATGGACCGGAAGAAGTAATTTTAGATGAAGATACAGGTTATATTATGGGACTTTTAATTGGCGATGGTTATGTAAAAAATAAAAATCTAATGGAGATTGCTTTTGGAAAAGAAAAAGAACAAGCCTTGTTGGTTAAGCAAATTCTGGATAAAAAATTTCCTAGTCAGTGGAGAATAATAAAATCTAAAAAGGGAGGTATTAGTTTAAAAATAGATTCTTTGCTTATTCGAAAGCACTTCGAAAATTTAGGGATTTCTTATAAGAAAGCTCCCGAAAAGACCACCCCTGCTGCTATCTTTACTTCTCCAGCCAATATAATTAAAGCCTACCTGAGAGGTTTGTTTGATAGCGATGGCACCATTGTAACTAAAACAGGAAGAGGAGGCAAAAATATTAAGGTTAGATTAGGCTCATCTTCTTATAGGTTATTACAAGAAACTCAATTATTATTAGATGGGTTTAGAATTAAATCTTCCATAGTTTTAAATTGTCCTAAAGGAACGCCGGTGGGTAAAGATAAAAGATATAAATCTAATTACGATAATTTTGCATTGAGTTTAGTAGGTTTTGAAAGCTATCAAAATTTTGCTAAAGAGATTGCCTCTTTTCATCATTTGAAAAATCAAAAGTTAAAGATGTATTTGAAAAATACCCAGATTAAACCTCGAAACTCAAGAAGTATTTTTCTCATTCCTCATCCTTATAAAGAGGAAATGATGGGAGAAGAGTTGAGAGGTAAAAGCCTGCCCTTTGGGATTACTACTATAAAGACAAAATTTAAAAAAGACAAGGCCGAGGTTTATGATTTAGAAATATCTGAAAAAAATATATTTTCTGCAAATGGAATATTTGTACATAACTCGATGATTGGTTATGCTTGTTCAGAAACTCCAGAATTCATGCCTTTACCGATTATGCTTGCCCATAAGCTGGTAATGCGCATGGCTGATGTGAGAAAGAGAAATGTGCTAAATTTTCTTGGACCAGATGGAAAGTCACAGGTATCTGTAGAGTATTATAATGGGAAAGCCAAACGCGTAGATTCGGTTGTCCTAGCCTGTCAGCATACTGAAAAGATTCTGGACCGTTCAAAAGAACATATCAGTCAGAAGGCGCGGCGACAGCTTATTGAAACAATCGCCCTGCCTGTTCTGGGTAAATTAGTAGACCAGGATACTAAATTCTATGTTAATGAAACCGGTAAATTTGTTATCGGCGGACCCCAGTCTGACACAGGAATGACCGGGAGAAAGATTGTGGTGGATACCTATGGAGGCATTATTTCTCACGGTGGAGGCGCATTCAGCGGAAAAGACCCTACCAAGGTTGACCGTTCTGCGGCTTATATGGCAAGATATATTGCTAAAAACATTGTGGCTAGCGGCATCGCTGACAGATGCTGTGTCCAGCTTGCCTACGTGATTGGCAGGCCTGAGCCCTTAGCCATATACGTTGATACCTATGGAACGGGAAAAATCTCCAGTCAGCAGATTATACGGCTAATCAAGCGACATTTTTCCCTGATTCCGCGCGGTATAATTGAGATGCTAAACCTTTCTCGGCCAATTTATCTAAAAACTGCCTGCTACGGACATTTTGGCAGAGAAGGCGACGGTGATTTTACCTGGGAAAGGACCGATAAGACAGAGATTTTACGCAAAGAGGCAAAGATTGATAATTAGGGACACACACCCCGTTTTTAAAAGCGGATATCAGGTTATCAGGAAATCCGGAAGTGGATATCGGGGTATCAGGATATCAGGAAAAGATTCGAACCTGATACTCTGGTATCCGGATACCCCCTGCCGGATAACCCAATATCCTGATAACCGTAGTTAGGCTAAAAGCTAGATAGGAGAAAATTATTATGAGAGACTATGATATAAAAAATATTAAATTAGCAAATAAAGGAAGGTTGCGTATTGAGTGGGCGCAGAGGAATATGCCGGTGCTGAATTTGATTCGCCGGCGACTTGAGAAAGAAAGACCCTTAAAGGGGATAAGGATCGCCTGCTGTCTGCATGTCACCACGGAAACCGCCAGTCTGGTTATTGCCTTAAAGTCAGGCGGTGCAGAACTGCGCCTGTGTGCCTCTAATCCCCTGAGTACGCAGGACGATGTGGCTGCTTCTCTCGTGGAGCATTTCGGGGTTCCGGTATTTGCCATTAAAGGAGAGGATACCGGGACTTATTATCGGCACATAAACTCTGTTTTGAGTTTCTCACCCCATATTACCATGGATGACGGAGCGGACCTGGTATCTACAATTCATAAGAGCACCAGAGCACCAGAGCACCAGAGCACCAGTTTACCTTGGGGAGGAACAGAGGAAACTACTACCGGAGTAATCCGATTACGGTCTCTAGCAAAGACAGGGAAGCTCAGTTATCCCATAATTGCCGTAAACGACGCCAAGACAAAATATCTCTTTGATAATCGCTACGGTACCGGACAGTCTACCATTGACGGGATAATTCGGGCTACCAATCGTTTAATCGCAGGCAGTAATTTTGTAATCTGCGGGTATGGCTGGTGCGGCAGGGGGGTGGCGATGCGCGCCAAGGGTATGGGGGCGAACGTGATCATCTCCGAGACCGATCCCGTAAGGGCGCTGGAGGCCCTCTTAGACGGACATCAGGTGCTTCCCTTGAAAAAAGCGGTAAAAACCGGGGATATTTTTGTTACTGTAACCGGCAATACGCAGGTTTTAAGAAAAGAACACTTTGTCTTGATGAAAGACGGAGCAATTCTGTCCAATGCCGGACACTTCAATGTGGAAATTGATATTCCCGCACTGAAAAAGATAAGTAAAGGCAAAAGGCAGGCAAGAGAGTTTATTGATGAGTATACTACGAGAAGCGGAAAGAAGATCTATCTTCTGGGCGAAGGCAGGTTGATTAATCTGGTATCTGCGGAAGGCCATCCCGCCCAGGTAATGGATATGAGCTTTGCCAATCAGGCATTATGCGTGGAATACATAAAAAAGCATGCGCGGAGATTGGAGAAGAGGGTTTATTCTGTGCCTGACGAGATTGACACAACGGTAGCGAGATTGAAATTGAAAACCTCGGGAATAGAGATAGATGCCCTGACTGCTGCACAAAAAAGATATCTTGTCTCCTGGGAAGGCGGCACTTAAGAACTACTAAACGAAAAGAAGGACAGTCCTTTGTAACTATCTACAATCACGAGGGTTAGAAACCTTAGAAGGACAGTCCTTCTCTCTTTTTCAGGGTTAGTTTTTTAATTAGCGGGGGCTGCGTCTTAGTAGAAAAACGCTACCCGATATAAAAATCAGCGGCGTAAGCCAGGCAGCGACAAGCGGCGGAAGCAAACCAATCTTGCCTAAACCCAGACTCACAGCATTAAGGCCATAAAATAACATACCTGTTCCGAAAGAGATTCCTAAACTCATAATTTTCCCCGCGCTGTTCTGAAGCAAGGCGAAGGGTATTCCCGCGAGAGTAAGCACAAAAACAGAAAAGGCCCCTGCCTTCTTATAGTTCAGTTCTACCAGTAGACGCCGGCTGATTTTCTCAGAACCCCCTTTAAATCTCTGAATATAGTGTCTGAGTTGCGATATGTTCATTGCCTCAACAGCAAAATCCTGCCGGAGAAAGTCTTCGGGTCGGTCGGTTAAGTCTATTTCTTTATCTTCCATATACACGGGTTCTCCGACGAACTGGCCCTGGGGGTCTAAATGATAAAGGACGATTCCATAAAGTTTCCATCTGCCTTCCTGCCAGGTAGCCAGTTTAGCGGTTATCCTTGAGGTCAGGGTCTGATCTTTGTCGTGTTGCAGGATAATGATGTCGTATAGAACTTTATTTTCCGGATCATAACTGCGGGCATAAATAATCCGGTTTTCCTGTCCATACAGGGTCACATTCTGGATATGCCCTTTCTGTTTTTCCTTTTTATTTCCTTCAATTTCCCCTCTTATATCACGCGTGATAACAAATGAGCGCGGATTGACTTTTTCGTTCACAATAAAAACCAGGACGCTGAGGAACAAACCCGTAATAATATAGGGTTTTATAATCTTCCATAATCCCACGCCACAGGAATGCATAGCGACTATCTCATTATATCTCTGCAGATTGCCCAGAGAGTAGATAACCGCCAGCAGGCTTGCAAAGGGCAACACCTGAACCAGTATCAATGGAATAGAGTGTCCGTAGTATCTCAGAAGAATTTTTACCCCCGGCTGTATCCGTATAATTTCATCCAGATGTCCGAATACATCCACGATTATGTAAAGGAGTATAAAAGACAACGAGATATAAATCAATGGGACAAGGTATTTTTTCAGTAGATAACGCTCAATTATCCTCACTCGTCGCTTCGCTCCTCGTTACACAGATTAACACAGATTGATTTGTTAATGGACGATTTTCAATAGGTTAAAAACTATGTTTCCACAGATTACCACAGATAATCATGTAATATCTGTGCCTATCTGTGTAACAGGTATGTAACTTGCGTCTAAAATCTGTGCTCATCTGTGGTTCAGTGTTTGTGAATATATACGCTTAGTATTATACCACCCAGGCCGATGGTAATATTGCCGAGCCACATTGACCATATGGGCTTGACTAATCCCTGCAGAGCCAGGGCCTCGCCTCCTGCCAGAAGAAGGTAGTATACGATAAGGACAATCAGGCTTAACCCGAAAGCAATCGAACGGCTTCCCCTTCGGCTGAGGATACCCAGCGGAAACCCTATCAGGATAAATGTCAGACAGGCAAAGGAAACAGAGATTTTCTTCTGGATCTCGGTGTTAATCGGATAAGGGTATATACTTTTTTCTAAAAGATTATTGCGCTCACTGATGAGTTCCTGTATGTTCATCTCCTTTGGTTTTTTGGCCATCGGACCATCCGTATCTTTCGGTAAACGCAGGGTTATGGAATATGTCTTAAAGTTGAGTTTATAAAACCGCTTCGGGTCCTGGGGATCCGGCTCATCCGATGTCCCGTCGTAAAGCCTCAATTTGACTGTTCCTTTTTCAGAAGAAGCGATAATTTCTCCCTGCCTGGCAATAATCGTCCTTGCCGGCAGATCATCGAGTGGTTCATAAATTCTTATGTTAGAGAGTATGTTATTGTGGACGCCGTAAAAAAAGAGTATGTGGTGCTCAAATGTCCTGATGAATGTGCCGGGTTCAAAATGGGCAACGGGTTTTTTAAACCCTATCTGTTTTATAATTCTGCGAGAAGCAAAGCGGGCATAAGGGATAATCTCGTTATTCAGGACGATGGAAAACAGGCTGAAGGCCAGTCCAATAAAGATAAGCGGCAGCTCCAGCCGGAAGATATTTAGTCCGCTTGCCTTCATAGCGGTAATCTCGAGGTCTGCCGATAGTCTTCCCAGCGTCATCAGCAGCGAAGTCAGGATTGCCATAGGGAATATATAGCTCGATAGAGAAGGTATCTGCCAGAGAAATAGTTTCCCCACGTCAATCAGAGGGATGCCCTTGGTAATAATGAGTTCAATTAATCTTATGATGTTACCGCTTACCAAAACGAAGGTAAAGATGATAAGGGAACCACCAAAAGGTCTGGCTACTTCCCGAATAAGATAACTTCTCAAGATCTTCATTATGTTATATCTTAAAGAGACGGTTCGTTTACCGTTTACCCGTCCCGACTTCGTCGGGACTGTTTACCGTTTACCGAAAACGGTTCACGGTAAACGGTTCACGGTAAACGTAACATCATTTAGTTAACATGGATTTATCTGGCAAGGGTCAAGACTTCTACAATGCCAGACCCGTTTTTCTTTAGCAATGAGGCGCATTCGTTGACTGTGGCGCCTGTAGTAAAGATGTCATCGACAAGCAGGATGTTTTTGTCTTTTATCAATTCAGGCTTTGTTATTCCAAAGGCAGCGCGTATATTCTCTTTGCGTTTTTCTGAAGTGAGTTCGCTCTGCGGAAGGGTGAACTTCTTCCGGCAGACGTTATTGAGAAGCCTTTTCTTAAAATTATGGGCTAATGCCTGGGCAAGCACTAGGGATTGATTGAACTGCCGTTCCCTCAGTTTTGTCTGATGCAGGGGAATGGGTAGAATGTAGCTGAACTTTTTCATCTCCAGAAAAACGTTTGCAAACTCAACCAGTATGATACCAAATAAATTCACCAAAGACAACCTCCGACTATACTTAAGTTGATGGATGCACTCACGCACAATCCCTTCGTATCGTAGAACTGACCAGGCACGGTCAAAATAGAAATGCTCGCTTCTGCAAGCAAGGCAAATACTCGCCGGGTTCAATTCTACGGGCATTGTTTTTCCGCATTTAATGCAGAACGGCGGTATATTCTTGACTATTTTTTTAAAACAGCCGAAACAGAGAGGGCTGGTCCTGCTGTCATGTTCATTGATTCTGATTTTACAGATGAGACAATATGCCGGGTAGATTACGTCAACTAGCCCCGCAAAAAGTAACTTGATTTTATTATCAGTCTGCATCGGTAAGATTATACAACTTTTATCTCATCTTGTAAATACTGAAGGTGGTTTTATATTGACTAATGCAGGCGCGGGGATTAGAATATATTCAGTTAAAATCGCTGCCCGGCAGGGGGAGAGATATTATGGAAAAGGTTCTGTTCGGCGTGCTATCTTTAGGTCTGATAGCCATGTCCTATCTATTCTTCTTAATCAAACGCCATATAGATTATAACACGAGAGTAAGGGAGATTTTGAGGCAGGAGAGCGAGGAAAAAATTAATATCCTTTCCCGTCAGTGGAGCGAGATGTTAGACCGAAATACCCACTTAATTACCACCCAGTTAAATAACCTCCAGAATCAGGTAAGCCAGAATTTAGTTAACGCCTCTAACGCAGTCAATACTGTCCAGAAGACTTTGGGAAAATTGGAAGAGGAGACAAGACGAATCTTTGAGGTAGGTAAGGACATGGCCGGTCTTCAGGAATTGCTGCGCCAACCGAAATTCAGAGGAGAATTCGGGCAATTTCTCCTGGAGAATGTTTTGGAACAAATTATGCCCAGGGAGTATTTCGTTCTCCAGTATCGTTTCAGAAACGGCGAGATTGCGGATGCGGCGATACGCATTGGCGAGAATCTGGTTGTTGTAGATGCGAAATTCCCTTTAGAAAGTTTTAAAAGAATAATTGAGGCCGCGGCGGCAGACGAAAAAGGGCGCGCGCGTAAAGAATTTATGCGCGCAGTAAATAAACATGTCGATGATATCGCTAATAAGTATATTCTGCCCGATGAGGGAACCTACGATTTTGCCCTGATGTATATTCCGGCAGAAAATGTTTATTACGAAACGATTATTAAAGACGGCGATGAGGTTGATAAAAATATCCGCGATTATGCACTGAGCAAAAAAGTGGTCCCGGTATCCCCCAACAGTTTTTATGCCTATTTGATGGTTATCCTACGGGGCCTTAAGGGATTGACAATTGAAAAACGGGCTCAGGAGGTTATGGAAAATCTGGCACGCCTGAGGAACGAATTCGTTAAATTCTATGAGGAATTTGCCAAGACGGGCGCGCATTTAAAAGATGCGGGAAAAAGTTATGACCGCGCAGTAACGAATTTAGAAAAGTTCGGCGATAAACTTAAACAGATTGAGGCGCCGGGCTCGGAGTTGAAAGAAATTACTTCATAATGCGGGGATGCAAAAAGATTTACGAAGATAACTGGCTTATGGTGGTTGATAAACCTGCAGGCGTCCTTAGCGTCCCTTTGTTATCAAATTCAGAAATATCTCTGTTGGATATATTGAATAAGGAATGCAGAAATGGTTGCGTCTATCCCTGCCACCGCCTGGACAGGGCAACCTCGGGATTGGTTATTTTCGCCAAAGATAGAAAGACGCAGAAGGAAATTATGGACCTATTCCGTAAAAGGCAAATCAAAAAAGAATATATTGCCGTTATCCACGGCTGGCTTAGGAACGATTCCGGTGAAGTCAAAAATTATCTGGGCGAGGGCATCTCTCCGGATGCCCCCCGTAAACTCGCGATTACGCGATTCCGGGTAATTAAAAGAAATCTGGAGTACAGCATTGTTAAGGTGCAACCTCTGACGGGAAGAAAGAATCAAATAAGAATCCATTTCAAACAACTGGGGCATCCGATAGTAGGCGAAAGAAGATTTGCCTTTGCCAAAGATTATGAGCTGAAATCAAGGCGGCTTTGTCTCCATGCCTCGAAGTTGCAGTTCATGCATCCCAGAACGAAAAAAAACATAAGGCTGTTTTCTCCCACACCCGAAGATATGAATTTTTTTTAACCCGCCTTCGCGGAATTCCCCACCTGTAAGGGTGGGGATGGATAGCGAGAGGAATTCCGCTTCGGCGAGGTTTTCGCTGTGCCGAGCCGAAGCGAAAAGAAAGATTCCACGGGTGTAAGCCCGTGGAGCTTCAATTTCAGGGGCAGGATTTGATATAATGTAAACCCCGAACCACGGGTTTACCCCGTTAGAAATAAAAATTTCTAACGGGGTTTACCCGCTTCGACTCGCGTCGAGCGAGGCGAGCAGCCGTGGCTTTCTGACGTCCCGCTGCTTCGCTTTACGAGATAAAGCGAGGGGAGAGGATTCACCATCCTTCCTGTATTCGGCAAAACGCAGGAGGTTCATTGGAGGAGAGGCCTTGCCTAAAACAGAAGCAAGAAAATTTGATTTAGGAATTACCTGGAATTGGGAACACGATAGAGAGTTTATAAATAAACTGAATGATGCCTGTGTCCGAGAAGGGCTCAGGCCCTACATTATCCATCATTATAATCTCTATGAAACCATCCGTTCGGTAAGGGAAAACCTGTTAAATTTCCGTCTTATTTTTGACCGCGCCTCGGATACCGACCATCGTTTTTCAGAGTTGATACATCTTGCTCAAGAAAGAGGGGTTTATTTTATTAACCAGCCTGATTTTGTAAAGAAGGCTATAGACAAGATTCTCTTTCATATGGAATTAGTACGACACGGTATACCCGCTCCGCCCACATTTATATATTATCCTACGGATAGCATAGATATGCTCGGCTTCAAACTGCGTCAGTTAGGAACGCCGGTAGTAATGAAGCCCGCCGGTGGAATGGAAGGCGGAGGGGTGGGGGTGTTACTTAACGCGCAGACGATAGAAGATATTATCCGCTGGCATAATCATCATCAGAATCTGGTATTTCTGCTCCAGAAACAGATTCTTCCGACAATGCTGGGCAGGAGACCCGCGTGGTTTAGAATTTTCTACTGCCTGGGGAAGACGCTTCCCTGCTGGTGGAACCCGGCGACGCATATCTACGAACCTGTTACTGCCGAAGAAATAAAGAGATTTCATCTCAAGAAAATAAACGATCTGACAGGAGAGATTGCAAAACTGAGCAAACTGGATTTTTTTTCCACTGAGATTACGAAAGAGAACAAGGGTAAATTCCTGGTTATTGATTATATAAACGACCAATGCGATATGCGTTGCAAATCCCAGCATTATGACGGCGTGCCGGATGAAATAATCAACAGGATTACAGCCCTGTTTACAAGTCAAGTAAGGAAAATAAACAAAGCTGTGTAGGCTCATCGAAGGAGGTGTTTGTATGGTAAAAGCCAAAAAGGTAAAGCAGCTGGTGGTGGTTACCGAGGATAAGCCCGGAATGCTTGCCCAGGTTAGCGGGACAATTGCCTCGGAAGACATAAACCTCGACGACATCTGTGCATATGGCATGGAAAGCAAGGCATACTTTATGCTTGTCACAGGTGATAATGAGAAAGCGAAAAAGGCGCTGAAATCCAAAGGATGGACAGTGAACGAGGAAGAGGTTATCTCTGTAGAGTTGGAAAATAAGCCGGGCTTACTCCGGGATATGGCGGTTCAGCTGAAAAATAAAGACATAAATATCCAGTACTGTTATGGGACAACTTATGAAGGGGCAGGTCCCTGTCATTTTATATTCAAGGCAGAAGATAACAACCAGGCCCTCCTGGCACTGAAATAATACCTGTCTGCCGCAGGCAGGGATATCAGGTTATCAGGGGATCAGGATATGGATATCAGGAAATCAGGGTATCAGGGACAAAAATAAATCGGATATCCCGATATCCTGATAACCGCATTTAACGAAAGCTTAATAACACATATTATACGAGGAGTAAAGAAGATGAATTTAGGTAGTATTTTAAAAATGTGTTTTTTCTGCTTATTTTTTTCCTAAAGATAGGAGGTGTGGCCATGGCATTAGAGTTAAGAAGCAATACCTTTGAGCATAATGAATTCATTCCTAAGAAATTTAGTTGTCAGGGAGAGGATATTTCACCGCAACTCAGCTGGACAGGGTTTCCCAAAGAAGCAGAGAGTTTCGCCATTATCTGTGACGACCCCGACGCCCCGGGCCGCACATGGATTCACTGGGTCATATATGATATCCCCTCGAGTATTACCGAGTTGAAAGAAGGAGTTTCATCTCAAGAAAATTTGGATTCTGGAGCTAAGCAGGGCGTGAATGATTTCGGCAATATTGGTTACGGTGGACCCTGTCCGCCTCCGGGAAACCCTCATCGCTATTTTTTCAAACTCTATTGTCTCGATAAAAAACTTGCGCTTTCTTCAGGTATCACCAAAGGAGAACTCCTCAAGGCGATGGAAGGGCATATCCTTGCCAAGGCGGAATTAGTCGGCAGATATAAGAGGTAATTCATCGAATCTTTTAACCCATTGAACTTTATATGTAAGAAAGATTCCGCAATTCCGGATGCATCTTTTACAAATATTATCTCTGGGTATTGTTCAGGGCATAACGGAATTCCTGCCGGTCAGCAGTACGGCGCATTTAATTATCCTACCCTGGTTATTTAAATGGCCCCCCCATTCTTTGGGTTTTGATATTGTGTTGCATGCCGGTACGCTCTTCGCCCTGATGCTCTACTTCGGAAAATACTGGATGAAACTTATAGCCCAGGGACTCTCGGGCATTAAAAAAGGCAGTCTCGCAGGGCAACCCCAGAGGAGGCTTTTCTGGCTGATTGTCATTGCCACTGTTCCCGGAGCAGTTATCGGAAAGGTATTGGAGGCGAAGGCAGAAACGACCTTCCGCAATCCTCTGCTTATTGCCTTTACTATGGCCGGGTTTGCTATTTTGTTTTATATCGCGGACAAACGGGGTAAGAAAAATAAAACCCTGTATCAGATTAATTTATTCGATGCCCTGGTGGTTGGGGTGGGCCAGTCTCTGGCGTTCATTCCTGGAGTCTCGCGTTCGGGCGTTACCATGTTTTCAGGACTTGCCCTTGGGCTCGAACGAGAGAGCACCGTCAGGTTTTCTTTCCTGCTCTCCGCGCCTATTATTCTGGGGGCAACGCTGCTGAAAATTAAAGACGTTCTGGGAAATATGGATTTTCCCGGAGGATTATATCTTTTCATCGGCTTTATGGGTTCGGCGCTTACCGGCGTGCTTGCCATACAGGGGCTGTTAAATTTCGTCAAACGGCACAATTTTAATATATTCATTATCTACAGGATTATTTTTTCCTTTGTCATCCTGTTGTCATATTGCATTGCCAAGTAAACCCCGAACCACGGGTTTACCCCGTTAGAAATAAGAATTTCTAACGGGGTTTACCCGCTTCGACTCGCGTCGGGCGAGGCGAGCAGCCGCGGCTTTCTGTGGTTCGGGGTAAACAAAGGTGCCATTCACAGATGACCACAGATTACCGTCGGGGAATATCTGCGATCATCTGTTGCTTTTAATGTTGCGATCATCTGTGTAATGCACCTCTTATTTAAGTTAGTTCTCACTGACGAAAAAGTATTTTTTACACAAATTACGAATAAAATTCGAATTACCACTAATTAATTCGTGATTTGATTAAAATTCGTGGCAATTTGTGCTAAGCGAAGGTTTTTCAGTATTAACTAAATTACAATGCACGATACGAATGTGTTGACAAAAGTTTATAATTGTTTTAAGATAAATGAACCACAGTAAGGATGCAGGGGGGCTCAGTGAAAGCGGACAGGATATTTAAAAATATTGCGCTTAGACGCAAAAAAAAGAGAAAGGAAATTCCCTTCGGTCTGGATATAGGCGATAGCGGCATACGCATTGCCCAGGTCTCTAAGAATGCGGAAGGGATAACATTACAGCATCTGGTTTTTAGCGATTTCTCGCTTCAGGCAGAAGGTATCGATAGTTTTACCCTGCTCAACAGCCTCCGCGAATTATTAAGGAAATGTAATATTGAGTCCCGTCTGGTGGTAGCCAATCTATACGGAACAGAGCCGATACTCAAATTTATCAACCTGCCCTATATGTCGGATGAAGAATTAAGGAAAACCATAAAATGGGAAGCGGCAAAATTTATTGTCTATGATTTGGATAAGATGGTTATTGACTACGCGGTATTAGAAGAGATAGAAGAGGCCGGCAAGAAAAAACTCCATGTTGCGGTTGCCGCCTCAACTAAAGAGGTTGTCTTGAATGAAATAAGTCTCCTGAGAGAAGCCGGGCTTGAGCCGGTTTCTATAGAAGTCGATACCCTGGCTCATCTCTATATGTCCAAAATAAACGGGATTTTCAAAGACGATGAGGTGGTGGTTTTTATTGACATCGGGGCTAAAAAGATTAATATCCAGGTGATCGATTCAGGCGTTCCTGTTTTCAGACGAGAATGTCCCTCCATCGGCTCGATGGATATTAACAGGGCCTTGAAAGAAGAACTGCAGATTGAACTGTCGGAGGCGGAGGATATCAAACGCCGGTTCTCATTAAATAACGCTGAGCCGGAGGATGCCGATGGCAAAACTGTCTACAGGGCAATAGTTAAATCCTTCGACGCCACAGTTATGGAAATTAAACGTTCTTTAGACTATTATATTGATAGCTTTCCCCAGAAAATGATTAGCCGAATTATTCTTACAGGCGGAGGTGCCTGCCTGAAAAGAATTGAATCCTTTCTCAGCCAGCGCCTTGGAATAGCCGTTGAAATCTTAAATCCCTTTGAAGACATACGCATCTCCGATGAATTGAAAGATGAAAGCCTTAAAGGGGTTAACCCCACACGCTTTAGTACGGTTTTGGGTCTTGCCTTAGAGGCATTGGGATGAAGACAAGAATAAATTTGATTCCCCCGGAAGCGCGCAAGAAAGAGATGAAATGGGACAGGCAGCTCCCGGGTGATTGGAAATGGATACTTATGCTTGTTCTGCCGCTTGTCATCTGGAAGCTTTCCGTAACCCTGTTGCTTGCCAGAATAAAATCCGATTTGCATACAATGAGAGAAGAAACCAACGCCTATGCCAGCAAGGTTGCCAATCTCAAGGTCTCTGTGGAGACGGATTTGAAGGTAAAACAGGATAAAATCAACAACGTGAAAACAGCAATTGCGGAGAAAGAAAAGGAACTTGATGATTTCGGTGCAGTTGCCGAGTTATCTTCCAGTAAGGGAAAATTTATTCATACGCTCCTGAAAAAGATAAGCGAGAGCATCCCGGAAGAGGTATGGCTGGATGAACTTGGCTTTGATAAAGAAGAAAATACCTTTTATCTCAAAGGTTATGCCTTCTCTCATTCCCAAATCGGGACATTTCTAATAAAAGTGAGCGAGTTTCCCCATTTAAAAGGTCTCTACATAAAACACTGCGAGTATAAAACAGGGCAGGACAATAAAGACACCCAAAACCTGGTTCGCTTTGAAGCAGAGGCCAGATTGAGTTTTTAAGAATGTTTAAACTAAATTTCCTGTCTAAATCCGCCGATACAGCTGGCTCAAAAAAGAGCAAAAAAGAATTTTTATTGCTGGCTGTGTTGGTCTACGCTGCATTTCTGCGTTTCTTGCTACCCTCCGATTTTAAAAAGATAAAATCACTCAACGACGAACGTCTGGTTAAGCGGAATGAACTGAGTAAGAATAAAATGGAATTCTTTGCCATAGAGGAGACCCTGAAAAATCCTCAGAAATTTGAGGAAGAATATAGCCAGGCAGAAGAGGTGTTAAACTCTCTGAAGGAGAAGACCAGACGTCTTAAGGATACCCTGGCAAAGAAAGAACTCCTGGCAGAGGTTCTAAACTATCTTACTTCCGGGGCTAAAGAGGGAGAACTGGAATTCAATCTGATTACCGCGTCATCTTTGGTAAGCCTGCCGTATTTTAATGAGTTGCCCGTAAAGATGAAGATAACCGCCGATTTTCATTCTCTGTCAAAATATATCCAGACCCTTGAATCGCTCCCTGTCCTTGTTGACGTGAAGCAGATGAAGCTTTCTTCTCCTGATTCAAGCGGTATATTGAATGCCGAGGCCGACCTGGTGGTATATGTTAGCCCATGATACCTTGTCAGCTAAGTATTATTGTGATTTTTGCGCAGATGCAACCCTTATTTATTTTACAGGGCACCATGATAATTATAAAGAGAATAATTTTTTCGCTTGTTCTGATTTGCTTTCTTGACGCTATTTGTCTGGCTCAAGAAAATAAGTTACGCAATCCTTTTGAATCATGGTTTCATATCCGGAGGAAGATGCAGGAAAGAGAAGAGACCAGACATCAAGGCGAGCAGGAAGCGCAAAAACCTAAAGCGGTTGAGTTGAAATTGACCGGTATACTGCAAGGGAAACGCAATATTGCCGTAATTAACGGAGAGGTTGTCGGAGAGGGAGAT
This sequence comes from Candidatus Omnitrophota bacterium, assembly GCA_037442605.1. Taxonomy (GTDB): domain Bacteria; phylum Omnitrophota; class Gorgyraeia; order DTHP01; family DTHP01; genus JBBIPY01. Next base: position 25,175 of record JBBIPY010000005.1, read on the forward strand.
ATTATCGCCGGTAAAAAGGTTGTTCAGATAGAGAAAAAGAAGGCGGTTCTTAAAGGGCCGTCAGATACAGAAGATATTATCCTGGAGATTAAGGATGAATTCTGAGTATCTAAGAATATTTATGGCTTTCGTCCTCTTTACAATCCCCGCACAGACAGGAAAGGCTTCCCTGGAAACCAAGGTAATCCATCTGGATTCTTCTAATAAGCTAATCGCCATAGATAAAGGCAGCGAAGAGGGACTGCAACCGAATACATATTTCTATATTTATAGAAATAATCAATTTATAGGAGAGCTGAGTATCTTTAAGACGAGCCGGCAGGTAGCTATATGCGAGGTTAAAAATCTAACCAGGGATACAGAGATTAGGGTAAACGACAGAATATTCCTCTTGACCGAGCAGGAGAGGGCAGCCATCGAAGCGGTTAAGAAACCTTACCTGACCGAGACCCCTTCAGCAGAGACCGACTTAAAGAGTAAGGCGCAGAAGATAGCCGATGAAGAGGCCGTTAAGAGGAAACTGGACGAGATATTAATCAAGGAAAAGGCCAAAGGGATCGCCGAGGTAGTAAAAACAGAGAAGGAATTGGCGAGAATGAAGGAAGAGGCAGAGGCGATTGTCAAGGAGGTCATTGAGGAGAAAAAGAAAGCAAAACGTATAATTTCTTTTGATTTCAGAGACGCGGACATAAGGCATATCGTTAACGGTATCGGACGGGAGGCCGATGTCAACATCGTGATGCCGCCGGATTTACCCTCCCTGCCTATAACCATAAGCCTGAAAGACGTTGAGATGGAAAGCGCCCTGGATGTAATCTTGAGGATGGCAGATTACACTTTTTTAAAGGAGGACAATATCTATAAGATTGTAAAGGTTGGGGTAGCCGAGAAAAAAACCAGCCATAAGACATTTTCCCCGCGCTACATTCAGGCAGAAAAACTAAAGACGCTGATCACTGATGGCGGTCTTCTTTCAAGCGAAGGCAAGTCAATTGTCGATACCCGCTCGAATAAACTTGTCGTTATCGATGTCCCGACAAACCTTGCCAAGGTTGAAGAGGTAGTAAAACAGGTAGATGTGAGGCCGCGCCAGGTTACCATTGAGGCGAAAATAATTGATGTCTACCTGACAGATACGGAAAAATTAGGCATTGAGTGGACCTGGGTAAAACCCCGTGCGGGCGCTTCCACAGACGATAGCTTGAGTTGGGGTTTTACGGTTGATGCGGTGACGGACGAAGGAAAAGGGTTTTTCAAATACGGCACTTTAAGCGCAGTAGAAATAGCCACGGTTTTGGAGGCATTAATGAAACGCGAACATGCCAATATCCTTTCCAAGCCGACTATAACTACCTTGAATAATGAGGAGGCCAAGATAAATGTAACCCGGAAATTGGCGTATCGAAGCGATACGGCAACGACCGTGGACGGAACCATCACCACAGCAATTAAGTGGGAAGAGAAAGAAGTGGGCATAATCCTTTCTGTAACGCCGTTCATAAATGAGGCTGGCGATATTATTATGAAGGTTGAACCCACAGCAAGTATGCTGCAGGAATGGACCTCTACCGACCCCAACACCCGCTATCCGATTATTATGAGCCGCTCGGCAACCACGCAGGTAATCATTAAAGACGGAGATACCCTGGTTATTGGAGGACTGATTACTCAGGAATTGAGGGATACGCGCTCGGGCATACCCATTCTCAGCGATATACCCATCCTGGGCATTCCTTTCCAGAAAAGAAGCCAGTCATTGGTAAATACAGAGCTGTTGATTTTTATCACGCCACACATTGTCCCTTCTAAAAATGAGGAACAACCGAAAGGATAGAAAAGATGGGTGAGTGGATTGGCATAGGCAGAAAGGCGAGACGCTGTTACGGTTTTGACGAAATTGCCCTGGTTCCCGGAAAAACCACCATCAATCCGGATGAAGTGGATACAACCTGGTCAATAGGCGGAAGGCGATTCAAGGTGCCTATTGTAGCTGCGGCAATGGATGGTGTGGTGGATGTGAAATTTGCTGTTGCCATGGGAAAACTGGGAGGACTTGCGGTTCTGAATCTGGAGGGAGTACAGACACGCTACGAAAATCCTGATAAGGTATTGAGAAAAATTGCCCGGGCAAATCCCGAAGAAGCCACCCGTCTTGTCCAGAATATATACATTGAACCCATAAAGGAGAAACTGATTGCCAAAAGAATAAAACAGATTAAAAAAGCAAAGGTCCCCTGTGCCGTTTCCAGCATTCCTCAGCGCGCCGAGAGATTCGGCAAGATTTCCTACGATGCCGGGGCAGACATCTTTGTGGTGCAGTCTACCGTGGCCACCGCCAGGCATATCTCTCATTACTACCGGGTCCTGGATTATCCGGATTTCTGTCGTAAGATGAAAATCCCCGTAGTAGTCGGCAACTGCGTTTCCTATGAGACCGCTCTTGAACTGATGCAGACGGGCGCCTCGGCTATACTTGTAGGCATAGGACCGGGGGCAGCCTGTACAACGCGGGGGGTTCTGGGTATCGGAGTTCCTCAGGTAAGCGCCACCATAGACTGCGCGGCTGCGCGCGACTTCTATCATAAACGCACGGGTAAATATATCCCGATTATTACCGACGGCGGGATGCGCACAGGAGGGGATATCTGCAAGGCATTTGTCTGTGGCGCGGATGCGGTAATGGTGGGTTCTGCCTTTGCCCGCGCCAAAGAGTCCCCCGGGCGAGGTTATCACTGGGGTATGGCTACGCCGCACGTCAATTTACCCAGAGGCACGCGGGTCTACGTAGGGACCGCGGGTCCGCTTGAGGAAATCCTTTTTGGCCCGGCGCGCATCGATGACGGCTCGCAGAATCTGATGGGAGCCCTGGCGACCGCAATGGGGTCTTTAGGAACAAGGAATATAAAGGAGATGCACCGCGCCGAGATTATTATCGCCCCCTCTATCCAGACCGAAGGCAAGCTGCTCCAGCGTGTCCAACGCGTAGGTATGGGCAAGTAAAAACATAGAAAACGCGCACTCTAAAATGACTAATTCTGAAATCCCCGCCCGTTCGGGGCGAGGTTCGCCCGCCTCGCCGAGCGAGAGGCGAGGCTGGGCCCAACAAAGTTGGGCGGCGA
>JBBIPY010000006.1:0-3287 GCA_037442605.1 Candidatus Omnitrophota bacterium
AGCACCGCGAGCAAAGCCTGCGCGTAATTAAAGCGGTAAGCGAAGAGTTACTTCAGGGCAAATCCTTAGCATTGAGGAATGTTATGGAGAAAAAATAAAGCGGGTTTCGTTTACGAGAGTTATTAAATATCTTTAATTGGCATTGGATATATTTTTGAATAGCTAAGATTTAAGGTGGTGTAAAATAGCGGGGGGAGAGGTTGAGAAAAATAATTGTTTTTTGCCTGTGTTTGTGCGCTCTTTCATTCCTCAGATATAACTGCGGATATAGTGAGCATAATTTTCTCTTCCGCCGGATAAAAGAATCCTCTTCTCCCGAGCTCTCCCTGCGTTTAGTGGAAACAATTATCGCAAGGCAGGGTTTGGTCGCCAAGCTTCAGGCCATAGCCCGTGAGGCCATTGAAGAGCCCGCCATACTTGAACCCAGGGTCTTAGCTCGGGGAGTAGTCCTGGAGATAGCCCGGGAACTTCCCCCGTATAGTCAGATAGATATCGGAGAATTCTTAGGCATAGAGTTAAATGCCGACCAGAAGAACGGGATATATGAGGTCTATACGCTGTTCAGAAAGACCCAGAAGGAATTAACCGAAAAGATAAGGCAAGACCTTCTTCAGGGGGAGAAAACTACTACCTTAACCCTTAATCCCGCCATAGAAGAAAAAGATGCCGGGAGAGAAGAAGGCGCAGCGGCCTTAAAGCCAGCAATCTTTATTTACGCCGCGGGAAATTTTTATCCCGAGGTGGATAAATTTGTGCCGGATGTTGATTTCTCTGCCACCATAGCTCAGATAGATAATCTCCAGACCTACGAATTGGCGCTAGAATTAAAAGGCCATGAGGAGGATGTCTCTGCCCTTGCCGTGCTTCCCGACGGCCGGATTGTCTCGGGAAGCGTTGATAGCACCATCAAGGTCTGGGACCCGGAAACCGGTAGGGTGATTACACTAAGAGGCCATGCGGTGTTGGTTACGGCGCTTACCGTGCTTCCCGACGGCCGGATTGTTTCGATGGATACCAAGGACACTATCAAGGTCTGGGACTTCCAGACCAACAAGGTAATTACGCTAAGAGGCTTTGCTGATGGGTTCGGGACTCTTACTCTACTTCCCGACGGCCGGATTGCCTCGGGAAGCGAGAATAACACCATCAAGGTCTGGGATTTAAAAACCGCCAAGGTGATTACCCTTGAAGGACACGCTGGTCGTGTCCTTGCCCTGTCCGTGCTTCCCGACGGCCGGATTGTCTCGGGAAGCGCTGATAAAACCATCAAGGTTTGGGACCCGGAAACCGGCAAGGTGATTACTCTTGAAGGACACGCTGACCGTGTCCTTTCCCTTACCGTGCTTCCCGACGGCCGGATTGTTTCGGGACACGGTGATAACACCATCAAGGTTTGGGGGATATATAAATGAGGAGGGTTCAATGCGCTTAAAGAATTATGTGCCTACATTGTTTATCATTATTTTGGCTATCTTTTCTTGCCAGAGAAATAATCCGGCACCCTCAGGATTAACCCGTAATAACCAGACACGTTTTTATTCATCCAGAAGAATAAAGATCGGCCTAACTCCGCCTAAGACAGTCAGCGCTTTCCATCTCACAGCAGACGATGGATATCTCAGCGATTATGAGGCAGAGTTATTGGGCCGAGTTTTTCACCTGTCAGTTGCGGAAATAAGCACCTTAAAAGATAAATTAAGGCAGGCGAACCGGCTAATCCGCGACTTAACCGGGGAGGAGATAATTATTGAGGCCGGCCTTAGCCGTGCCTCGGCAGTTAAGCCGGAGACCTCCCAGCTTGTCCTGTATATCCCTCCGGGAGAACTGTTGGGAGGAAATTTTGAAGAACGTCCGTTAACCCCCGAGGAAAAAAGCCTGTTAGCGCAGAGGCTGCGGCTAATCAATAGCCTCGCCCGGGAGATAACCGGAGAAGGCGTTGAGATTAAACCCTCGCCGGAACCGCTATGGGCATCGTGCTACGACAAAGCCCTCGGCAAAAGGGTGATTTTTGTGCCTTACCAGAAGTTAATGGAGGAAGACTTTCTGTATTCCGTAGCTTTAACTCTGCATGAATGCGGCCACCTCGAGATTACCCGTGTTTCCGATACAGAATTCTTTATGGCATCCCAGACAAGAAAACTGCTTTCGAATGGCTTAGAAGACCCGCGCGTAGAGGAGTGGCAGATGCGGAAATATCGCGGGGCAGAAGAACATTATATAATACCTCTTCACCGGCACGTATTTCGAGAGGATGAAGCAGGCAGGGTTTACGATGATTTGGGAGTGCTGCCCCATATTCAGTACCTTTTTGGTTTAAAATATCGCTACTTTAAGTGGAAGACCACCGGTTCGGTGCAGGATAATCCAGCGATAAAAAACCCTGCCGTGTTAGAGGCGTTAGAAAAGACCTGGGAGGCGGCAAAAGAAATTTTTGGTATATTGCCGGAGGCTAAAGGCAGTCTGAGCGAGGCAGAGGTGATATCTGTCTCCCGAAGAGTAGAGGAGATAATTAAAGAGCGAGTCTGGCCGGCGTATAAAGGTCTGGTCGGCGATTCAATGGAGGTTGTGAAAGAGGGGTTGCGTAACGGGACAATTCAGCCCTCAGGAGAGATAGAGTCTCCTGGAGGGATGGGAGAAGCAGCCGAGGCAGCCCAGGAGGCAGCCCAGGCAATCCAGGAGGCGGAAGAGAAAATTAAACAGGCAGAATCACAAGCCGGTGCGGCAGCGCGTAAAGAACTTCAGGAAGCCGGCGCAGCAGCGGGGAAAGCAGAAGAGGCAATAAGAGAGGCGGAGGAGAAAATTAGAGAAGCAAAGGCGAAAGCCGGAAAGTCAGGACAAAAGACAGTTAAGGAAGCCCAGGAGGCGGTCCAGAAAGCCAGAGAAGCAATTCAAGAGGCGAGGGAAAGAATTAGTCAGGCAGCCGGAGAGGCGCAGGGAGGTCTTCTGCCCGGGGAAGGGGGGCAGCCGGGAGCAGCGCAATTCCCGGGTCAGGGCCAAGGTCTTATTCCGGGCGCGGACGGAAAACAATGGACCCCGCAAGAATTGGAATCAACCGCCGCTAAAATTGTAGAGCAGAAATCAAAAGAGGCGGCAGAAAAATTTGAGCCAAAGATTATAGAGCAACCCCGGGCACAGGAAGCAAAGGATAAATTAGAGCAGGCGGAAAAAGAAGGTACGTCCATAAATCCTATTGAAGGCAGGGGCGAAAGAGAAGGCGGGGGCGAGACAGAAGGGAGAGGCGAGACAGAAGCGGGAGGCGAAGCAGAAGAGGATACAAGGGATACAAC
>JBBIPY010000006.1:3350-25289 GCA_037442605.1 Candidatus Omnitrophota bacterium
CAACGCCGGGAGGTGGCGCTGGTTGGTCATTGAAATCGTCATTAACCGAACTGGAGAGATTAAGACAGGCCTCCCAGCCGAAGTTAGGAGAAAGATTGCGCAGGCTGAATTTAGTTGTCCAGCAGACGGTCAGGTTGCTGAGGGCGATACTGGAAACGGAAACCGAGCCCGAGATAGAAACCGGGCTCTTGATGGGCTCAAGAGTGGATATCAAGAAGTATGCGGAGTTCAGATTATTCGGAGACCCCCATATATTCCAGGAGATACGGGAACCAGAGCGGCCAGATTATGTATTTAGCATTGTGGTGGATGAGTCAGGGAGTATGGGAGGCGAAAAAGGGGAAAACGCCATTGATGCGGAGGTTATATTCATGGAGGTTCTGGCGCGTCTGAATATAAGGCATAGCATTATGGGCTTTGGCTGCAACCACTGGATGCATAAAGAATTTGACACCACCCCCAATATGGTTGAGCGGGAAAGGATATACCAGCAGCTTGAGAGGGCAATGGGTGGCGGAGGGGGGACAAACGATTTTGAAGCGCTGCAGGAGGCAATTAAACAGATAAAAGGCGAACCGGCAGAACACAAGGTGATTATCGTAATTACCGATGGCGACGGAAATCTTTTTAGCGAGGAAGGAAAGAAAATGCTGGAACAGGCGGAGAGAGAGGGGATAAAGATAATCGGCATAGGCATCGGCGACGGCATGGGGTATGTAAAAATAGCCTATCTACATCACATTTTACCACCCGTTATTGACCAGTTGCCCATTGCCATCAGGGATATTTTGGTCAGGGAAATTAGCCGGGGGAGGTGAGCGAGATGAACAGAGGCAAAATATATTCAGATGTTTTTTTATTAATAATTTCTTTTTATAGCATCTTTTCTGCGGCCGGAGGAGGTTTTGATTTTCCCTGCATAACCCGGGCGGAAGGAGATTTTCTGCGCCGCGTTAAAAGTGCAGAAGTCCCCGATGCCGGCGGAGGCAGATACGTAACCATCGGCGGGATAAGATTGCCGTTTATCGGCAGCCCTCTGGCTGAAGAACCGGAGCGTCTTACCATCACCCCGCATGTGGAAAAAATCCTCTTTCTTATTGCCAGCGTTCTGCGCACCGAGAAACAGGGATGGAGAATCCCGGTTGCTCTGGTAGGGGAAAGCGGAGTGGGCAAATCTACCTTTGTGCGTTACATTGCCGCTGAGCAGGGAGTACCTTTTTACTGGATTCCGATGAACCGGGATATTACTCCCCAGGACCTGATTTCTGGTAAACCGATTAAGGTGCAGGGAGAAGACGGTTTTATCTGGATTCCCGGGCCAATAATGCGCGCCATCGAAGAGGGCGGATATGTGTTGCTTGACGATGTCAATTTAGCCAAGCCCGAGGTGTTAAAGGCGCTACATACGATACTGGATATGGAAACCGAGTTCGCGGATGTCATTAGCGAAGACGGACAGAGAAAGACAATCCGGATTAATCCCAACTTTAGAGTATTTGTGGCGATGAACGAAGATTATCTGGATAGGTCGCCGCTGGGCACTGCCTTCCCCGAGCGGTTTGTGCGCATTGATGTGGGCGAATATCCGCGCGAGGATCTGGAGATGATTGTAAAAGATAATCTGCGCCCGGAGTTTCGGGGAATAATTGCTCCCATGCTTGACCTTTATTATTTTATGAAATCGCGCTATATGGGCAAGGAGGTCCATCCTTCAATTAGAGGCCGATTCACGCTGGAGACCAGAGGGGTATTAGCCCCCTACGAGGAGTATAGTTATATAGGAGAGGAGTATTATTTCGGCTTGAGGGATTTGTTCGCCATCTGCGATTATCTTAATGAGTTTTACGACCCGCGGGAGACACCGGCAACGAATTTTGCTTATGCTGCCAAATATGCCTTCAGGGACCGACTGGAGACCCTCCAGGAAGCGGAAGGAGCTGACCGCTACCGATCAAGGAGCGATTTTGACTATACCCTGGGCAATCTGCTTATCGAAGGGCAGAGGCCGAATATGGATAAGGTCTTAAAATATGAGAGGATGGATATGGATGAGATATTTAAACTCTCCATGAGCCGGACCCTGGCCGGCTGGATTGAATATCTTCTTACAGAAAACTTCTCCTCTACGCCTTTGAGCGGGCATTTAATCGCGGTATCCAAACTTCTAAACAGGGGGATTGTTCCCTTAGAGATTGCCGCGCATCTTGCGGTAAGCCATATGCCGGAGATGGTGGCAAAGAAAAGTATCGATGGGCTGGTAGACATTATTCTAAACACCGGGTATACGCTACTTGACCGGATGCGGGCAACCGAGGTTCTGGCAGAACTGGCAGAAAATAACGCCGCGGCAAGGAAATCTCTGCAGGAAATTTTTGAGACCGCGGATTTACCGACTGCGGTTATGGTTTACAGCGGTGCAAGTCTGGTCAGATATGGTGCAGCCCCGGGCGCAGCCATAACGGAATCGTTAAGAGAATCGGCATTATTTCTTATCACAGGCGAAGCCCTGATTGCCGAGAGTTCGCACAAAGAAGAAATAACCGCAAAACTTATTTCTGCCCTCGGCTGGCTGGGTATTGATAATAAGAGGACCGATGATATGCTGGTGAAGATGTTTGATGACGGGACAAGCCCCATCGTCCGGGCGAAGATAGCGGAGATTTTTGCCGCCAACGGCAAACACCCGGTAAAAATAAAAAACGCCTTTAAACGCCTTGCGACTTCTTCGGATACTGAGGAGAGAAAAACCGCCGCGCTGATTGCCCTGTATGCCCTGCAGGGGGCAGCGGTGAACCAGGAGGTAAAGGATGGAATTGTTTCCCTGTCTTTGGATGCGGATACGGAGATTAGACTCATTGCCTCAGAGGTGGCATTGCGTCTGGGCATAGAAACAGAGGCAGTTAAAGAGCGGCTTCTGGCTTTATATGCCAGCGCCGCCATGACTACTAAATTGTTGGCTGCCAGGATTCTTCTTGATTACGGCTTTCTCAGCGAAGATGATTTCCTAAACACAGGTATGGAATGCCTGACCATATTCGGTTCTTTGAGCAAAGCCGAGGGGTATAAGGTTGCCTATATGACTGCCCGGGTAGTGGGCAGGATTTTAGATAAAAGAATCTCGGCTCAGGTTGGCGGCTACGAGGCAGAGATTAATCGCCTCTTAACCAGTTTTGGGGATATGGACAAATTAGATATAGAAATAAGAAGCCTGCTCGCCAGATTTAAATTGCTGGATATTGCCCCTCAGGAAGGCGACCGTGTCCCCTCCCTGGAAAGATTCGATCTGACCGTTGTGCCCACGTTCTTGGCGGGCTTAGAGATGATTTTACCCGCAATAAGGCTGAGGCACCATATTTTTATCGTGGGGGAATCGGGCGTTTCCAAATCCGCAATTGTAAAATATGTTGCCGCCCTGCTCAAACAGCAATTAGGGATTATGAATCTGCACGGCAATAAGACGGCCACAGACCTCGTGGGAGGGTTTACTATAGATAGAAACGGAGAGATTATTTGGATTCCCAGCGAACTTGTAGAGGCAGTTCAGGGAAATTACTGGATACTGCTGGAAGAAATGAACGCTGCCAAAGGTTCGGCCCTGGAGCGCATCAATACCCTGCTCGACCGCAGCGGATATATGAATGTCCCGGAATACAAAATAGGTTACCGGGTTCAGCGGGGAGAAAATTCACTCATCTTTGCCACCGGCAATCCCGTAGGAAGCGAACCCGGGGTAAAAGCGCAATCACCGGCGCTGTGTAACCGCTTCCGGGTAAAGTGGTTCAATGATTACAGAAAAGAAGAGGTGATTCATATAATGCAAAAGAGGTTTAAACTGAGCAATGATATGGCGACGCGATTGGTGGAACTCCATGCGAGCCTGGTAGAGGCACAGGAAAAAGGAGAAATCGGGAACGATAGGGCTTCGGAGTACACCTTTAGCCTGCGCCGGCTAATTCATTTGGGCACGCTCTTGCTTCCTTTACATATACAGGATAGAGCCTGGGCTACTCTGAGCCGCGAGGAAAGGAGCGCGGTTAGGACACTGATTACAGGACTGGGCTATAGCGAATTTTCCGTTCTTCCCGGGGAGCATACGGACAGGAAATTTTTTGAAGATAGGCTAAGAATTCTTTTCCCGGAATAAAAATAAAGGAGACCCGAGATGAAACTGGCGTCTTTTGGGCTTGCCGGTTTATGCCTTGTATTTATTTGTTTGAGCGGCTACCCCCGGAATGATTATACCTTCCGCCGGGTGAAGGAGGTTTCTTTGGCTGAGCTTACCCCTGGCCGGGTAGATGCCATTATTTCGCGCCAGGGCTTAATTGCCAAGCTTCAGGCAGTCGCTCAGGAGGCCATCGAAGACCCCTCTATCATTGACCCGAAAGTGCTCGCTCGGGGAGTAGTCCTGGAGATGGCCCGGGAACTGCCGCAGTACAGCCGGATTGATATCGGAGAATTCCTGGGCATAGAGTTAAATGCCGACCAGATAAACGGGATATATGAGGTGGCTAAGTTATTCAGAAAAGTCCATCCGGAAGCCGTAAAGGATATAAAGGCGGTCTTGGAGGGAGAAAAAGCAATATCTTTGCTGACCGCGGAGACCCCGGATTTATCCGGCGAGGAGCAACCCGTGGAGTTGCCGCCTAACCTGCCGCCATTGCCTGCAGGAGACTGGCGGTCTCCCCGCGGTGAATTTGAGGTTAAGATAAACAAAGGTGAGGTCTATTTTGAGAAAAGAAGTTATTTTAATGACCATACCTATGAAATAGTTACGCTGGCGGTGGATAAAAAGGGGACCAGGCTGGGATATGAAAGGATTGATGAAAAACACCCGGGCTCGGACTGGGATTACCCGAAGGTAACTGCCGAGGTGTCTGGCAATGCCCTGGTTACCTTTACTTATTTAAAAGGGGAGGGCCTAGTCTTTGTGGTTACGGATGAATTTTATAAGCGGATAAAAGGAACCGGCGGAGATATGGATACAATCTATAATTTTAACGACGGTAGTATGAGAATAATTCCTCTTTCTGAGGCGGGGGATTTTTTTAGTCCGTGAGAGATTTTGAGAATCAGGGAGAATAAGGGATAATCAGAGGTGGCAAGAGCGGAGGGTTGCTTAAAACTGCCATTTTGCACAGATTAGATCGCAGATGAAAGAACGCAAGGTTAGCGACGAGAAAATAGTTTTGAGCAGGGCTCAAAAATTGATGAGGAGGTGGTAATATGAGATACTTAAGGTTTATGTCCGGGATGTTTTTTATTCTGGTTCTGGCAAATGCTTCTTTCGGCAATGAGTTATCCTTTCGCCGGGTAAAAGAAGCCGGAAATACCCCGGCCTTAAGCATTTTGTTGATTAACGGGATTATTTATAGAGATGGTCTGGTGGATGCTATACGCGCAGTTGCCGCGGAAACCATCGAAAATCCCAACATCCTTGCCCCCCTGGTCTTAGCCCAGGGTGTGGTTCTGGAGATAATGCGCAACCTGCCGCAGTATGAGGGCATAGATATCCCGGGATTACTGGGAGTGGAGTTAAATGCCGACGAGAAAAATGCGATTGCCGAGGTGAGCGGGGCATTTATGAAGGAAAACCCGGATGCGGTAAAAAAAATCCAGGGGTCGTTGTTAAGAACAGAGACCCCCGGGATTACAGGGGGAGGCCTTTCCTATATCCCCTCTTCGCCGGAAGGAAAAATTACCGGGCTAACGCTGGTGGATAAGATAGGGCTTGACCGCATCGGCGGAAAACCCTTGGTGAGCCAGAGTAATACAGCTATCCTGGGAGGAGTGACTCCTGAAGGATACCTGGTTGTTGGCAGCTGGGATGCTAATGCCGTGGCGATATTGGATAAGGAAGGCAGAGAGCTGGCTTGCTTAGCGGAAGCCTACAGACCCGTGGCTGTTAGGGTAGCTCCCGACGGCAGGATATTTGTGGTCTGTGCTGACAACAAAAGAGACATAGAGCATGACCACAGCAAACCCCCTCACTATGTGGTCAAGACATATTCACCTGCTTCCCAGGGCGCAGAGTTAACAGGCATGTTTCCGGTTTTCAAATACGACGACCGGAGACAGGCTGTTCGCAAAATAGCGGTATGCGAAAACGGCGATGTGGTTTTACTGTTAGAGCATTATGTTACATTAGGGCCTACTACCCGTGGATTTCCCCCAAATGAAAGGAAAGCAATGTATGTCAGGATTTTTGACAAGGAAGGCAGGTTTTTAAGAGATATAGCGCTTCCTGAGGAGATGAGTAGTTGGGATGCCGGGTTGGCAGTTACTCCCGCGAGCGAAATTGCGGTAGGATGCGGTAATAGGGTAATGATTTTTTCTCGCGACGGCCGGCTGTTGAGAAAAACAGAGCCTTATAAAGGAGCAACCTCTAAGATAAATGAGATACAGGAGATAGCAATAACCTCCGATGGCTATATCATCTACTCAGGCTATAATAGCAGCGGCGAAGTGGCTAACCCGCGGGGATTACACCTCTTTAGTTTTAGCAAGGGAAATGTTATTGAGGGCTTAGCCGTTTTTGGCGACGCTATAATTACGCTGGAGCGCGGAGGTACGTCTGAACAAGGCGATGTTTTCGGCCTTCTAAAAATTGCTCTATATAAGATTAGCCGGACGAAGTTATAAATTTAAAAAGGTAGGAGGATTAAAAAATGCGGCTGTTAATCCTATTATTAATGCTGGGTGTTTCGGCTTTTCCTCTCCGCGGATATGTTGAGGAACCGCTTTTATTCCGCCGGATAAAAGAATCCTCTTCTCCCGAGCTCTCCCTGCGTTTAGTGGAAACAATTATCGCAAGGCAGGGTTTGGTCGCCAAGCTTCAGGCCATAGCCCGTGAGGCCATTGAAGAGCCCGCCATACTTGAACCCAGGGTCTTAGCTCGGGGAGTAGTCCTGGAGATAGCCCGGGAACTTCCCCCGTATAGTCAGATAGATATCGGAGAATTCTTAGGCATAGAGTTAAATGCCGACCAGAAGAACGGGATATATGAGGTCTATACGCTGTTCAGAAAGACCCAGAAGGAATTAACCGAAAAGATAAGGCAAGACCTTCTTCAGAAGGAAGAAACTATTACCTTAACCATCAACCCTGACTTAAAAGAGAAAGATTTTGCGGCAGAAGAAGATGCATTTACCTTATACCCAGAAAACCTTACTTACCCCGGAGAGAATTTTGGTTTCGCAGTGGATGAGTTTGAATGGGAAGTTGACGCTTCTGCTGAAATAACCCCAATAAACAATCGCAAAGAACCTGGCTTAGCGTTGAAGTTAAGAGGCCACGCTAATGACATCTTTGCCCTTACCGTGCTTCCCGACGGCCGGATTGTCTCGGGAAGCGTTGATAGAACCATCAAGGTTTGGGAGATATATTTAAGAGAATGAGGGTAGATAGAATATTATTACTTCTGGCAGTGTTTAATCTTTCCCTCGGTATCTATGCCGAGGAATCGGTAATCAGGTTTAAAAAAAGTCCTTGTCTGGAATTGAATACAGGCGTTTTCTTGCCCGAGATAAATTATGCGCTGCGCAGAATCAGAGAAATTAAAGTAGAGGATGCCTTAAGATTAGCCCTTGGAGAGGATGTGGTAGGCGGGGTTTTGCAGAAGAGTCCCGCGGACTATCGGAGAGCGTTGGGTATTCTAAGAACGGTTTCTAATTTTTGCGGTGTAATGCAATCCCTTGCCCTCCTGACAGATGGCGAGGTTTTAAAGAGAACATTCGCGGATTCAGCGGTTAACTTTGCCGAACGGGTAGCCAAAATTGGCAAAATCCCCCAGTTTATCGAAACCGTAAATTTGTTGAAAAACAGATGGGGAAGCGATTATTTAAAGCAGCATTTCAAGGGAAGGGATTTATTTGATAATTCAGCAGCAATATTTATTCCCGCGCCCTCAGACAATATTGAACCTGCCTTGGCAAGAAAAATTCTTGCCCTGCAATTAGCCCTGGGTAAAAAAGAATCGCTCTGGAGTTTTTGGGGGTGGAAACTGTATTCTCCCGAAGAAGATAAGATGATAGAAAAAGGAGGACCGCTTTTTCTTGAGAAGAGGTACAAATTGATTTTGGAATCTTTACAGAGGGTAGACGAAGAAAAGATATATCAATTGTCAGGAGAAATAACTAAGGTTTTTTCCGGGGAGGTAGTAGAATTTACCTCAGCAATTGAAATATACAACAAAGTTTATGCCTTAGTTGGCTCTCCTTTGGAGGTCGGTTCCCGCCTCTATCCGCCATTTGCGCGGAACATCATTCTGGCTGGAGCATACTTTCTTGCGCGTGCCCCAGGCATAGAGGACCTAAAAGTGCTTACCAATCTGCAATTTGAAATTGGCCTGGCGCGCCTGGGTAAATCAGGACGCTGGTTGATTACGATGGGAACCGAAGCTTTTTTGATACCCATAAAAATAGATGATGTGGAGCGGTTAATCGCTCTGCCTGTTGCAGAGATGCAAATAGATGTTGAAATGCATTCTCATCCAGCTCGTTTTCCTAACCAGCCGTCTGTGCACGATTTAAAAATGCGTTCGGATGGCAAACCAGTTTTTATTATCCATAGAAACAGCCTGACTCAATATAATGAATTGGGCCCGGTTAAATTCTACCAATGGGAGGAAGTGACACCGGAGGTCTATGACCCTTGATTGCCGGGAGAGCATTAATTGCCTCCCTTGAAAGAAGCTGTTTTTAGGTTATATTTTAATAGAGTTTTAATAGAGGCAGATATGGAGGAACGAAGGTTTAAAGTCCGGAAAGGTTTGATTGTCACTCCCGAGACAGAAAAGGGCAGGTCTTTTTATTTGGTAATAAATCCTGTTTCGGTGACTACCACACATCTTGGCGCCAAAACCCATACCATAAGGATGATTTCTTTGGTTTATATTATTGCAACTTCGTTGGCCTTAATTACAGTTTTATCATCTTTTTCTGATATTGGTTTGGGTTTACGCCGAATAAAAGATGCCCTGCCGCTTAAATCCATACTCGAGCCAAAATTAGAATTAGTCAAGCTTGCCTTGCCGAACTCAGAACTCACTCAGGCCGAGCAGAGTTTCAAGGATAGCCAAGAAGAATTAAACAAACTTGCGGACAGATTATCGGAGTCCAGAGTTAAAGAGAGTTTAGAACTGAGCTATCCTCAGATAAAAGAGTTACAAGATATCTTAAGGGATTATGCCTCCCGAAAGAGTAGTGAGATTGAAAGTAAGACCGGATTTAGTAAGCTCGCCTTTCCGGGACTCCTTCATTTATGGATTGAGAAAGGGCCATTTTATAAAGGAGAAGATACGATAGTCTACGGAGCGCATTACTCAAAATACGATTTCGTTCCATTTAGAGATGTAGCGGAGAAGAAGTTAAAAGAGGCGAAAAGTAAAAATATGCACTTTTTAATTATAGAGGAATACGGTAGTCTTTCCTTGGAGTTTTTAAGAGAATTGTTCACTTATTTGAATATCCCGGTAAGTCTCGAAGAGGCATTAACTGTTCCTGAATACCTGGAGATTTTAAAAAGAATCCATGAGGGCGAGAAGAAAAAGACGCTTGAAGAAAATAAGGCTTTCCAAAAAGGGGAAATTCCTGCTCGCTATCAAGGAGGAAGCGAATTCCATAGAGAACTGGGGGAATTTTTTGCAGAAAATAGGCTTGAGGTTATTATTGAAGACCTCGATTTTGAAGATTGGCGTAGAGCAATGTTATTTTTCCTCTATTCTGAGAGGGCCTGGCAATTTTTAAAACAGGCAGATATAGAAAAGTATATTTATTGGATGAAGGAATCAGTTGTGCAGCTTGCTAGATCAGCTGCGCACCGGGATAAGAGATTTCTGCAGCAGTTAGAAGGTTTATCCCGACCGAATTTAATGGTTGTGTCACGGCGAGGGGTAATGCATCTTGTGGAAGAAGGAGAAAAAAGGGGATTTAAAATTACGAATAACTTTGCTGCCGGAAAGTCATTTTTGCCTCCTCATGAGATTGTGAGGTCGATAATTGAAGGCAAATCCCTGCCTGCCTCAAAGGAAAGGGAATTATTTTTAAAACACATCCCCGCTAATATATTATTTCCTTACGCTCAACAGCACATCAAAAGAGACACCCTTTTTATATTTGATATGCTCAGGCATATTGTTGACCGCTGGGACGAATTGACGATTTTAAAGCTTGTGGACGCCTATAGCAATAGTGAAACCGAGGCAATTAATTTTATTCTGGAATGGCTAAAGAAAAGTGGCACTCAAGAAGAAAAGAAGCTGTTCGGCTTTTGAGGGATTCATGATCAGTTTTAAAAGGCTGGTAATTAAGAAGGAGAGAAGCGCGAATTTTAGAAAAACGATGCTCAAGTTATCGGTCATTATTTTATTTGGGAGCTGTTCCTGAAGATTTTTGATATACCCGCATATAAAATAGCGGTTGTTTTCGAATATCAAGAACGAATGTTTTAATTTCTTGTAGAGAACAAAATTAAGGTAATATCCGAAAGGCCAGACCTTGAGGCTTAGAGAAAAAGCAGGTTGGCCTCTTTTTATGATAACGAATCCGGGGGTTCGATGCAGAGCATTATGTTTATCATGGATATAGTAAATCGCTGGAGCGAAAGGGAACCGAATAGAATACGCGGGGCATTTAATAGAAATGGAGCTATTGGTGGATTTGCCTATATTCTTGGCTGGATTTCTTCCAACTGTTCCTCAGAAGAAAAGAGTAAACTAAAATCAGGAGTTCCATAGAAACTTACTGTAGCCCTAATTAATCTTTCTTGGTTGACAAAATATTATCGCTGTCGTATTTTATCTGTACCATGCTCTACATTGTTGCCACACCTATCGGGAATTTGAAAGACGTTACTCTGCGGGCGCTGGAGATCTTAAAATCTGTGGACCTGATTGCCTGTGAGGATACGCGGCATACCCGAATTCTTACCCGCCATTACGCAATTGATAAGCCCTTACTCAGCTATTACGAGTATAATAAGATTAGCCGCGGAGAACAGCTGATTAAATTGCTTAAAGAAGGGAAAAGCATTGCCCTGGTCTCGGATGCGGGCACTCCGGGCATATCTGACCCCGGCAGCCACATCATTAGGTTAGCCATTGAGCATAATATCCCCCTTACCTTTATCCCGGGACCGGCTGCCTTTATCGGAGCCCTCGTTTTATCCGGGCTTTCCACGCATAAGTTTATCTTTGAGGGGTTCCTGCCGGCGAAATCCGGAGCCAGAAAAAGGAGGCTGAGAGAACTCAAAAATGAGAAAAGAACACTCATCTTTTATGAATCTCCCCACCGCCTGCTTAAAACCCTGGAGGATATCTTAGAGATACTGGGTGAGCGCGAGATTGCCATTGTGCGCGAGCTCACCAAGAAATTTGAGGAGATAATCCGGGGTAAGGTTTCCGAAGCAATTAAGCATTTCCGGAACTCTCCCGCGCGCGGAGAGTTTATCCTTGTTCTCTGATTCCGTAAGTTTACATTTCAGTCCGTGACTAAAGTGTAAACTTAGGACCCCGTGCGGAGAATTCATTTTGATTTTATCTGGGCTGAGAAAATTTGTGGCAATTCGACCTGCCTGCCGGCAGGACCCGACTTTCTTAAAGAAATTGTCGGGGCAGGCAGGTAAAAATTCGTGGTAATTCGTGTCCACAAAAATAATCCTTGACAAAATTTTAATCTGCGGTTATACTTAATATAGAACTTAAAAGAAAACCTTTTAAGCCTGCCCGGCGAGGCGGGTAAAGGGTAAATCCGTGAAGATAAAGAAAGAAATAAGCTTAAATTTTAATCCGTCTGAAAAAAGAAGACGGATTTTTTTTGCCTACGGGGAATAGACTATGACGCTGAGAGAAAAAGCAAAGATTCTCGATGAAGAGGGGATAAAGAGGATTTTAGTGCGCATCACCCATGAGATTCTGGAGAAGAATAAGACCGTTGCGGACTTAGCCCTGGTGGGGATACGCACACGGGGGGCATACTTAGCCCAGAGGATTGCGCAGATGATTGAAGAAATTGATAAAACCAGGCTGCCTCTGGGAATTCTGGATATCACCCTTTATCGCGACGACCTTACGGCTTTAGCCCAGCAGCCCCTGGTGCATAAAACCGAGATTGACTTCGATATCAGTGAAAAAAAAATTATCTTGGTCGACGACGTCTTATTCACGGGAAGAACCATACGCTGCGCCCTGGATGCCCTGATTGATTTTGGCCGGCCAAAGGGAATTCAGCTGGCGGCTTTAATTGACCGGGGACACCGGGAACTTCCTATACGCGCGGATTATGTAGGGAAAAACGTCCCCACCTCCCTGAAAGAAATTGTTAATGTGCGCCTGAAGGAAGCGGATAAGGTGGATGAGGTGGTCATTGAGGAGAGAGTTGAATAATTGTATACTACGTTCGTTATTGTGTTAGAACGCTATAACCCAAGTAACCCAAGTAACCCTATAACCAGCAATGCACTGGACACGCAAAGATCTGTTGGGGCTTGAGGAGTTATCCAAAGAAGAGATTGAGTTGATCTTAGAGACCGCGGATTCGTTTAAGGAGATTTCCCAGCGGCCAATAAAGAAGGTGCCTACCTTAAGGGGTCAGACCGTAGTCTTGTTTTTCTTCGAGCCCTCTACCCGCACGCGAACCTCCTTTGAGTTGGCGGCAAAAAGACTTTCCGCAGACACAATCAGCATCGCTGCTACCACCTCCAGCATGGTTAAGGGAGAAACCTTAAAAGATACGGCAAAAAACATTGAGGCAATGAAGGTAGATATCATTGTCATGCGCCATTCCGCCTCAGGAGCTCCGCATCTATTAGCCCGGGCAATGGGGCCTTCGGTAATCAATGCCGGAGACGGTTGCCATGAACATCCCACTCAGGCGCTCTTAGATATCTTTACGATTAAAGAGAAAAAAGGGAAAATTAGCGGGCTTAAAGTAAGCATTGTCGGAGACATTGCCCATTCGCGGGTGGCGCGTTCTAATATCTGGGCACTCTCTAAGCTCGGTGCGCAGGTAACGGTATGCGCTCCTCCTACCTTAATCCCTCAGGGAATCGAACGCCTTCCAGTTAAGGTTACCTATGATATAAGAGAGGCGGTTAAGGAGGCAGATGTTTTAAATATTCTCAGGATACAACTGGAACGCCAGCAAAAGAATCTTTTCCCTACCCTGCGGGAATATGCCATAAACTTTGGCATAGACCGCGAGAAGTTGAAATTAGCCAGACCCGATGTTCTTATTATGCACCCCGGACCGATTAATCGCGGGGTGGAACTTTCTCCCGAGGTTGCCGACGGGCCCTATTCGGTAATCCTGGAACAGGTGACCAACGGCATTGCGGTGAGAATGGCGGTTCTCTATCTTGTATCGCAGAAAACCGACACGGTTCGTTAACCGTTTACCCGCTCAGTTGACGCAAGCACGGCTTCGCTGTTTACCCCGTTAGAAATTGGGAATTTCTAACGGGGTTTACCGCTTACCGTTTACGGTAAACGGTTCACGGTAAACGCAACGTTTATATTAAGATGAATATATTAGTAAAGGGTGGGCATGTAGTGGATCCGGCGAATAATCGCGATGGGATATTTGATATCCTTATTGAAAAAGGGAAAATCAGCCGGGTTGAGAAAGATATCAAGGATGAGGGTTATAAAGCAATCGACGCCCGGGACAAATTTGTTCTCCCCGGCCTTGTAGATATGCATGCCCATTTAAGGGAACCGGGCCGAGAGGACGAGGAGACGCTGTTAAGCGGTTCTCAGGCGGCAGCGAAGGGAGGCTTTACCAGCGTCTGTTGCATGCCTAACACCACCCCGCCGATAGACAATCAGGGAGTGGTGGAATATATCTATGCGGAAAATAAAAAACTGGGACTGATTAATATCTACCCCATCGGGGCAGTTACCAGAAACCGCGAAGGGAAGGAATTAACGGAAATCGGAGAATTGAAGAGGGCGGGGGCGGTGGCTATTTCCGATGATGGAAACCCGGTAATGGATACCGAGATTATGCGCCGGGCGCTGGAATACGCCAAGATGTTTAATTTAACCATCATCTCGCATTGTGAAGACGCCAGTCTTACCAGCGGGGGATTGATGAATGAGGGCTATACGGCGGCGGTTCTGGGGTTGAAAGGCATTCCCCGGCAAGCCGAATCAATTATGGTCGGCCGGGAGATTGAGCTGGTACGTTTAACCAAGGCGAAGGTTCACATCGCCCATGTTTCTACCAAGGAGTCCGTAGGGTTAATCCGCCGGGCAAAAAAAGAGGGAATTGGACTCACCTGCGAAACCTGCCCGCATTATTTTACCCTTACAGAGGAGGCGGTTCTGGATTATAACACCAACTGCAAGGTCAATCCTCCTTTGCGTACCAAAGAAGATGTGGAGGCAATTAAGGAAGGATTGAAAGACGGGACCATTGATGTTATTGCCACCGACCACGCCCCGCATGCGGATTTTGAGAAGGATATTGAGTTTGAACAGGCTTCTTTTGGGATGATTGGACTGGAAACCGCCTTGAGTCTGGCAATCAAAGGATTGGCAGAGACAAAGACGGGCGGTTTATCTTTGGTTGTGGAGAAAATGAGCCTAAATCCCAGCCGGATTTTAGGCCTGAATAAAGGGACTCTCGGCATGGGGGAAGATGCGGATTTATTAATCTTGGACCCCAAGAAAGAATGGATTTTAGAACGAGAAAAAATCCTTTCTAAATCCAGGAATTCTCCCTATATCGGCTGGACCTTGCGGGGGGTTATTCTGAATGTAGTCTGCGGGGGGAGGGCTCTCCTTACTAACGGGAAGATAAACTGAAAGCGAAGGGAAATGAATAATTACAGATTACACGGATTTAAAAAGCAGATTACACAGATTATTTTTCTTGCTACTTGCTCCTTGCTGCTTGCTGCTTCTGGTTTTGCCCAGGAAGATGCCAGCGTGATAATAAAACTCATTCAGGAAAAGACCCAGGCTATCCAGAGTTATCAGGCAAGTTTTACCCTGAAGATGCAAGGGCCGCAGGGAGAATTGCTCATGAGCGGGAATATTTTATTTAAGAGGCCGGATAAGATAAAGATGGAGATAACTTTACCCAATATACCCAATGCAACTCAGATGACCATATCCGACGGCAATACCATGTGGCAGTATATCCCTTTTCTAAGAGTTGCTTCCCGGGTGGATTTGGCTACTCTGAAGAAAGAATTCGGGGAGGTCTACTTTACTGAGACAAAAGAGGATATCTCTAAACCCTTAAAGGAGGTTGAGGAGGGTTCGATAAAATATTTAGGCAAAGAAAAAATTGCCGGTCAGGAATACTTTATTTTAGAGGCGAAGCCGAAATCCCAGGCTCAACAGGATATCCCTTTTACGCAGGTTAAGGTCTGGGTGAATACGCAGACAGGCCTTGAAAAAAAAACCGTCTTTTATGATGCAGAGGGAAAAGAGGTATTCAGCCGGGATTTTGAGACTGTGGTGACGAATATCGAGATAGAGGATGCCGGGTTCAATTTTGCCCCTCCGGAAGGAGTTGAGGTTATGGATATGACCGATGAGACAAGGAGGCTGATCGAGGCAGAAAAATCCGGGTCATCGGCGCCGTCAGCGACATCCCTTCCCGCAGATTTACCCCCACCCCCAAGATATTAGGAATGAAGTTACTGGTCACCAAAGAACTGGGCAGGTTAGGCAAGTGGTTGCGCATTTTAGGGCTAGATACACGCTACGCAGAAGGAGAGAATCGCAGCAGCATAATTTTTGAGGCAATAAAAGAGACGCGCATAATTGTTACCCGCGATAGGCGCTTGGGCGAACATCACGGGGTGAAAACAGTTTTGATTAAGAGCGATTTCTTGAAGGAGCAGCTGAAGCAGGTTTTTGAAGAGCTCAAATTAGAGATTAAGCCGGAGGGGATGTTTAAGCGCTGCACACTCTGCAATGAGCTGCTCGTTGATGTAGATAAGGATAGCCTGAGAGATTTAGTTCCCGAATATGTTTTTAAAACCCAGGAGGATTTTGTGCAATGTCCCCGCTGCCAGCGTATCTACTGGCAGGGGACGCACTGGGGTAATGTTAAAGAAACTATTGCTAAATTGTCAAATTGTTAAATTGTTAACAGTTTAGCAATATGGCAATATAGCAATTTAGCAGTTTAACAATTGCCTTATGCGAATTATCGCGGATTTTCACATTCATTCCAAATACAGCCGGGCAACCTCCCGGGATATGGACTTAGACCATCTGGCAGAATCCGCCCGCTTAAAAGGTATAAATCTTTTAGGCAGCGGCGACTTTACCCATTTTCTCTGGTTAGAGGAACTGCGCCTGAAATTAAAACCCGTAAGTTACGGCCTCTTTGAGTACAAAGGGATAAATTTTATTCTCACCACCGAAGTCTCCAATATCTATTCCCAAAATGGTCGCCTGCGCCGCATCCATAATATGATCTTTGCTCCTTCATTCGATGCGGCAGAGAAAATCAACCATTCCCTTTCCGGATACGGCACGCTTTCTTCCGACGGCCGGCCGATGTTAGGACTGAGCGCCGAAAATTTGGTAGAAATAGTTTTAGGGATAAGCAAAGATTGCTTCATTGTCCCGGGGCATATCTGGACTCCCTGGTTCAGCCTCTTTGGCTCGGAATCTGGTTTTGATAAAATTGAGGAGTGTTTTGGCAAATATACCAGGGATATCTATGCCCTGGAAACCGGGCTTAGCTCGGATCCGGCAATGAACTGGCGGTTATCGGCATTAGATAGATTTAGCCTGATTTCCAATTCCGATTCGCATTCACCCTCGCGCCTCGGCCGCGAGGCCAATGTTTTCGAGGCAAAACTTGATTATCTGGAGATTCTGGATATTTTGAAGAAAAAGGATAAATGCCGCTTTTTATTCACCGTGGAGTTTTATCCCGAGGAAGGCAAATATCATTATGACGGACATCGCAATTGCCAGATGCGTTTATCTCCGCCGGAAACAGTCAACTTAAAGGGAATCTGTCCCAAATGCGGGAAGCAATTGACGGTGGGCGTAATGCATCGGGTGGAGAAATTGGCGGATAGAGAGGAGGGATTTAGGCCCGAAAATGCCATTGCATTCAGGAATATGGTTCCCTTGGATGAGATTATTGCCTCGGCTAAAGGGATGGGCGTAGCCACGCAGACAGTGGAGCAGGAGTATCTCAATATGGTTGGTCGGCTGGGGAATGAGTTTGATATCCTCTTCAATTTATCCGAAGAGACGCTCTACGATAATGTGTCCGCCAAAATTGCTGAAGGGATTATGCGGGTAAGACAGGGGAAACTGGATATCCTGCCGGGATATGACGGAGAATACGGCAAGATTGATATTTTCGGGAAAGAGGAAACAGCGGAAAAAGAGAAACAGATGACCCTGTTCTAATTACTAAAAAATAAGCGTTACGTTTACCGTGAACCGTTTACCGTGAACCGTATACGGTAAACGGTAAACAGCGAGCTTTTACGAACCTAAAGCGAGCGGGTAAACGGTAAACGAAACAAGTCTGTTATGAGGAGTGAAATGGAAGCAATGTTGGTATTAGAAGACGGAACGGTTTTTCGAGGCCAGTCATTTGGAGCGGAAGGAGAAAGAATCGGAGAGGTGATTTTGAATACCGCGGTAGTGGGTTATCAGGAGATGGTGACGGACCCGGCTAATGCCGGCAAAATATTAATCCTTACTTATCCCCTGATAGGAAACTACGGAGTTAGTCCCAGGTTTAACGAGTCTAAGGGGGTCTGGCTTTCCGGCCTGGTAGTGAGAGAAAAATCGCGTACCTTTTCTAACTGGCAGGCAAGGGCGAGCTTTGCTGATTTTGTAAAGGGGTATAAACTGATTGCCATAAGCGATATGGATACGCGGACCTTAGCCGTCCATCTGAGAGAAAAGGGTGAGATGCGGGGGGTTATCTCGACAAATGGCGCATCAGCCAAGAGTCTTTTATCTAAATTAGCTGCCTCTCGTCGAGAAAAAGCAAAGCAATGTCTTCCCAGAATCTCGGTGGCGAGACCAATTTATATAGGTGACAAAAAATCAAAGACGAGGATGGCGGTTCTGGATCTGGGAATAACCAGGGGCATAATCAGTCAATTAGAGACCCTGGGGCTTTCTATAGTTATCCTGCCGTATAATACCGGGCCAGAGGAAATATTGCGGCTTAAGGTGAAGGGTTTAATTATTTCTAACGGTCCCGAAGAGGATGCGGGATTAAAAGAGGCGGTTGACAATGTAAAAGCCCTCATCAAAAAACTGCCCCTTTTGGGCATCTCTACAGGTCATCAGGTCTTAGCCCGGGCACTGGGTGCAAAGATAACCAAGATGAAATTAGGTCATCACGGGGCAAACTATCCGCTGCGGAGAACAGGTTCTTATAAAGGCGAAATTACCTTCCAGAACCATTCTTATGTGGTGGATGGCAGAGCCTTAGGAAGAATAAAAGATATAAAGATTACCGCCTATAATGTGAATGACCATAGCGTGGAAGAAATGGAGAGCAAAAAACTGAAGTTTCTGGGGGTACAGTATTATCCGGTGAGCCCCGGCTTTAATGAAGTCCATCCCGTATTTAAGAAATTTCTAGAAGTGATAGGAGGGAGGTAATGCCAAAACGTAAAGACATAAAGAAGGTTCTGATGATTGGTTCCGGCCCGATTGTCATCGGTCAGGCCTGTGAATTTGACTATTCGGGTTCCCAGGCCTGTAAGGCTTTAAGAGAAGAAGGGTATTTTACCATACTGGTCAATTCTAATCCGGCAACGATTATGACTGACCCCAGTATGGCGGATGTGACTTACATAGAACCCCTAAATATAGAGATGGTAACCAGAATTATTGCTAAGGAAAGACCGGATGCCATTCTGCCTACCTTAGGCGGGCAAACCGGATTAAATCTTGCCTTCTTTTTGATGAAGGAAGGCATATTAAAAAAATACGGGGTGGAGTCTATCGGCGCATCAGTAGAGGCAATCTCCTGCGCCGAGGACCGCCAGCTTTTCAAAAAGGCAATGCAGGAGATCGGCATAGATGTGCCCCGAAGCGGCATTGCCCACAGCGTAGAAGAGGGGATGAAGATTGGTTTAGGTATCGGTTTTCCTTTAATCCTGCGTCCCGCTTATTGTTTAGGCGGAAGCGGTGGCGCTACTGCCTATAATAAAGAGGAACTGGAGAAATTTCTCGACAAAGGTTTGGAGACCAGCCCGGTGCATCAGGTCCTGGTGGAGCAGTCGGTTTTGGGTTGGAAGGAGATTGAGTTTGAGGTAATGCGCGATTGCGCGGACAATGTGATTATGATTACCTCTATGGAAAATGTTGACCCGATGGGAGTGCATACCGGAGATAGCATAGTGGTGGCGCCCAGCCAGACCCTGACCGCGGAGGAATATGTTAATTTTGTGAACTTGTGCAAAAGAATTATGCGCCGCGTCGGCATCTCCGGCGGAGGCTCAAACATCCAGTTTGCCCAGAATCCCGATAACGGACACATCGTGATTATTGAGATGAATCCCCGGCTCAGCCGCTCTTCCGCCCTGGCTTCCAAAGCCACGGGTTTTCCCATTGCCCGCGTGGCCACAAAGCTGGCAGTGGGACTTACCTTACCCGAGGTAATGAATCAGATTACCGGAAAGACCACCTCCTTTTTTGAGCCCACGGTGGATTACTGCGTTTTTAAAATCTGCAGATTTGCCTTTGAGAAATTTCCGAAGACCGAACGGGTTATCAATACCTCGATGAAGGCCGTGGGAGAGGCGATGTCTATCGGCAGGAATTTCAAAGAGGCGCTGCAGAAGGGCATCCGTTCTATTGAAATCTCCCGTTTTGGCTTTGGGGCAGACGGCAAAGATAAACTCACCGATGAAATGCTCAAGAATGCGGGGAATGGTTTGATAAAGTTAATCAAAGATAAAATTCGCATCCCTAACGATGAGAGAATCTTTTATATAAGGTATGCCTTGAAAGCGGGGCTTTCGGTGGATGAGATATTCCGTCTCTCCAAGATCGACCGCTGGTTTATTGACAATATGAAAGAATTGGTAGAAACGGAGGAGGAGATCAAAAAATCTAAGAACAGCCAAGTCGATGCGGGAATAAAGATTCCCCTCGACCTGCTCAGGAAGGCTAAAAAAGATGGTTTTTCCGACCGTCAGATTGCCTGGCTGTTGAATTCTAAGGAGGAAAAGGTGCGCGCATTCCGCAAGAAACATAATATCAAGCCGGTTTATAAATTGGTAGATACCTGCGCCGGAGAGTTTGCCGCCCGGCAACCCTATTTTTACTCTACCTACGAAACTAAAGAAGAGGGCCGGCCGAGCAAAAATAAAAAGGTGGTTATTTTAGGGGGTGGCCCGAACCGCATTGGCCAGGGTATTGAATTTGATTACTGCTGTTGCCATGCCGCTTACGCCTTAAAGGAAGAGGGCATCGACAGCATTATGATAAACTGCAACCCCGAGACCGTCTCCACGGATTATGATACCTCCGACAGGTTGTATTTTGAGCCCCTGACACTTGAGGATATCTTAAATATCATTGACCTGGAGAAACCCATGGGGGTAATCGTGCAATTCGGCGGGCAGACGCCCTTAAATCTGGCGGTTCCCCTGCGCAAGGCAGGAGTGCCTATTTTAGGGACGAGCGTGGATAATATCGACATTGCCGAAGACCGGAAACGCTTTAAGGAAATGTTGCATAAGGTAGATCTTTTCCAGCCGGATAACGGTACCGCCTTTACCTTTGAAGAGGCAAAAGAGGTGGCAAGGAAAATCGGCTATCCGGTTTTGGTGCGGCCGTCTTATGTGCTGGGCGGACGGGCAATGGAGATTGTCTACGACGAAACTACCTTAGAAAAATTTATCAAGGAGGCCGCCGAGGTTTCCGGAGAACATCCGGTTTTAATTGACAAATTCTTAGAGGATGCCATTGAGGTGGATGTGGATTTGATTGGCGATGGCGAAACCTTTGTGATTGGCGGAATTATGGAGCACATTGAATATGCCGGGGTGCATTCGGGGGATTCCGCAATGGCCCTTCCGCCGTATACCTTATCCGAAGGCATATTAAATGAGATAAGGCGCGCTACTTATAAGATGGCGAAGGAATTAAGCTTAAGGGGCCTGATGAATGTGCAGTATGCGGTCAAGGATGAGCGGGTTTATGTCTTGGAGGTTAACCCGCGCGCCTCGCGGACCGTGCCGCTTGTCTCTAAGGTAATCGGGGTGCCTCTGGCAAACCTCGCCACCAAGATTATGCTGGGAAAGAAACTGAAGGACCTGGGATTTGTTCAGGAGATTATTCCCAAACACGTAGCGGTTAAAGAGTCGGTATTTCCCTTCAATCGTTTTCCCGGCGTGGATATAATTCTGGGACCGGAGATGAAATCTACCGGCGAGGTAATGGGTATAGACGCTGACTTTGGCCGGGCATACATTAAGAGCCAGCTTGCGGCCGGGCAGAAATTACCCAAGGAGGGCAACGTCTTTATTTCTGTGCGGGACAGGGATAAACGGGCGGTGGTGTTTATCGCCAAGAAACTCCAGGATTTAGGATTTCGTCTCTATGCCACATCGGGTACTGCCCAGGCCCTGGAGAAAAACGATATCCAGGTTAAGGTCTTGCCCAAGATTGCCGAAGGAAGGCCCAATGTCCTGGATTTGATGAAAGACGGCAAGATTCAATTGGTAATCAATACCCCCTCGGGAAGAATCCCCCGGCAGGATGAAATAAAGATTCGTTCGCACGTAGTCCTGTATAATATTCCCTATACAACCACCATCTCCGGGGCGCAAGCCACGGTGAATGGAATTGAGGCGATGCTGAAGAAAGAATTGGAGGTAAAAGCACTGCAAGACTATCATAAAATCGCGAAAAGACGCTGAATTTAACCCGAAAAGACGCTAAAATATGGAGAAGATGAATATCAAGACATCACGGCGGATTGA
>JBBIPY010000007.1:0-21749 GCA_037442605.1 Candidatus Omnitrophota bacterium
GATGATTTAGGATATGAAAAATCGCGCATACTGCTTGGCTTGGGAGAAGAGGGGATAGATTTAGGGCTGAGGCTGCCCTTTATAATGGGCGGGATGCTGGAAGTTAAGCGCGGAAGCCTGGAGTATGCATTTAAAGATGGAAGCGCTTTTTTGCAATTTTTTATGGGGCAGGGAAGCTGGAAACTGGAGTTTCTCATTCCTGTAAAAACAGAATAATTCTTTATATAAAACCGGTCTGTGGTATAATAGAAACAATAAAAAACAAACAGCTTGACGGGGTTTTTTATGCAAAAAAAATATAAATATTCAGTTTTTTTAACCGCTGTTTTTCTGTTATCCCTGACTAATATAGTTTATTCAGGAGCCTCCCCGGATAAAGCTCAGCTAAATACCTTCTCTGCCGCAAAACAGATTTCCTTTGCCGTATCCGAATTAGGCAAAGGTTTAGGCAGACAGATTAATCCTGATTTGCTTGAATGCCAGCTCGGCGCCTTTCCCCAGGAGGTTATCTATGGACCGCATATCAAAAAGGTTCTGGATGCTGTACGGCAGCAGGGGATATTTTTAAATGCCTTTAGATTGAAACCGGGAAGAGAAAGTTTATCGGCGCTACGAACCCAGGGCAGGCCATTTATTGCCTATCTGAAGAAGGAGGGTTATTGCCTGGTTGATGAAATTGCGGATAAGTCTCCGGAAGGATTTTTCATCCGCTATACGAATATCACGGATAAGACAGGTTTAATAAGCGAAGGAGATTTTTTAAACCGATGGAATGGACATATCTTTTCTCTGCCGCTGGTGAATATAATGGCAGAAAGGCTCAGTTCTGATGCCCCGCGGAATGGCCGGGTTATCTTTGTCTATTCCTATCACAAGGAAGATTTTGAGAAATTAAGAAAGATTCTGGAGGGGGTGCGTGAGGAGGCAGCCGTCACGGGCGGGCAACTGATTTATATTGATGAGTTGGGTCTCATTCCCAAAGACTCAGTGAAACGGACGCAGGACACTTATAAGCTAAACGAGAAAGAGGCGTTCGAGCGGGCAAGGAAATCCCTGGCCGAGGAAATAGAGCGCTTTGCCCGCGGGATTTCCACCTACGACGAGAACCCTTTCTATCAGGCGCAGTATGCCTATCTCGCCCGACACAAAATCACCTCCTATATGGAGGAACTGGACTACGATAACTGGCGGCATATCGTGCGTTTTGATGATTTAAATATCCACAACAAGGCGGTGAACGCCTTCTGCAGGGGAGATACTAAAACATATTTAAAGAAACTAAAGGAATATAACCGGGGTTTCTGGCTCTATAACGTAAAAGAACGCGACGAAATTTTCCGTCAACAGGTAAGAAAAATCACCGCTAATAATCCGGGGAGCATTATTTTCATCCTGAGAGGCATCGGCCATTACGGGATGGAGGAAAAACTGGACCTGGAGGATTTCTCAATTGAGACCTATGTGATTGCCGAGGGCGACTTTAAAGAAAGCCTGGTTTCCGACCAGATGAGCCAGGTGATGCTCTCTAACGGCGTAAATATCAGCCCGCAGGAAGAAAGAATTTTCATCCTCAGGAGTTTTCCCGAAGAATGTTTACGCACCTATTTTCAGAAAAGCATCCCAGACCTTACGCTTGCCACGCGCCTGGCAAAGAGAATAGTCAGCCGCTTTAGCGAAAAAGAGATAAAACGGCTCTCCCGCGACATCTCCTACGCCTTTGCCCGAGGAACCATCGCCAACGCCGAAGGCGTCTGGGAATACGTATTTAGATGGGCCCAGCAGCGCGGGAAAATCATTCCCCAAGAAATTCCGTGCAAAAAATAACACCCCCCACCCTTGACACTTGCCTCATTTTGTGCCATATTTTGATTAGACCGATAAAGTAAACTCCGTTAGAAAGGACGACGCCTTTACCCCGCCCTTTCTAAGAGGAATCAAGCCTTGATATATTTCACCCCGTTAGAGAAATTTCTCTAACGGTATTCATCCCCGCCACAACCCGCCCGTTAGATGCATAGCATCTAACGGGGGCGAAGCGGGGTTTTCTAACGGAGTAAATAAAATAAAAGAGAGGCATTCCCGATGCAAATTTTCTGCGCAGTCTTTAAAAGCAAAATCATCGCTCTTCTAATTACGGCATTTTTTCTGGGATACATCGCAGAGAAGGACAGCATAAATTGTAATAGAGAATTAAACGTCCTTTTGCCCCAGCGTTACTTTTTATTATGCCGCAGGGTAAAACAGGAAATAATCTTAAAATTTTTTGGCAATGCCCTTATTGCAAGTTATAGGGAACTGCCTTCAATTAGCATATTCAGGACAAGCAGTATGTTTTCCGATTTAGCGGCGCAGTTATCAGAAACGAGGGAGGAGGCGGATATACGCAGGGTTCTTGAAGGTTCTGCTATGCGTTTTTCAAAAGAAGTTGCCGATAGGCTATGGCGTGATTTAGAAATTTTCCTTGAGAGGTTTAAACCAGATTTTGACCTTTTCTCTCCTCTCTGGTTTTTGGGTGACATTGCAGATTTCGGCAGGTTATCGCCGGATAGGCAAAGACAAATTCAGGAAGAAAGGAAAGCGGTAGAGCAGGCATTACAAGCGTTAGGGTATCATACAAGGCTTATCAAAGAGGACTGGCCGCGAGGCTATTATATCCTTTTATCGGGAGAATCATTTTTCGGCGAAAGAGTCCTGGATGATATGGTTAGAGAAATAGGAAGTCATTTGACTTATTCTGAGCAGGAGCGTTTTGTGGTTATTTCCGTAGGGCAAGGCGGACTCGACGCTCAATCTATTGAAGCGATATCAGCTAAATTAGATGGCAGGATGAGGATTTATGAACTACCCTGTCCCAGGATAAACAGAGAGGGTGCCTCCAACCACCTGGATATGTACTTGAATATATTTGAGGGAGGCAAGGTCATCTTGGCTGACCCCGATTATTATCAACAGAACAAAGATAGCATTGATAGTATTGCGAGGGAGCAGGGCTATAAAATTGTCGTTGTTCCCGAGGAGGAGAAACATTTATACCCGTCTAATTTTCTTTCTTTGTTCGACGGAAGGATTCTTATGACAAGCGCACCGCAGACCTACGCGGAGATTGTCAGGACCGTCGGCCCGCGGGAGGCAGGGGAACTGATTATAATGATTGATTCTGCTCTGGAGGAGAATTTGAATCTGGGAGGAGGAATAAAGTGCATGATGACATATACATATCCGTTAATAGATATCCTGCAGTCAATGGGCTATGGCTATGATGAAGTTTCTGCCCTGATATCGGTCCTGAGCACAGAGCAGAAAGACATTTCTGTAGATAAGTATGGGAGGATGATCGTAACCGAAGCAACGGCAAGATTTTTCGCCCTGGAATCTTTATACCGCTTTATTTTAAGAACCGAGATTGCCCCCCGCACCAAATATCTCGCCTTGAGATGGATTGCGGAAGAATTCTCTCGCCTGGGTAAACATTCCTCGGCTGAACTTGCCTCAGAAAGAGCCGAATCAATAGGAAGTAAGATAGTTATTCCCCGATAGAGATTTCCGTAACGGGCTTGAGACCTTAGAGGATTGAGATGCTGCTTATCTAAGGCGGGGTTATGCCGCGCTCGGCGAGGATTTTAGCCCAGATCTCCTGCTGGTAACGGGAAAAAAGCCGATAAAACTCATTTTTTAAATGCTGCCTTTCAATTCTTTCTTCCTCTGAAGGGTTTAATACAGGTTGCATCAATTGGAAGGTTATTCTCAATAATTCATATTTGTAGCCTAAAATCTCGCGCATCTCGGCTTCCTGTTCCTTTAGATACCGGCTGATTTTTTCTGCGTCGGTATGAATTGCCTCGTAATCTATCAGCCAGCCGTCCTCGTGGGTCTCCCGATTGTAATTGGGGCCTTCAATCCAGTGTTTACCTACGCGTCCATCATCAGACTGCACTATATCTCTATAGCAATTTAAACCCACCTCCAAGAGTTTGGCTAAAAACGGCGGCATGTTTCTTTTTTCTCCGATACTTTCATAGCCTAACCAGGGATTGTATTCATGTGTTCCGTCCGGAGGAGATGTTTCGTGTCCCTCCCTGTATTCATAAAAATATCCCATATCCTCTCCCATAACTTGATAAGGCGTAAGGATATAGGGGACATTGCGTGCCGTAACTTCACCCCTGGCCCGCCAGTATTCGTTCAGTATGGCACAGATGAGATGGATTTCTTCGCCGCCCTTTATTTTTGCCACTACGTCTAAAGGCGGGTTAAATTTGACTCCTTTAAGTTCCCTGATTTCTCCGATTCCCACCTGACCATAGTACCACCTGCCATGCGGCAACTGTCTTGCAGGGTCAAGAAAAGAGGGCACCGGCTCAGAATTTCTGTCGCATTCTGCAAATAGTTCTTCTATGGTGATAAATAATTGTGGTGTCCTTGCCCGGCGATTAATTAAATGCGTAGATGGGGCATTACTAAAAAGGAATGGATAACTTAAGCTGACCAAGATAATAATGAATAGAGTTATAACTTTCATCTTTCCCTCTATCTAAAATATAACATCAATTCCGCGCATCGTCAAGGTTTCGCTTGACAAACTTTTTAAATTACATTACAATTGAACATTCAATTATTACGATATTAACTTATAAAGTCATTAGTGAAGGAAATCAGGAGTTATGCCAGGTTATCCTATTTGCGTTTTGGCGAGATTTTAGCGGTTTTGCGGTCTGTCCCTTGACGATTTCAGAAAAACGTGTTATACCTTAAATGTAAAATAGCTGTCCGCGAGGTAGAATCTGCGCCAGTCAGATGATGTCCATTTCTTACCTGCCAATAGCTAACTTATCACCTCAATAGAAAGGAGATATTTATGAAGTCGGGGCTGATGAGATTTTACCTGATGGTTATTCCGGGTTTATTTGTAGCGGTTAATTCCCCCACAGTTCTATCTTACCCAGATTCATTCCTGTCCTTGCGCAGAAGCAAACAGAATCCCGCCTTCAGTTTAGATATTGGCTCAAGAATGACCATTGATGATTTAGGCGATATTTCCGGCAAGGTTGTTTTGGTAAGGGTAGATTTCAATGTTCCGATTAGTAATGGCGAGGTCCTGGATACATATCGGTTAGAAAGGGCAAAGCAGACCATAGAGGAATTAACAAGCCGCGGGGCAAAGGTGGTTTTGATGTCTCATCTGGGAAGGCCCAAAGGAAAAGTTGTAGACCAGTATAGAATAGAGCCGGTGATTGCCGAATTCAGCAGAATGCTGGGCAGAGAGATAAAAATAGGTCCGGATACGGTGGTAGGAGAAGAATTAAGTCGGATGGTTAAATTGATGCAGCCGGGAGAGATAATCTCCCTGCAGAATTTGCGCTTTCATCCCGGAGAGGAAAGCCAAAGCGAGGAATTTGTGCGGGCAATCATTGCCGATACCGGCGCCCAGATTTACGTAAACGACGGTTCAGCCAATATGCACGGGAGCGATCAGGCATCGGAGACGACTTTACCATCTCTTATGCAGGCGCAAGGTCTTCCCTGCGTTTTAGGCGGATTGGTAGTGGAAGAGTTTGGCATCTTAGAAAGATTTGTAAGAGGGGGAATAGATTTGGCTGCCTTTGGCGGAGCCAAGTTCGAGAAAATCGAATCCATAAAAAGTTTAGTTGCAAGCGGCAGGGTAAGAACTGTTTTTCTTTCGGGAGCCATGGCGCATCTATTCCTTAAGGCAAGAGGTTTTGAGCTGGGCGAGTCAAAAATTGATTTAGAGTTAGTCGCGCAGGCAGAGGAGATACTCGCTTTAGCCGAGAAGCAAGGCGTGACCATTGTGCTTCCGGTGGACGCGCGTCTGGACGATGGAAGTTTACTGGTTATCGCCGATGCAAAAGGCAATAAAATTGCCGATATACCCGAAGGCAGGGCAATCTGGGATATCGGACCTCAGACGTTGGGACTTTTGAGAGACATTATGCTAAAGATAAAAGATGAGGGAAAAATAATTAGCAACGGGACCGCGGGCTTTATGGAAAAAGGCGAGCCTTTTAACGTAGGCACAACAAAAATGAATGAGCTTTTTATCAATCATCGCGCCGAGAAATTGATTTTAGGGGGAGAAGGCGCGTTCGCTGCTTTAGATATGTTAGTTAGGAGTAGATTGTTGCCTCAACAGCGCAATATGACCGTTCTTACTGCGGGCGGGGCGGCCCTGGCTTACCTAGCAGAAAGAATAGAGGAGTTGACGCCGTTTAATTTTATTAGCCCCAGGCCATAATGCTCAACACCGGATAAAAAATTTTCTTCCACCCCTTGACGATTTTAAGAAAGCATGTTATACCTTATATGGATAAAGATTTACTTTATCAACCGAAATATCAATATGATAAAGTCTGCCACCCCTGATTTAAAAAGGTCGCAATGAATACCCGAGATTACAATCTTATCTGGAAAGAAAGACAAAACATAGCCCAGGGTTTAACCAGATTCAACTCTTTGCAGGAGGCGATTCTGGCTATGGAGGAAAGGTTTTATGGTCTGGATAAAAGAATTATTAGAACAATATTAAAAGACAGAAGCTAACTAATTGCAGGGTATTCCTGCATTAAGAAGGAGGGAGGAATATGAAGCATGTAAGGATTTTGGGTATCGCCGTTTTAAGTTTTTTGGTAGTGTCTTTTAGATTCTCCTTTTCTTTTATCCAGTCCGATTATTCCTGCCGGAGGGTTATGTCTCCGCACTCGACTTCTGGTAATTTCACTTTAAAGGCTCTTTCAGATCCAGCAGTCGCTGAATTCGTTTCTATTGCTGCAACTGACAAAGCAATCACCAGTTTAGAAGCATGGGCTAATCAATTGATGGAAAAAGGGGTCAGAGAGTTAGCTGAAAAATATATGCAAGAAGCCGCAAGAATTAGGGCGGCCGAGCAGTATTCTATATTCACAAGAAATGGAGTAGATATAGCTTATATATATGCAAATAGCGAATTAGGCACATTAGAGATTAGGCCGATACCGGGTAGTCTGATGACCCGGGAAGAAGTTTATGCTGCTGCCTTAGAATATGTTGATGAGGCTTATGTAAGTCGGGGAAAAGGAGTAGAATTAATCATGCCCGACGGTGATTTAATGAAGAAAATGCTTGTGGCGGAAGGCAGAGACATTCCTTTTTCCCAAGGAATCTCATCTGATCTACATGTCTGGGGTGAAGACAAATTCTTACAGTTGGAGTTTGGCCGTGAAGGACAAAGACGAGCTCTTTTGACTTTCAAGGAATCCTCATTAGAGGGGACAGGCGGGGTTTCAATGATTATCCAGCCCAAGATTACGGTTCTGGTCAACGGCTACGGAACCATCGGTTCTCGTGACGCCGATGCCTTAAGACGCGCCGGTTTCTATGTAGTGGTGGCAAAACGTTCGTTTGATGCGCGGGCAGTAGATTTGCATGAAATGGGTTTTCCTTTTTATATTTCGGAAGATACGGCAGAAAGAAGGGCAGAGTTTGAAAAACGCGGATATGAGGTATTGGGGAGCGTAGAGGGTTTGCTTAAGACAGGCGCAGTAGATTTGGTAATTGACTGTTCTCCCAGCAAAAAAGGGGCAGAGAATGCCGAAAAGTTGTATAAACCATACGGTGTGCGCTATGTCCTGCAGGGCGGGGAAAAAGACAAAGCAGTAGAAATATCCTTCTCTTCGCGCACGCAGGACTGGAACGCCTTAGCCGAAGCTGTAAGCGTGAGAGTGGTGTCTTGCAATACAACCGCAATGACGAGAATATACGGGCCCTTGTTAGAATATTATGCACCCGGCGTTCTTAGGATAGATAACCTTGCCCTGCGTCGAGCTGCTGACCCCGGACAGGGAGGGGAAGAAGGAATGGTGGATGCTGTGACAGTTATTCCTGCCTATCACCATGGTCCTGATTTCCTGACCGCGCTTTCACCGGAACTAAGGGGACGCATCGCTCCCACTTCTGTGGTTACTGATGCGGGTCAGGTGCCGACTACTCACTTCCATCTTCATCTGGGAACCGTATACGCTCTGGCCCCTACCTATATCAATGCAAAAGAAGTGGAGGCTATTTTAGCCAAAGAAGGAAGAGTTGCGGTGGTACATTTTCCGGGAGGGGAATTCGATAGTGCACAGTTATTTGAAATAATTAGCGCCCAATTAAAACAGCCCGACCCTTATGTAATTATTGCCCAGGTAACTCAGCTTCCCGAAGGGAGGATAAGAATTGTCTATACCGTGCCCCAGGAAAACGACGTGGTTCCAGAGAACGTAAATGCCGCCCAGGCGATGTTTGGCTTATGGGGAAAAACCGCGGGTGTGCGCTTAGTGGATGAGGTTCTGGGCATAGACTGGATCAAGCCGGCTATAGAATCAAGATTGCCCTAACATAAATTCTGGGAAGACTAATTTTGAAAAAATGATATCAAGATAATATGGGGGTTGTCCCTTGTTTTCCCCCTCGACCCCTTAATGACCCGTGTAGAGGGTAATACCATCAATGTATATAGCTGGTATGATAACGAAACGGGTTATAACGCGCAGGTTATAGAAAATCTTATTAGAATGGCCCTGGCTACAGCCTCGCCGTAACCTGTTAAGTTTACATTTGAGTCCGTGACTGAAATGTAAACTTAGGCACCTTTTTGGTTTTGGAGAAAAATGCATAGAAGAGGAAGTTTTTTTACTATTCTTATTTTTCTCTTTTTATATTTATATTCATTCCATTTTCGTATAGACACCTCCGCTTTATCCTCTCCTGCTTTAAGAAGGGTTATAGAATTCTCGCCAGATTTTTCCTCTCAAGCAGTTAGAGCCCGGATAATTAAAATCTTGCCTTCATTTAATGCCTCTCATTCTCCAAATCCGAATTGGATTCCGGCGATAGTTTTACAAGACCCGGAGTGGAGATTCACTGTCTTAGGGCAATATACCTATTACTCTTTAGCTTCTGGAGAATTTGAGGTTATGGTTGAGAATGTCCGTCAGGTGCTTAGATACATAGAAGAATGGAGATGCAGAAAGGAGGGCGGTTTAGAAGATTATATAAATTCCCGCCTGCATTCGGGATTTTTAAAAATAGAGGGGTTTTCTCTTGAAGGAAAAACTTTATCCTTCAGACTCGGCGGCTATGCAGATTTATCCGTTAACATTGAGACTTTATCCGTGGAGAAGATTGAAGGGATGGTTCTTATTCCTCTGTATAATGAATGTCTGGACCTATCCCGCAAGGTTGAGCCCGCTTATGCTGAGGACGAAGGAGCAGGCATGCTAATGGATGTGGCGATGTTTTGGCAGGCGCAGCAGGAAAAAATGTGGCATGATCTTATGGCGGCGGCGGGAAATAAACAGTTAAGGTTTCTTCGGCAAGGAGAGGAACTTGATTTTGCCATAAAACTTATGGAGGAGGAGCCGTTCGGACCTTCTGCGGTCTCGGATATCTCAGATAGTCAGTGGTTAGGAGAATATTATCCTTATGACCATCCTCGGAGTTTCTTTAATTTGTTAAATACATTATATTATGCTACATTTGGTGCCAATGCCTTTGGAACCGTGGATAAAGAAAAAACCTTAGAGCCTGCCTGCGCTAAAAGGAGCGCGGAGGATTTTTATCAGAAACTGCAGGCATTGGATTCTGAAGGTAGCCTGCCTCAAGAAATAGTGATTCAGGAATGGGGTGCGGGAGACGGTTACTCAGCAGGCATATTTTTAGAGAGGGTTAAAGAGTTAGATAAGGAAAACGGCGGGGATTACTATAGTAAAATTACCTATATTCTACTAGATTATTCTCCTGGGGTAGTTCAGGATTTAGGTTCCGCACCCCATCTTGCCGTGCATAGAGACAGGATTGAGGTTTTACAGGCAGACGCCTTAGACCCGGCTTCCCTCAGCGGATTGAAACCTGCGCTTTTAATCCGCGCCAATCTTCTGCTCAATTCCCTGCCCATAAAAATAATTGAGATTAGAAATGGAAAGGTATATGAGGTGGAGGCAAGAACATACATTGATATGCGAGAGGATGAGATGCTTGAGGGATATAATTTCAATGAAATAAAAAGGGCTGTCCAGGAAGGCGATGTTGGCCTGTTGAGGAGATTAGGCAAACATTTTTTTCAGAGAGTTAAATATGCGGAAGACTTAAGAGAGATAGAAGACATCAGTTCTCTTTCTTACGCAGAATATATTCGCCGTCTGTTAGATAGAGGTTTTGAAGGCAGGTTAAGCCTTGATGTGGGAGCGATGAGTTGTCTTGAAAATATGTTGTCGCTTCTTATCCCAGGGGGCATTATTCAGATTGCCGATGCCGGTTTTACCGAAAGAGATAAATTATCCCGGACCGCGGGAATGTTCAGGTATTTCGGTGCGATATATCATCCGCTAAATTTTGATTTTTTAGGAGAGGCTTTGCCGATATCGTTGGAGGTTATTTCTCAATACAGATATGCGGGTGAGTATGCTCCTCGGGTTCTTCCCGCGAATAATCTATTGATTGCCCTGGAGGATTTTGGGCGGTTCAGGAGATATTTCAATTCTGGCACCATAGGAATTCCGGGTAAATTAGACGAGCTCTCTCAAGAGTTAATGACAAAACACGCGGGACTGAAACCACGGGGACTGCGCGAATTTGCCCGAAGGATATCAGAATTGGGCTCTACAGCCTTTTTTCCCCGCCACGTGTTTGAATGGTTTGAGACGGTAGGTTTTATAACTGCCGAGGAGTATGAAATATTACAGCGAGGAGATGTGCAGAAGGATAGAGATATCCAAGAAGCGGGATTGCTTGAAATTTATGCAAAGGTTTGCACTCAGCTCGGGAATATCCGGGTTGGCGCTGAGAGGGCAATTGAGACTTATGAGGATGCGTTGGTGTATATGTTTTATCTTATGGTAAACAAGGAGGCGGAGGAGATTAGAAAAGACAGATATATTGCGGGTAGACAGGATAGTCATTTCAGATATATTTTAAGGGTATTGGGGGCAGAAAAGGCTTTAGATGCCATCTGGAGGGAGCTGGAATATTTTTATCCCGGCATAAGCATTTTCAACATCCAGAAGTTACCTTCTTAGAGGATGTGATAGTGCGAACCTAAACTTATTGCACACGCCGGGTGTACAAGGGGAGATTATGGGGACTAATTACATTGGGAAAGGAGGAGGAAATGAATAGGAAACTGTGCAGGTCAATTGGTGTTTATTTATTATTAGTTTTTGCATTTGTAGGTGCAGTTGTTTTCTTCAAAGACAATCAGGGCGATAAATATGAAAGTCTGCGCCGGGGAAGGACTATGCAGATACAGACCGCTACCCACGCGACGATTATATATTCGGATATGGGGGCTTTAGTAGGTTCATTAAAAGGAATAGTAAAATTTGAAGGGGCGGGGGTAAGTTTGATCGAAGGCCAGGAAGGAGCACTTAGAGAGATTATGCCTGATTTAGTCTATAATGCAGCAAATAATCCAAATAGAGATATTAAAGAGGCTGCCTGTTGGCTGATTATAGGGCTGGCTCCGCAAATGGGAGTTATTCCTGCTTCTGGTCAGCAACTTTATGAAGGGCTAAGGACGGTAGAAGGCCAGGCTATGCCGAAGATAAATGTAAGGGCGATGGGGGCTAATACCGTAGCAGCGATACTGGAGGCAGCAGAAGCGCAAGACAGCGTATTCATGCTTGAGGTAGCTGCATCCGAATTAGGGTATATCTTTGATGGTCTTGCTTTAGAGCATACTGCAGTTGCTCTGGGTACGGCAATAGTCAGGGGTTACCGTGGCCCGATGTTTTTCTCCGGAGACCACTGTCAAGTGAAAAAGTCTTTATATGAAAAAGATCCAGGGGCGGCCTTTGCTGCTACTGAGCAGACAATAAGGAAAGAACTT
The DNA here is from genome assembly GCA_037442605.1 of Candidatus Omnitrophota bacterium. GTDB lineage: Bacteria > Omnitrophota > Gorgyraeia > DTHP01 > DTHP01 > JBBIPY01. Next base: position 11,858 of record JBBIPY010000007.1, read on the forward strand.
GAGGCAGGGCATTATTCCGCAGATTTAGATACCTCTACTCTTGCCTCTGCTGTCCCCGCAGATTTACTGGCGAAATCAGAATCAGATTTGTCTTCCGAGGAAAAGCAGCTGTTCTATGAGGCGCAAAGGCCTAATTTTGAGGGTGCGGTTAGACTGACCATCTATACCCGGCTCTTAGAAGCGATATTGGGGTTAAAAGAAAGGGGTATTCAAGTAGCGCTTAACGGTGAAGTGGGAGAGGTGGGAAGCGGTTATATCCACCCGGAAGAATTAGAGCAATTTTTAATTGGATACAGGGATACGTTAGGAGAGTTCAAAGGCCTTTCGGCTAAAGATAAGCTAAAATGGATTGAAGAAAAATATAATTTCTTCGGGTTTAGTGAAGCCGAGAGAGAACTGATAAGAAGCCAACTTGACACGATAGATTTTGCTGGTCTTGTGGGTATGAGCGCCGGCATTGGAACTGCGCATGGAGGAAAGAAGGTAAAGGGAGAGCCGTGGAATCGGGTTGAAGAGCGAGTGGTAAACTTAGAATTAGTTGCAAGGTGCCGCCAGATATGCGAGGAATACGGCCTGGCCGGGCCGATAGCGCATGGTGTTTCCAGCCTTCCATCATCAGAGATTCAGGAGCTTCCCGCATACGGAGCGGTCGCTGCCCACCTGGCTACCTATCTTCACGATATAGTTTTTAGCCATCCCGCTTTCCCCACCGGCGTGATATTGGAGTTGTTTGGGCTGATTCGCGCACAAGAAAGTTCCCTCTATAATAAAGAAGTTGAAGTTATAGACAGAGAAAGAACAGCGCAGATTGGCTCGATACAATATAAAAAAGTTACTATGGGTACAATAATAGAAGGAATAGAGGTAGATATTAAAGCAGGGAATAATCTTAATGATGAGCAGAGAAAACAGGTGGCTTGGATTGCTTATGAGGCCAGGGGGAAAAGCACCGCTTTAAGAGCGTTCATTGACCTTAAGAGATCTATGTGGGATATTCCCCGGGAGATTCAAGCCGAACTCAGGATGACAGTCAGAGACCAGGTTATCGCCTATATGGAACTTCTAAATAGCCAGGGCACAGATGGCTTAATAAAGGATATGGAATTTCCTATTCCTCCTCCGCCTCCTATGCCTGAAGCATTAAGAGATTACCTAAGCCAATCCTTCGCTGGTAACAATCCTTAAAATGGGTAGTTTTCCTACGAAGGTGATTGGGTAATTACAAGATTGTCTGAAAAAACAAAGAAGAGAATTATTAAGATAGAAAAACAAAAACGGGCTTGATAAATCAAGCCTCTTCAATGATTATTTAGGCTGGGGTTGGAGAAGACCCTGACCTATAAGAAAGGAGGACAGATGATGAAAAAAGTAATTCTGGTTCTTCTGCTGTCAATAGGATATTTGGGATTTGCGGGCAATTTAGATTTATTTGATTATCATCAGGCGTTGCGCCGCGTGCACAATTCTGCTGTAATTACCGATAATGCCGTATTAGAGGAAGCCCGTTTATTGGATATATTGCATAGGGGCGGAGGGCTCGGTTCTATTATTATTGATAAGGCAAGCGGCGCGCATCTGGCGCGTTTGAGCATTTCCGGTAAGAGAGTCCTTGCGCGAGAAGGCTTGACCCACGCCGGTATTCTCAAAGGCATAGATGAGGAACGTTTTATTGCGGTATCCCACCAGGAGTTAGTCAATAAGGCACTCGAGCATCGCGAGAACTGCGTTCTGGTTTTTACCGGCGGCGGCGACTCCGCGGGGATTAATGCCGTGATTAGTTATGCCACCCAGGGATTAAAAAGTTTGAGGCCGGGGATGACCGTCTTGGGTCTGCGCAATGCCGGTGCCAGCCTGCTGGTTTCGCCTGAAGAATTTCCCAAACACCTCGTCTTCATTGATGAGTTATATGCCAAAGATATTCCTGAACAGGGAAGCACTTTTCTCGGCTCATCAAGGATAAATCCTTTCAAGAAAGCAGAGGATATGGAAACAACCCTGGAGAATATAAAGGGCTTTGCCGCCTGGCTTTCTACAGGAGGCGATGATAATCTTAGAGTCGCCCAGACGTTAGCCGAGAAAAATCCCGGTATGGTTGTTTTGGCTACGGCCAAGACCATCGACGGCGATGTGATGGTCAATGGACAGGGAGTGCAGTCTCTGGGGTTTGATTCCGCTGTGAGCATGTATCGCGATGAGATATATGCTATAGCCCAGAGCGCCAGGGCGCACGGGGAAAAGGGTCAGCCGATGGTGATAATAGTAGAGACGTTCGGCAGAGATTCGGGAAGGCTGGCTTTTGAGTCTGCGCGTCCGGACAGAACAGAGGGTTTATCTGCCGAGGAAATTAAACGGCAAGAAGACCTCGCCGGCACAATATTGGTAGTCGTTCCCGAACAAAAACACGAAGATGGCACCCAGGCTACCATAGACGAATTAGTGGCGAGGGTGCAGCATATAATCGCCAAGGAAAGCGCAGTGGTGATTGTGGTTGCTGAAGGATACCGGCCAGGGGATATGCCGGATATTGTGAAGACCTCAACCCGGACAGACGCCTATGGGCATATCCAGCTGACCGGCGTGGGTGCAGCTTTGGTTCCTGTATTGGAAGGGAGATTGCCCGAAACCAAGGTAAGGGCGTCTCTGTTAAATTATGAAGCCAGAGGGACTCTGCCTTCTCTGTATGATGTCACTATGGGCTTTAAGATTGGCCGGAAGATGGCTGAACTCATTGCCCAGAGGGTTACGGGAGGAAGATTTGTGGGTTATACCAATGGAATGGACCCGGCAAGAGAACTGCCTCTGATTTTAGAATTAACCGGCATCTCCAATGAAAACGACCTTAATTTATATCCCATTGAAGTCCTGGAAAGAAACGGCGTCTTGATAATCAGACAGTAGGAAATATGAAAAAGTGAAAAAGGGGTCAGACCCCTTTTTGAAAAAAGTGCCTGACCCCTTTTTGAACCCCTTTTTGAAACATCAGCCGGCCAGGATGCGTTAAGACAAAGGGGGTGAAATGGAACGAGTTATAAGAAGGGTGGCTTTTGTTTTGCTTGGTTTTGTCCTATCATTTTCTCTCTCCTTTCTGCCTTCCGCGGCAACGCTTTCCCTGCGCCGGGCGCGTACCTATCAAACAGTTAGTTACGAAACAGTAAGGACTACCTTAGTTGACATCTTTCAGGCGGCGGCAACATTACAGGAGGCCCTGCGCGGCGTCTCCGATGCCGAGCGAAAAGAAATCCTTAGTCGTCCGGAAATTAAACGCGCTATCTCAGCCCTCCAGTACGGTCTCAGCTTGGGAAGCACAACCCTGAGGAATCAGGTGGCACTCCTTGCCCAAAGTAAAGGAATCAGGGCAAACCCCGAATTAAATATCGGTATTTTCCAGGGTCCAATGGAGACGTTCGATATCCTGGGTAATATTTTTATGTATGAAGGCGAGGGAGTGGTGTATTATCAAAAAGGCACAGCGTCTACCGATTCCTTTAAGCCGTTTCGCGAACGTTACGGAGCAAAAATCCTGGAATTTGACCCGGCTGATATTGATAGCCTGGATTCGGCAGTCTTTTTACAAAGCGCGGCCGGCAAAACACCGCGTTTTATCTATCTTAACGGCAAGGGACTTAGTGAAGAACAAGGCAGGCAGATTTATAAGCTTGCGCAAATATACAACCTTTTAATTATCGAAGATATTACTAATTCCGGTTCGGGAGATTATCTTTTATCCAGAAATGATTCAGAGGGCAGGGTAGTTGCCATTGGCAATTTTGACCACTATCTGGGAGAAGGTAACCCTTTAAGCTACGCCATTGCCGGACAAGAGATTATGCGGCTGATGGAAATTGCCATGGGTGGATTGAGTCTGCATCCCAATGCCTTTATCCAGCCGATTGTTTCGCAGATTTTAGCCGAAAAGATGGGCATACTTCCTACCACCAAAGCCCATACTGATTTTACCATTGCTGAAGGAGAGGCAGTGAAAGTCCTTCTGTCGGAGGTAGACAGCAGGTTCAAACCCTCCATTATCCGCGAGATTCTCAAATGGGTAAGCGGTAATCTTATTCGCATGGGCGGAGGGGTTCCCGCGGAGGAATTTTTTCCTTATCAGGAGATTACCGATATTATCGAAAATTTAACTCCCCAGGAATGGCAGGCAGCGATAAACGGCAGCCCGGAAATCAATTTAAGGTTACGCCAGGTATTTGCCCGATGGTTAGAGACCAAGGGTATTCAGGCTACTGCTGATGAGGTTTTGGTTACCAACGGCAGCCAGCAGGCCCTGGATTTATTGGGCAGGTGGGTGGGAGAAGAAGGAGTGATTTTTGCCGAGTCGCCTACCTATGTGGGCTTAATTACCGCGGTCTCTCCTTACAGGAGTAATATCCAGCACCGCGACCTGCGCACCCAGGAGGGTCTTAATAAATTAGAGCAGGAAATAGAAACAAGCGGGTTAGAGGGTAAAAGAATTGTGCTCTATGTTACCCCCAATTTCGGCAATCCTCCCGCGGGCAATATGTGGACCTTAGAGGAGAGAAGGAATTTGCTGGAGTTTGCCAAGAAAATGCGGGCTAAGGGATACGATTTACATATTGTAGAAGATGACCCTTACGGCGAACTCAATTATACAGGCAAAAAGATTACCGATATCAAGGAATTGGACACCGAAGGATTAGTAATATATTTTGCCTCTAATTCCAAGATTTTTTCTCCCGGAATGCGCGTGGGCTATATCGTAGCGGATAAATGGGTATTATATGATTTTGCCGGGCTGATGGATGAGGTAGGTTCTTTTGTGCCGGCCCTGCCGCAGCTGATTATCGCCAAATTTATAGAAAGCGGTCAGCTCGATAGACATATACAATTTTTGATTCAGGAATATTCCAAGCGCGCCCGGGCAATGGAAAATGCCTTAGAAGAATATATGTCCAGGGTAGAAGGATTATCCTGGACGCGCGCAGAAGGCGGCTTGTTTATTACCCTTACCGTGCCCACAGAATGGAATCTGGATTTGATGGGTTTGCTCAAAGAGGAAGCGGTTAAGGGAACTGTAGAAGTTACCGATGCTTCTGGAGAGAAAGTTAGCGTTGCCTTTAATTATGTTCCCGGAGTTGCCTTCAGCGTGGACGGAACAAGTAACAATAAGATTCGTTTATGCTTTTCCACCGAGCCCGAGGCAAGGATAAAGCTGGGCATCCAGGCGCTTGCGGAGTTGATAAAGCGCCACATGCCCCAATAAGGAAAAGGGGTCAGACCCTTTTTTCAAGAAGGGGTCTGACCCCTTTTTGGAATTGGATAAATTTAGAATATTGCTTATTCTTTTATTCTTACCGCAGATAAGTTTAACTCATCGTTTATTCCCGCAGCAGAAAACCATTCCGCAGAGACAGGGGTTAGAGTTTTACGGGCATATCCGCAGCATTGGTTTTGCGCGCAGAATAAAAGAGTCTCACCCCCTCTTTTTCCAAGAAGAACAAATGCATTTCCTCAACGCTGTGTTGGTAGATTTTATTTTAAGGCTGCCGGGAGTCGAAAAGGTAAAGACTATACTCAAAAAGGAATTTATGGAGGGGGATTTAAGGTCAGACGAAAAAATCACCGGGGTTTACAGATTTGACGTTTTAACCAATCAAGGAGTTATCTCTTTAGCGGTAAAGCCGGTGCAGCAGGAGGAGGCGCGCGATTTCCAGGAATCCGCCTTAATCGGCGTTGCTCCCGCGCCCGTTCAGTTTATACCCCAAACGAATAAAGATTTCCCTTATATCGACGGTTATCTGGTTTATCCGTTCTACGATGGAATAAAGTTAAGCAAAATCTGCGCCGGCAATGACGGCGCGCAGGTCATTAAACAAAACCCCTGGATTATCGAACAGCTGGCAGTTAAATTCGCCCGTCTAAAACAGGCGGGAATAGAATACGAAGATTTTTTATATTACAATACCATCGTGGACTTAGAGCAAAAGACCCTGGCAATTGTTGATTATGGAAAAAGAAAATGCGCCGACCCTTATACGCAGATAACGCAGTGGTGGTTGCCCGGGCTTTTCTATAGCGATTCGGAGTTTAAACAACAGGCGATGGAGATATTTACAGCAGCCTATCAGCAAGAACTCTCTAAGCCGCAAACTACCTCCGTAGAGCCATCTTCAGTTAATAAAATCATCCGGTTAGAAAATGTTCACTGAAGGGGAAAATTCTTTGTAATATTTTCCCCGGCGGCGTGTTTATATAATTGGAGGCTAATAAATATAAACCACGCGCCATTTTATATGTTAAAGGGGGGGACCATGAAAAAATCAATTCTCGTCGGCTTAGTGTTTAGTGGACTATTTTTTATCGCCTCAACCAGCTTCGCCTATCAACCCGGAGTATACCCCGCCTTTCCGAATTTACTCAATCCTTTTCCGGCTTTCTCATCCGCGCGCAGTTTAAATGAAGAAACTTTGGGCAGATTACTCAGAGAAATTTTGTATTTGTTTACCCTCTTGCGCCAGATTGAAGCGGAAATCCAGAATACGATAGGTAAGGGCGCGGATATAACCCCGCCCCTTAAGGAAATTGCGAAGAAAGAGCCGGGAAGTTCTCAGGGCAATCTTCCGTCCGATACCGCGGAACCAACGCAGCCTGAGCCACAACCACCGTCTTCTACCGGCGACTCGGGTTCTTCCGGAACAGTAAAAATAGTAATCATTGATATCGACCCCGAGCATGCCGCGCAGGTCAGGGCGGTTATGGAAGAGACAATACGTCGGCAGAATCCGGGCGCGGATGTTGAGATACGTACAATTATTCTGCCCGGCGAATGGCAGGCGGATGGCTCAAAGGCAGTAGCGGGAAGCGCTATCTTATCCGCGCTGGGCGAGGCAAAGGCATGGGGTGCGCGGGTAGTCAATATGAGCATCGGCTGTGCGGACGGATTAAGCAGGCCCATACTTACTGCCTTAAGAGATTTGCGCCAGAGCGGCATATTGGTGGTGGCGGCTTCGGGAAATGAAGGCGGCCGCGATGCCTGGGCAGAGGCAGGTTCCGATGTCTTATCTGTAGGCGCAAATAGACCCGATGGCAGACGGGCGGTATATTCCAATTATGCCGACATATATCGGGTGGTAAGCGGTCCGCTTCAGGGAACCTCTTTTGCCGCGCCCATTGTGGCGGCGGAGGCAGCGCTGGCTCTGTTAGGCAGTCCTTCGCTTACCGTAGCAGATTTAACTGCGCTTTTAGGCTCTGGTGACACAATGTACGCAGCCGGGACGCCGAGACAAAATAACACCAGCAATGTCTATACCTCTTCCTTAGATTTGTTTATCCCACCTTTTTTCTATGTTCCTGCGCAAGAGCCGGCTTTTAGCGGATTGGGTTTTTATTCCCCTCAATTCAGCTACCAGATAAAAAGGGGTCTGACCCCTTTTTGAAAAAAGTGCCTGACCCCTTTTTGAAACGAAAGTGTAAACTAAATTTACCGGCTTCTTAGCAAAGTATTACAACTTATCCCATTGCAGTATAATAGATTACAGCATCTTCCCTGCAAATTATAATTTAAGTTTACTCTTTTCAAAAGTTTTCCTTGTCTTTGCCGAGAGGAAAATTCTTGAGCGGGAAGGTTTACATAGATATAACCCTCGGTTTGATAAAGAGTTACATTATCGGGAATAAGAAATTTTGCAGAACAAAATTTCTTGGCATATATCTTGCTATTTAGAACTGAGAAATCAGATAAAAAAGGGGTCAGACCCCTTTTTGAAAAAAGTGCCTGACCCCTTTTGAGAATTGGCCCCGTTAGAAAAAACTTTTCTAACGGGGTTGACGATGGCAGAAAAATATGGTATAATTTATATGGAAAATAAGAATAAGGGATAACCCGACGAGAAAAAGACGACGAGAATAAGATGAGTAAGAGAAAAATTACATTATTATTGTTAGGCTTATTTTTGCTACTTGCTGCCTATGCGGAGTCTGCGGTACGCACGCAGGTAATTCGCAATTCACCCCGTGCAGGGCGGGAGGTGGGAATTATTCCCGAGGCGCGCTCCCTCGAGGATTGGCAAAATGTAAGGACTCAGGTCAAAAAAAGAGTAGACGAGAGAAATCGCCAACTCGAGATTTCTGACCGCATCCCCCGAAAAATGGAAAAGAACCGCGAAGACACGAAAGTAGAGCGCGGCAAGGCGGCATACAGGATAGAAAAAGAGGCGCGGGATATGAAGCAAAAAATAGAGCAGGCCTCTCCCAACGAGGTGACCGGCGAAAATCCCGATGGGACAAAGTGGTATCAGTATTCCGGCCGTTTTGATATTTTCAAAAACTGGATTAAAAATAAACTCCGGGAGCTCGGACTCTTGGATAAATGGAAGGGAGAAAGCTTTGAGGAATTGTTCCAGAAATATCCGCGCACCAATTTTGAACTCTCTTTTAATCGCAAGGGCACGGTTTATATCGGCAAAAAATATTCCACTACCCAGACCACGGAATTCCAGTTCAGTTTAACCAATCCCGAAGATAGTTTTGAGGAATATATCCAGACCCGCAGCCGGCAGATGCTCTGGGACAGCATCAACAATCGCGAAAGCGAGATTGTCCAGCACACCGTTACCGATGAGATGAAATGGGCGGGTAAATTTTATGGGACGCCGGGCAGAACCGAGCAGGGAAGGCAGATGCTTTATTCCCGTCAGAGAATCTGGGATGAGACGCGCAATACCTATTCCGAGGTTACCCAGAGCAATGTCTATAACGGCAAGTTTCATATGCCGATAAAGACAGTGCGCACGGTGTATGAATCGGGCTATGACCGCGACGGCAAGCATTACGAACGCCGCTATGAGATAACCCGCGAAAATATTGAATGGGTCTGGGTTCCTTCGGGAGACCCCTTAACCGGCGGCGGTTATGAGACCAAGAGCTTCGACCAGACCCTCATTGATTATAGCACGCCGGATAAAAAGACCTTTTCGCGTCACGAATTTACTTATACCGCGGACGGCTTACCGGAGAGCCAGCTGATTGTTACGCGCGAGACCGGCCCCGGGCTCGACCATACCTCCGTAAACGTGGAAAAATATCTCGACCATTACCAGGACGGCTCGGTAAAAGAGGGTTTGAGTTTAAATATGAGCGGAAGTTTTGCCGATTTCCAGACGGCGATAAAGGAAGGCAGAACGCTTCAGGGAATGCTTAATGCCGGCGGACTCAAATCCCAGCTTGAATACTATCTGGGCCGGCAGTTAAACCTGAGCAATACCCAGGACCTGAAAATCTATGCCGCTTATCTGAGCAAAGCGACGGGACTGGTCAGCGAAGGGAATATCCTGGATAAGGCATTAGAACTTCTGCTTAATGCGCAGGGATGGGATGGACTTGATGACATTGCGGGCAGGCGCATTAATCTAAGCCACTCCGAGAAAAAATACAATGATAAAGGTTTCCTTGCCTGGGAAAAAGAGGCCATCGCGGTGCGGGGAAGAGACACAGACGGAACCCTCCTGGACTTCAGTCAGGAGATAGAGAAAAACTATACGGAATTTCTTCCCTTCGGGCAGCCTACCGAGATAGAACAGCTAATCAGAAGCGAGGCCGCGCCGGACGCGGAGATCCGGCTCAGGATTTCCCTCAGATACAACGAACAATGCCAGGTTATCTGGCAGAGGACCGAGACCTGGGAGAAAGGCATTAACGGCAAGAACCTTGACAAGTACAGCGTAAGCGTCAAAGATAATATCCGCTATAACGGCCTGGGTCAGGAGATTGCCTATACCGAATGGGAAGAAGAATACGACGTCTCCGGCAATCTCATCGGCAATCGCTTCAGCGAGGTAACCAATATCACCTATAACGAAGACGGCCTGCAGACGGGTTACGATATGCTTACCACCGTGCGCGGAACCGATACGCACGACGG
>JBBIPY010000007.1:21849-25227 GCA_037442605.1 Candidatus Omnitrophota bacterium
TGCAGACGGGTTACGATATGCTTACCACCGTGCGCGGAACCGATACGCACGACGGGACAGAATTTGAGGTTATTACCGAGACAAAGGTGCGCGATATCCAATACAATGATTTGGGCATCCGCGTCGGCTGGAAAGAAATAACGGTTGACCTCAGCCGCAGTCCGGGCCTGGCCACGGAAAGAACCTACCGCGTGAAGGCAATTGACGAATTCGGCAGAATTACGGAGATTGAAATTCTGGAGCGTGCTTACGGCACTGCCAGCGACGGAACGATTTTAAATACCGAGCGCACGATTAGTCGTAAAATCAAATACAATTCCCTGGGTCAGGAAGAAGAGACCACGGAAATAGTGGTGGAGAAGGCCAAGACCACCACCTCTATAATCAGATATACCTACGACCAGTACGGCAGGTTAAGCCGCGAGGAGAGGGAAGTGCACGTAAGCGGAGAAGATGGAGATGTGGTCTTAGATTATACATATCGCATAGTGCGCGAAAACTTCACCTACAACGACGCCGGACTGGTGCAGGGTTATACCTCGATTATCTGGAACGAGGCCAGCCCCGACGTGGAAATCACCCAGGAGGTCAGGTTGGGCTACAACGAATTTGGCCAGGTTGATTACCAGGAAACCGAGACCTGGGAAAACTCTTTGGGCGATAAGGCGCTGAACAAACATACCCTGACGATAAGAGACAATATCACCTACAACGAACTCGGGTTAGAGACGGGTTACACCGAGACAGAGGAGGAATATGATATCTCCGGCAACCTCATCGGCAATCGCTTCAGCGAGGTAACCAATATCACCTATAACGAAGACGGCCTGCAGACGGGTTACGATATGCTTACCACCGTGCGCGGAACCGATACGCACGACGGAACAGAATTTGAGATTGTCACCGAGACAAAGGTGCGCGATATCCAGTACAATGATTTGGGCATCCGCATCAGATGGACGGAAACGAGCGTAGATTTAAGCAGGAGCCCGGGCCTGACTACCGAGAAGACCTATGAGATAACGGGAATTGACGAATTCGGCAGGATTACGGAAATCAGGATAGATGAACACTCCTACGGCGAGGCTTCCGACGGCACTGTCCTTGATACCGCGCGCACGATTACCCGTCAGATTACCTATAATGCTTTGGGTCAGGAGGAGATGGTGATAGAGATTGTGGAAGAAGGGGCAAAGACGACCACCTCCACCATTGTTTATGAATATGACCAATACGGAAGGCTCAGCCGCGAGGAAAGGGAGGTCTATGTCACCGGAGAAGAGGAGGGAGTAGAATTAGATTATACCTACAGAATAATCCGCGACGGCTTTGAATACAACGATGCCGGCCTGGTGCAGCATTACATCTCAGAAATATGGAACGAATCCAGCCCCGACCTGGAAATAACCCAGGAGGTCTGGTTAGGTTACAACGAATTGGGTCAGATAGATTATCAGAAGACCGAGACCTGGGAAGTGGGAACCACCGCCGACAGGGATAAATACGGCGAGCCGACGGGCGAGGATAAGAATGTCGGCCGCCATTCGATTACCATTAAACACGGTATACAATACAACGAACTCGGCCTGGAAACATATTACATCACGGACGTGGAAGAATACGAAGACGGGGATTTAATCCGTGACGTAACCGAGACGACCTCCGGCATAAAATACGACAGCAAAGGAAGGATGATTGAATACAGCACCTATAAGGTAGGCAAGGAAAAGGTTATGGACGAGGAATCCGAGCGCTACGGAGAATGGCAGGACGTGGTTATCAACACGCGTACCTACAACATTACCTATATAGACGGTCTGGATTTGAGGAAGTCCTGGGAGACCTTTATTACGGGCACAGTGAACGGAGAGGCCTTCAAGGACTCCTGGAATTATTACGAGGTGCGGGAATTTGACCAGTATGGACAGATTGTGGATATACACGTAGAAGGTGACGGCGTGGATGGGGAGGACTCGCAGGGCGATGGTAGCGGCAATGCCCAGTCGCAGGGTGGGTCATCTCCGCAGTTAAGGGGGAATGTGCAGCTGCCGGGAGGGGTTCAGGTAGGGGTGAGGTCGCGGCGGTCAGTAAGAAATCGAATCCGCCGGCCCCCTACCCGCCTGAGCAAAGCCACGGTCAAGGGCGCAGGTATCCGCAACAGGATAAAACTTCTGAGCACAAAATACAGCCAGAAGGATAAAGAGAAAGAGAAAATTGAGGAAGAGGCAGAATTCCGTTCGGTGAGCGAGGAGGAGTAAGAAAAAGGAAAAAGGGGTCAGACCCCTTTTTGAAAAAAGTGCCTGACCCCTTTTAGGGTGTAAAGAAAGATTACGGTGGCTCTATCAATAAGATACAATATATATCGTTTAATATCAATAGGTTAAGGAGTATGGACGATGGGTCGTAAGATAAGTTTACTATTTTCAAGAATTTTCCTTGTCTTTGCCGGGAGGAGAATTCTTGAGCGGGAAGGCTTGCGTAGATATAACCCTTGGTTTGATAGAGAGTTACATTACAGGGAATAATAAGTTTTGCAAAACAGGATTTCTGGCACAATATTTGCTTATTAGAATATAGGTTTTTTCTGGGCATTGCGCTCTTGGTCAGCGCCAACGCGATGGCCATGTTTCACCGCGAGCATAATATAAAGGAAAGGGAAGGCACGAATTACCACGAATTAGAAGATTCGAATCACGAATTAAATAAGATGCCGGGTGACGAATAAATATTCTGTAATAAGATGGTAAGAAATATGGTTATAATAAGTAAGAGGCACAAATTGGCACAAATTACCACCCTCGCCTCGCTGAGCTCGGCGAAGCGGGAATAGGATTTCGTGGAAAACAAGAGGAGGTCAAATGAAGCCCAGACTTATGGAACGCTGCAGGAAGTGAACATAAGTCTGTTGGCTGAATTTGACCCCGCCCTTTTGGCGAGGAGAAAATTATGCATTACGTCTATATGATACAGAGCGAAAAAAGCGACTTCATTTATATTGGTAATACCAACGATATAAAAAGGAGATTTGTTGAGCACAACCATTGCGAAGTAGGCGCTACTAAACGATATGCTCCATTGAGACTGGTTTACTACGGGGCATATGCAGATGAGGCAGATGCCTTAGATCGCGAATACAAATTAAAGCACCATGGCAGCGTAATCGGGCATCTTAAGAAACGGTTAAAACATAGTTTAGCTAAAAACAGAACCGCCAAAAGGGCGGGGTTTAATTCGCAGACGTCCTTGACAGGGCAATGCCCTGTCAAGGACTATGATTTATGTCGCACTTCGTGCTCCATAAATCATCTGCTCATTAAAGGAGGGTGTTGAAATGAAGAAAACCAATAGCGCTTTGAAGCTGGCCGGGGGGCTGGGAAT
>JBBIPY010000008.1:0-24793 GCA_037442605.1 Candidatus Omnitrophota bacterium
TACCGACAGGTAAACCCTTGACACCATGGTGTCAAGGGTGTCCTCATTTATTCTTAAATCCACAAATTCCTGTCCAGGGTTCTATATTGTATCGCCTCGGAGATATGCTCGCAGCGAATCTCTGTCTCTCCTGCCAGATCCGCAATGGTTCGGGCTACTTTCAATATTTTATCATAACCCCGCGCAGAAATCCCTATTTCGTCTATCGCCATCTTTAATAATTCTCTGGAGTCTTCCTGAAGCACGCAGTATTTTTTTATCATGCGATTATTCATCCGTGAATTAAAATATACCCCTGTATTTTTAAACCTGCGCAGCTGGAGCTTCCTCGCCCTATTGACTCTCTTTCTGATTTCTGCGGAAGACTCCCCTTCCTGTTTACCCAACAATTCTTTATATTTCAAGGCGGGAACTTCTATATGGATATCAATGCGGTCAAGCAAAGGACCGGAGATTTTAGCGCGGTACTGCTCGACCTTGCGCACATTGCAGCGACATTCGCGCGACGAACCGAAATAGCCGCAGGGACAGGGATTCATGGTGGCGCAGAGGAGAAAATGCGAAAAAAAAGTTATGGTCTTGCTGGCGCGCGAAATGGTTACGCGGCCATCTTCCAAAGGTTGCCGTAAAACCTCCAAGGCATCCCGATGAAACTCCGGAAGTTCATCCAGAAATAAAACCCCGTTATGGGCAAGGCTTGCCTCTCCAGGTCTGGGTAGAGTCCCTCCCCCTACAAGAGCGATATCGGAGGCGGTATGGTGCACTACCCTGAACGGCCTATTGGTTACCAGTGCCTGATGGGAGGAAAGCAAACCCACCACGCTATAAATCCTGGTGGTCTCTAAACATTCTTCCAAGCTCATGTCGGGAAGAATAGTAGGAAGTCTTTTTGCCAGCATGGTCTTGCCCGCACCAGGAGGACCGAGCATCAGGATATTGTGATATCCTGCGGCGGCAATCTCCAAGGCGCGCTTGACAAATTCCTGGCCCTTGACATCCGAAAAATCCACCTCGTAACAGGAAACCTGTCTCAACAGCCTCTTTCTATCTATATTATAAGGAGAAGGCGAAATCTCCCCGTTTAAAAAAGCCACCGCTTCGGATAAACTATCTACCGGATAAACCTCAACGCCTTCCACCACTGCCGCCTCATCGGAATTGTCCCGCGGCAGGATAATTTTCCTTCTCGGCGTCTTTCGCAGATACATCGCAACGGGCAATACCCCTTTTATCCTGCGGACCTTGCCATCCAAGGCAAGCTCTCCTAAGACAACATAATCTTTCAGTCTCTCGGCATTCATCTGTCCGGTAGCCGCAATTATCCCGAGGGCAATGGCGAGGTCAAAGGCAGGCCCTTCTTTTTTTATATCGGCAGGGGCAAGGTTAACGGTGGTTTTCCTGGCAGGATATTCGAACTGACTATTCTTTACCGCTGACCTTACCCTATCTTTGGATTCCTTTACCGCCGCATCCGGAAGGCCCACCACCGCAATGGCGGGAAGACCACCGGCTACATCCACTTCAATCTCCACCTCATACGCCTCCAGACCCAATACGGAAGCAGAATATATCTTTGAGAGCATAGGCAATATTTTACCACTATGCAACGTAAACCTCAAGAGAGATTTGTGTGGGGGCTATTTGATGGTTAAACTCTTCAGATACAAATTGCCTTTTATGGAATTGCCTTCCAGAGGAATGGTCTTTAAAACGAAGGTAAGGGTGCCGGGTCTGGTTAGTTTATGCCAGGATAAATCAAAACCATCTGCACCCAGAGGAATCTCAATCGCATTCCATTGATTACGGTATTTTAATAAATTCGTAATATTATAGGCAGCGAGCGTCTCCTTCGTTTCGCTGATTTCTAATTCTAAAATGACCGCATAGCCTTCTACATTCTCTTTGGGCAGAATTTCCAGAGTAAGTTTTTTATCAAGGCTAAGATTTTTTCTGAATGCCTGTCCAAGCCACAGCCACAGCTTCCCTGCGGCACTATAACTAAACCGAAGGCTTTTAACTATCTCATTTCCATAAACCAGTTCGCTGATTTCCGTCTTTATCTTGCCCGGACAATTTAGCTGTGCACAGGCCTTCCCGCACTGGCCGTCTTCACAAAAAGAACCGAATCCCGGCATCTCTTCGGAAAGGATGAAATAATTCTCCACCGGCGGTTCCCGTTGGGAAAGATAGATTACTACATTGCTAAATCTAATCTCACCATTGTTATGATAACCGTATCCTTCCATCGCTTCCCTCAGTCTTTGCCAGATTACAATCCTTTTTCTATATCAAGTAAGCAATTTTTGTGCCAATTTCTGGATTTTAAGGGTATTCTGTTATAACCTTTTGTCTGAAAAGATGTTATGTACGGGAAGCCTAACTACATTCAGAAGAAACTTTTATCCCGAACTGGAAAGTTAAGTTACCATCTTTTCTCTTTTTGCCGATTCAATAAAGATAACGATTATAACATCTTGTCGGATAAGAGATTACGCTAAAGAACTAAGGGCAGGATGTAAACTTTTTTATAGATGAGGAAAATTAAATTACCGCTACTTTGCGGAATTAGACCGCTTCTGTCTGGGTCTGGAGAAACAATTCGCCAACCCGGGGATCAAACTGCTCACCAAGATATCCTTCAATTTCTTTTAAAGTTGACTCCTCGCTCATCCTTTCCCGATAAGGCCGACTTGAAGTCATGGCATCGTAGGCATCAACCAATGAAATGACCCTTGCCTCAAAAGGAATACCCTCGCCCTCTAAACCATCCGGATAGCCCTTTCCATTAAAGTATTCATGGTGATGCTTCACCAGGGGCACAATCTCTTTGAGGATGCCTAAAGGTATGAGAATCTCTACCCCTTTATTGGGATGCTCACGCATCAATTGCCACTCGTGGGTATCAAGTTTGGTGGGTTTATTGAGAATGGAGTCGGCAATGTTTATCTTGCCGATATCATGAACCCCGCAGGCAAATTGGAGTTTCTTTATCTCGTCCTCCGACAATTTAAGATGCCGGGCAAACCGGGAGGCGTACCGGCTGACTCTCTCGGAATGTCCGCGGGTATATTTAGACTTGGCTTCAATTGCACTGGCGAGGACCTGCAAGGTATGCAGATAAGAATTCTGCAATTTCCCGTTGAGCTGACTGTTCTCCAAGGCTACCGAGGCCTGGGATGCCAGAATAGTCAATAGCCTGAGGTCTACATCGCTAAAGGCGAAGTTTTCATCGGGGGCGCTGATATTCAAGACACCCCATATCCGATTATGTCCGGAAATGGGTATGCTGACAAAGTGGGGAGACTGATAGAGCTCTCGGTCGGTCCTTCCCAGCGCAATATTATCTTTATAAATTTCATCGCTGGAGATTATCTTTTTTTTCTCCGCGGCCAAACCGGGAATCCCTTCTCCTTTTTTTATTCTCACCCTATCCATAATATCTTTATCCAGACCTCTCGCCACCTTAATCGTCAAATATTGAGAAGAGTCATCAAAGAGCATCAGCGAACCCACCCGCGCCTTTACGGCTTCGGTGGTGGCATTAACCAAGGAACGCAGAAAGTCATCCAGCTCAAAGGCGGAAGAGATGGTCCGGCTTACCTCGTCCAAGCGAAACAACTGATGCAGACGCCTATCGAGTTCTCTGCTTGCCTCTTCTAAGCCCAGCATTAATTCCTTATTCTTCTGGGCTAGTTTTTTCTCCTTTACCGCGCGCCGGACGAGGGTAAATAATTTCTCCACTTCGAAGGGTTTAATGACATAATCATACGCCCCTTCACGAATCGCCTCCACCGCAGTCTCTACCGAGGCAAAGCCGGTGATTACAATCACGGGCATATCGGGATCTATAGTTTTTATAGAATGGAGTAACTGGATTCCATCCATCCCCGGCATCTTTATGTCAGTAACTACCAGGTCAACCGTGTCCTCTTTAATCCGCCTCAGTCCATCTTCGCCCGTCTGTGCCGATATAACAGAAAACGCCTCGGTCTCCAGAATATCCCTCATTGTCTCCAGTAAAAGCGGGTCGTCATCAACAATCAAGACGCGTGCTTTTAAATGTTCGCTTTCCATCTACCTCTCCTTGAGAGATTTCTCTCCGGCTTTTAAGATATCGGGGCGGCTTTCCTGAGAAGGAAGTTCTATGCTGAAGACAGCGCCCTTTTCTTCTTCGCTTTCTACCGAAATGGTTCCTTTATGTCTTTCTATAATTTCCCGACTTACTGCCAGACCCAGGCCCATACCACCCGCATTATCCTTGGTAGTAAAGAAGGGATTAAAGATTTTTTCCCGATTTTCTTTCTCTATCCCGCAGCCGGTATCAATGAACTTTATGGAAACAAAAGCAGGGTCTTCTGCCCTCTGGCTGACAATCCTCAGTTCGCCTCCCCGGGGCATTGCCTCCCTGGCATTAAGGATGAGATTGATAAAGACCTGTTTTATCTGATTTGGCTCAAGGGCAACGCAAGGAAGAGCGCAGGCGTAATCTTTAATAATCTTTATCCCCCGAAGCGTAAGTTCGTGTTCCAATAGAACAACCGCTTCCTCAATCAACTGATTTATATCCGCGGGAACAATTTTATCCTCTTTTGCCCGGGAGAAATTGAGCAGTCCCATAATAATATTATTGGAGTGCTGTATCTCTTTTTCAATAATATCAATGTGTTTTTGGGTCTTTAAGTCCTTTATATCCAGATTCTTCTTCAGATAATAGAGCGAGACATTCATAACCCCTAAAAGATTTTTTACCTCATGGAACAGGCCTGGCCCAATTTTCCCCAGGGCAGCCATTTTCATTGACTGATTAAGTGTCTCCTGCATCCTGGCCAGGTTCTCGTTGGCTTCCTCTAACCGCTTCGCTAAGCGAGATTTATCTTTCTCCTTCGCCTGATGGAAAAGGACATTCTCTATAGATGCCTTCAGGCTCTCGACGCTGATTGGCTTGAGCAGATAATCTGAAACGCCTAAACGCGTCGCTTCAATCGCCGATTCTAAACTGGGATAACCGGTCATAATAATGATGGCGACATCGGGTTTTATTTCTCTAATCGCCTGAATTAAGTCTATTCCGTCGCCTCCGCGCAGACGTATATCCAAGAGCACAAGGTCAAAGTCGATATTAGAAAGCGACCCCAGGGCCTCATCCCTGTTTGAGGCGGTAGTGACCCGGAACCCCTCCTGCTCCAGGACATCAAAAAGCGCCTCGCACATATTTGTCTCATCATCCACCACCAAGATACGTTTTTTATTCATCTTAAAATCGCAGAACCACGCGGAACTTTACGCAGAACTACGCTTAACCTGTTGTGCGTGGTTCTGCGCTCTGTTCTGCGCAGTTCCGCGATTACCTCTGATTTCCTTTGATGAGCATCATTGTTTCTGCGCGCGTTTTCTCATTTTCCTTGAAAATCCCCCTCACCGCCGAGGTAACCGTAAGTATTCCGGGTTTTTTCACCCCGCGAAAAGAGATACACAAATGCTCTGCCTCAATAACCACCATGCAACCGCGGGGTTTAAGTTTTGCCATAATGATTTCGGCAATCTGGGTAGTAAGTCTTTCCTGAACCTGTAGACGCTTAGCGAGGATATCTACCAGGCGGGCTAATTTGCTTAATCCCGTAACCCGACCCTGCTTGGGAATATAGGCAATGTGGACCTTACCGATAAAAGGGAGCAAATGATGCTCACAGATAGAGTAAATAGGAATATCTTTTAAGAGAACAATTTCATCGTGTTTCTGCTCTAAAACAACCTCTAATTCTTCAGAAGGGTCTTTGCCTATCCCGGAAAAAATCTCCTCATACATCTCAGCCACGCGTCGAGGCGTCCCGAGAAGGTCTTTTCTTTTGGGGTCCTCACCGATGGCCTCCAGAATATCCCTTATTGCTCTCTCAATCTTTTTCTTATCCATCTAAAAAGCGCTGAACCACGCGGAACTTCACGCAGAACCACGCACAACCTGTATTGCGTAGTTCCGCGTCTTGTTCTGCGTAGTTCCGCGATAACCTTTATTTCAATACCAATACATGGGGATGTATTTTCCTGGCATAATCCCGCGGCGGTTTTATTTCTTTCAGGAGATTAAGCTTGCCCTGTTTCTTGAGTTCCTCGTAAATAAGCACCCAGGCGCAGTCCCTGTCTTTATCTACTTCACACTTTCCTTTATTCTGGCCACCGCAGGGACCATTGAGTAGACCTTTAGCGCAACGGGTAACCGGACAGATTCCTGCGGTCAATTCTAAAACGCAGTTTCCGCAGGCAGAACAATATTCTAAAAAACCCAGGCCGCTGGAATCCACCGCTCCCATAAAAAGCGTATTTGCTGCTATATGCAGGGGTTTTTCCTGGCGGTTATTTATTTTTACCGACTGCGCCCCCAGACCGCAGGCCATCACTAAAATAGAATCCGCTTCGGAAATTTTTTTCTTATTCTTTGCCAGTTCCAATTTTATCTGGGCGGCAACACAGGGAGATTTGGGAATGGTGTAAGCGGTGACCCTATATCCCTCTTTTTCCAATTTCTCCTTCACCGCAAGAATCTCCGGCTCTCCCCCGGCTTTACAGGTCGTGGAACACTCCCCGCAGCCCACAATAAACAGTTTCTCACCTTTTTTAAGGTGAGAGACTAACTCTTCCCAGGGCTTGAGTTCGGAGATAATCATAGTTATAGTTTACAGTGAACAGTATACAGTCTACAGCATAAGTGGATAAACTTTCTAATTTGAGACCGTTGAAAAAGTATTTTTACACAGATTAGCACAGATTAGAAGATGCAAGATTAACGCAGATATCGACGATAATCTGTGATCATCTGTTGCTTTTAATCTGTGATTCATCTGTGCATCACAAGGGTTTTTCAATACTCTCAATTTCTAAAAGTATAACAGATGGGGAAGAAATTTACAAATAAAAAACAATAAAAAACGAAAGGTTCTTATAGCGAATACCTCTCCAATTGGCTTAAAACGCAGGTCCTAATTCCTTTAGGCTGGGGTAAAGTTCGTTTAAATAGGGACAGCGCCCTATTTTTTCCGGTTTCCGACAATATTATACCAAATTCCTTGCACTTTGAGGAGAAAATTCTTAAATATTTTTAGTTTTTGCGACGAGAAAATAAGGAACTTTTTCAGTAAAAACTAGAGTGCCTGCGGCTTAAATGGTGGGGTAAAAATAATCTAGACTGCCTGGTAGGTTAGTAAATGGTTTATGGCGAGGGGTATATGTACGGCATTAACAACACCTGCATATCGGCTGGGAGAAGTCTATATATGTCTGGATTGAGCTCAACTGCTCTCCTAAAATCTTTCAGAGCTTCTTCAATTCTCTCGAGTGCATGCTTAACCTCTCCGCGTCTGTGATAATATTCGGCTTTTTCCGGATTTAATGCTATTGCCCGGTTATAATCCTCGATTGCTTCTCGATGTGAGCCTAAAGCACAACGTAAACTTCCACGTTCGTAATGATATTCGGCATCGTTCGGATTTAGTTCTATTGCTCTGGTATAATCATTGATTGCTTTTTGAGGCTCCCTTAGAATGGCATGTGATTTTCCACGCATAAAATAGGAATTGGCGGAAAACGGGTTTAATTCTATTGCTCTATCATAATCCTTAATTGCTTGTTGATGTGAGCCTAAACGAGCATAAGTTCTTCCGCGGTTGTAAAAAGGATGGCTATAAGATGAATTATAATATATTGCCGAGTTAAAATCCTCGATTGCTTCTTGATATAAGTCTAAAGCAAGATGGGAATTTCCGCGGCTGTTGTCTAGGCCTGCTGCTATTCCCCTTGCATCTACTACCTGCACCAAGGAATAAGATTTGTCTAAACTGTCTAAACTGCTTTCCCCCTTTTGAAAATAGAGATTAATTCCTTTCTCATAATTCTCATCCCAATTGAAAACAGGGCTCATAATATAGTATGAATCCTCTTTTCCGGCCAAATCCAGAATTATATACTCAGAGTCACTTAATTGTATTCGGTTAGCTATGTGGTTTTCATTAGTCCAATCATCTGAAAAAACGACCATTGCGCTTACGTTCAAGCCTATAACCTTGCCCAATACCATAACAAGTTGAGTATAGCCTAAACAATTGGCTTTTCCTGTTTTCACTACTTCTGATAGTTCAAATATTCTTGTTTTATAACTTATTTTATCTTTTATGAGTTTGGCCAGAGCATCTATTCTATCCTCTAAATTATCGATATTCTCTAAATCTTCCAAAGAAGGAAATAGATCTGCTAATGATCTAGCGACTGGTTCTAGTGTTTCTGAGTTGTAGCCGTATGATAGACACTCGAATGTTGCATTGCGAATTCTATCGTAAAGATCCTTACCCTCATCCCCACGAACTCTTCTGGCCAAAGCAGATGGGGAGAACAATAAGCTGATTGATAGCATCCCCAGGCATATAACCCATAGCCCGATAACCTTGAACTTTGAATGCATCATCTTTATTAACCCTATTAAATCCCTGAACTAATCGGGGAATAAAAACCCACCCCAGAACTAAATTCCTGAGTGGTTATCTTTATCTCTGTTTATCTATACAAAGTATAACATGCTTTCAGGGTTTTGTCAAGGGCAGGGGGGTTCTTATAGCGAATACTTCTCCAATTGGCTTAAAACGCAGGCCCTAATTCCTTTAGGCTGGGGTAAAGTTCGAATTAGTTTTCCGTTTCTAATTAACGGCTTAAGCAGGTTTTCCATTTTTTCCCCGCAGTGTTTTTTTTCCGCATTTAAAGGCGCGATTTCGGTATAAAAACACTCAGGACATCTCAAAGTTGCCTTTGCCCCGGACAGCTTTCCCCGTTTGGCTAAAGGCCTTCCCTCAATTTCCACAATATCCAGAGCAAAATCCAGGACCGGCGCATTACTGATGGCAGTCCCCACGCCGTAGCCGTCACAATAAGGATTGAGTTCTAAAATTTTTGCTTCATCTATTCCGCCGCTCACCATAATCTTTACCTGTTTAAATCCTCTTAAATCCAGTTCCCAGCGCACCTCTTTTAAAATCTGCAAGAAGTCTCCCCGACGCGAAGCCGGGGTATCCAATCTTACTCCATATAAATTTTTTCCTAAAGCCTCGGCTACCTTTATCGCCTCAAATTTTTCATCGGAAAATGTATCGATCAGGGCAATACGCTTTATTTTTTTATCTATAATTTTATCAAATGCCCTGACTGCCTTAACCAGGTCTCCAAAAAGTAAAATCAGGGCATGGGGCATTGTCCCCATCGGCTCAATTCCCAGAACTTCTGCCGACTTTACGGCCGCTACCCCATCGCAACCCCCGATAAAGGCGGCGCGTTCAATCATCGGCGTCAGGACCGGATGCATCCGACGCGCCCCAAAACTTACTAAAAGTCGATTCCCTGCTGCCTTACGACAACGGCTAGCTTTTGTAGCAATTCCCGAGGCCTGACAGATTAACCCCAGTAGAGCAGTCTCGAAAATTCCAAATTTTGTATATTCTCCCTCAATCACCATTACTGGCTGGTCGGGGCCAAATAGCATCCCCTCCGCAAGGCAATCTACATCTATCCCTTTAACTCCTTCTAATAATCCAACCACCTCATCGATACCCGCCAGAACCGCCCAGGGATAATCGGGATGGAGATTTTTTACGACGAATTCCGCCTTAACCTTTTTTCTAATCTTCTCCTTCTCTAAGATTTCCTTAGTTCGTTGAAAGTAAACATCGGTAACCTTGCCGCTTTTTATCTCTTCTGCTGTCGCAATATTAAACATTTCACTACCCATTAATCACGTTACGTTTACCGTGAACCGCCTACCGTTTACCGTAAACCCCGAACCACGGCTTTACCCCGTTAGAAATAAAAATTTCTAACGGGGTTTACCCGCTTCGACTCGCGTCGAGCGAGGCGAGCAGCCGTGGCTTTCTGTGGTTCGGGGTAAACGGTAGGCGGTAAACGCACCAATCATCTCCTCGGCTTAAGTATCTTGTTTATCTGTCTTAAGGCAAAGCGTTCGTCAGCCGGATTGACTCCTGCCACTGCCTTCTCCGGTATGGTTACCTTAAGGCCGCGCATCAAGGCATCCACCGCCGTATATAAAACACAGATATTGGTCAACAATCCGGCAATGATTATCTCCTCAATTTCTAATTTCCTCAAGAGATATTCCAGCCTGGTTTTATAAAATGCTGAATAACCGGTCTTAAAAACAACGTAATCATCCTTGCGCGGCTTTAATGCCTCAATAATCTCTGCTCCCGCTGTTCTTTTTACCGCGTGGACTGGCCAGGTTTTAAACTCCGGGTCGCCTCTTCTATGGGCATCGCAGAGGTAAATAACCGGGCCCTTTGCCCTGCGCGCCTTTTTTATCTCTTGTTTTATTTCCGGAACGATATTTCTCGCCCGCGGAACTTCCAGAGGTGCTCCCCTTAAAACAAAGTCGTTGAGCATATCGATAATTAATAACGCCTTCTTCATCATTCTTAACACAAATTGCCACGAACTTTTACCTGCCGGCCCCGGCAACGGATAGGCAAATGTGGCGGCTGCCAGCAGGCAGGTCGAATTTACACAAATTTTCTAACAATTCGTGGCAATTCGGCTTTTTATTCGTGTCTTCAGTCGGCATAAACTCGATAATCTATATCCGGGAAGAGATTGTCTTTATCTTCAATGGACTTTAGCCAGTTTTCCTGAATGCAATTCTGTTTAACCTGCTCATAAAGATGAGTAAAGCGAACGATATGTTCGCGGATGCGGCGCACAGCGTAAGAAGAAAAAGTCCCGGTCTTTAAGATAAATGCCCAGTCGCTGGATTGGGCAAGCATAAGCTCCCGCGCCATCTGGTTTAAGGCGCGCTGCTTCAGGCCATCTACGCCCGGGTTATTATTATCCCTGGCTGATTCTATCATTCTTTCCGTAATTTTGTGCAGATGCCGGTATATCCAGTCGTTTGAACCCTCCAGCCAGACCTCGGAATAACCCTTCCATCCCCAACTGGACATAGAGGGTGTAAGCACCTGATTCTTGGGATATATTTCCAGATATCTGCTGGGAGTAATCAGCTTAATTGTCTTCTGGTCAAAATTTATTTTTCTGATGAGAAAGTCAAGCCACTGCGGACCCTCAAACCACCAGTGACCGTAAAGTTCGGCATCGTAAGGAGAGACCACAATCGGCTTGCGCGGGTGCATAATGCTATAAAGATAATCAATTTGTTTCTCGCGATTGAACATAAAATTGCCCGCATGCTCAGCTGCCTTATCCATAGCCCAGGCGGGGACATAGGGATGTTTATCGTTCGTCCTGCCGGTAATGCGGTAGTATTTTATTCCCGTATTTACCCTTGTTCCATCGGGATTGATATATGGCCGGATGTATTCGTAATCTAAGTCGTAGCCGACATCGCGGTAGAACTCGCGGTAGTTATAGTCGCCGGGGTATCCTTCAATAGCGCTCCAGACGGATTTTGAAGATTCCAGGTCCCGTCCGAAAGCCGCCACCCCGGATTTGCAATAGCAGGGCGCATATACCCCGTATTTGGGCCGGGGTGAACCAAAGAGTATCCCATGGGTATCGGTAATAAAATATTTAATCCCCTCTTCCTTGAGCATTTCATCGTCTCCCGGATTGTAACCGCATTCTGGGAGCCAGATTCCGCGGGGTTTTGTGCCGAACAACTTCTGGTATAAATCCACCCCTACTTTCACCTGTGCCTTAACTGCCGGGCGGTGCAAGGCCAGGGGCAGATAGGCATGGGTGCCGGCGCAGGTAATAATCTCCAGCTTGCCTGCTTCCTGAAATTTACGAAAAGCATTCACAAGGTTCCTGCCGTACTTATCGGCAAAAATATGGCGGGCATGCATAAAGCGGTGGTAATACATCAGGGCGAGTTGATGGAAAGCCTCCTGCCAGCGCGTGCGGGTTATCTCCCTGTCAGCGAGTTCGATTAATTTCTCTATGTGTTTAACGTATTTATCCTGAAGGTGGACATCGGCAAGCATAGAGGCCAGGGTGGGAGTGACCGACATGGTGAGGGAGAAATCAATCTTTTCGTCAAGAAGGCGCTCAAAGACATTGATGAGGGGGATATAGGTCTCGGTTATGGCTTCAAAGAGCCAGCGCTCTTCTAAGAAATCTTCGTATTCGGGATGCCGCACAAAGGGAAGGTGGGCATGCAAGATTAAGGCAAGATAACCTTTTTCCATCGTATAAAAATTAAAAAATCGCGGAACCCCGCGGAACTTTACGCAGAACCACGCATAACCTTCTATTGCGTAGTTCCGCGTTCTGTTCTGCGTAGTTCTGCGATATTTACTCGGTGCGCCGGCTGACAACAGGCGTAACCTTGCGCTTATCTACGCCATCGGAAGAAATTGCCTCTACGGGTATATGCTGTGTTCCGTCGGGCAAGGCAAAACGCAGGCTGAATGTGCCGTCATTGCGCAGCTTGATCGGCTTACCCTGCACGCTGACCTTGGCATCTGGCTCAGTTGCCCCGTATACAATCAACTCTGCGTTTACTATCAACCAGAACTTGCGCTCCTTTTTCTGCTCCATAAAACTGAATAAACTCCAGGGCGCCCCGGAGGAGATCTCTTCCTTGAAACGCCGGCGAAAGGCACGCTTAACTTTCAGGGGAGAACTGCCAAAACCAAAACCCCCGGCTACGCCGAATAGTTTCCAATATTCCTCCTCCTGGCTCATCCATTCCTCATCAGTAATCTCGGACATGCCAAAACGCGGCGTGCGCACAACATTGGAACGGCAGAATAAAAAGAATTTGTTCTCGGGAGTCAAAAGGCCGATATCCACGCACCAGCTCCGGTTAGGCCTGCCCACTTCAATATACCAGTTGTCCGCCCCTTCTCTGACTTCAATATCGAAAAAGGAGTGGGCATTGGTCCCGTCGAAAATTATATCGGTCACATCGTAGATGCGCAGGATTATTCTGGAACGATTGTAGAGCTCATTGCCTATTTTACTGCGCACCTCATCCTGTTTATGCATATTTACTTCCCAATAGGCGTGCAGCCACCAGGGGTCGCGCACCAAAAGAACAATTTTATTATCTCCATAGCCGCGGGGAAAGACAAATTCTTCCTCGCGCGGAACCAGGGCAACCGCTACCTCTTCCCTCTGTGGCTGGGGTATCGCCTGTGCGGGTTCTACGGGTGCCTGCCAGTAAGGCCGGGGCTGTCTTTCCTCCACCCTTTCTTCTCTCTGCTCTATCTTCGGAGGAGTTATTTTCCTGCGCCGGGTGAATGCCTTCCTTACCCGCTCAATCACGCGGGGAATTTTTTTCTCCTTTGACACCTTGGTTTTTGCCCTCTTTCTATCCAGGACATTATATCTCTTCACGATCCTATCGATGAGTTCATCCTTGGCATAGGTATGGCGGCCGATAATCTTAAGTTTCTTGGCAATGTCGAGCAGTTCATCCTTGGTCATTCTGGCTAAGTCTTTCTTTTCCATGGTCGATTCACCCCCTTTAATGAGCAGATAACTTACGGAGCGTAAGCGACGTAAGTTATAGCGAAGCGTCTGCGAATTGAACCCCCACACCAATTGCGTAATAACGGCGTTCTATTGCAATTGGTGTGGGGGCAAATTCGGACAGATAAGTTATGTCGCTTACCTCTAAAAGAAAACCCCATAACTTCTGTCCGCCTTTATTTTAACCTAACCGAGATATAATAGCAAGGGAAAAATGCTTATAGGCGGGCAAGTTTTATAATCTCAGGTAGGACTTCCTGGCCCCCCAATTCTCCTAATCTTCCCTGCACGGCTTGACTTTCCGAAAAACTGAATGTCTCATCCTTCTTAATATTACCCCCTGATATGAGAATAGGTACCGCGTCAGCAGAGTGGGCTTTGAGTGCACAGGGAGTTGAATGGTCTGAGGTAACGCAGATAACCGTCTCTTTTAAGTTCAGCTCGGGCAAGAGATTGCCAAAGAAGAACCTATCAATTGCCTCAATAACTTCCTTTTTCTTTAAGAAATTCCCGTCGTGGGCGGGCTCATCCGGACCCTTCAGGTGGATATATAGGCCATCGTAATTCTGAATTGCCTCGCAGGCTTTCTTAGCCCGTAAGGCATAATCCTTTTCAAGATCTCCTGTAGGTAGAGACAGGTCTATTATCTCCATTCCCGTAAGCAGGGCAATCCCTTTCTCCACCGGCATCTCCACAAAACAACCAAGGTTAAACCCGAATCTTTCTTTTAGAGAAGGGAACTTTGGTAATCTATCTCCGGCATCACGGGTGAGAATTACATTTGCTGCAAGCTTGTCTTGTTTTATTCTTTCCTGGTTCACCCCCGCCTCGGAAAGCACTTTCTGGCTCTTTTCCATAAATTCATTGGTCAAATCCGCGGCCAATTTTGCTCCTTCGGCATTATCTTCAGGAAGACATTTTTGCAGGTAATTCTCGAATTTCTCCTTGGCTACCCCAAAAACACCTTCTTTGCCATAGGCGGGGTCGGTATTGGTAACTTTAGCCGAAAGTTTGCCTTTTTTACTCCGGATAAGAAGCACACCCCGATGGCCGATGGTATTCTTAAAAATAAATTCTGCATCAGATAATTTTACTTTTGTATTTATTTCTTCAGCTAGGGCGGTTGCCTCAGCCGTGGTCAGATTTCTTCCTACCCGGCGGTCGACTATTTCTCTATTTTTTCCCAGGGTGGCAAAATTCACCCGATAGGCGAGGTCTCCCTCCTTTACCTCCAAACCCTCGGCAAAACACTCTAAGGGGCCCCGACCGGTATAATATTTGTGGGCATCGTAGCCCAAAATACTGATCACCGCCACATCCGACTCGGGAGCGATATCTTTGCCTACAGTATAAACAAGTCCTGTCTGCCCTTCTTTTGCCAGACGGTTCATCTGGGGAATATCGGCTGCCTCAAGGGGAGTCCTATTACCAAAAGCCGGATGCGGCCGGTCGCCTAAGCCATCTAAGACAATGTAAAGAATCTTTTTCATTTTCAATTCTCTCCTGTTTAAACTGTCCGTTGCGAAACCATTTTAAGAATCCTATTCTTCAGGGAGATAGATTATAGCAAACCGGCAGGATAACTTGCAAATAAAAAATAACCCCGGAACTCATGCTGAAGAATTCCGGGGTTAACTTAAAAAATCCTCTACTTGCGGTCAGTGTCCATGGGGTCAAGGGGGGTCAATGTCGGGGTGAACGCCGTCTCTAGAATAGGTAGCAAGATAAACCCTTGCTCCCCCCTTCTTGGGGCTATTGTCATCAAGCAGTACGTTTATCAAAATCAAGTGTAATTTGCTGATTTCCTCCGACCCTTTCGGTGGGAATATTTCAGACAACTGCTTAATTACTTTTTGACTCAATCCGCCAAGGTCTATCATTACCTGGAGTTGTCCGCCCAAGCCCTTATTATCTCTTTTGGAGCTTTTTAACTCTTTTACTTCAATAGTCACGGCCATATATGGATTTTCACCGGAGTTAACAAAGACTGAAACATCGCTCAATGCTACTCTCCCTTTCTCCAAGTTAGTAATAAAATCTGTTAAGGTTTTCAAAGATGGTTCGTATGCTTTGCCGCCAAAATAATCAGGGCTAACCGCCCCTCTTGCGACCCGGGCAAATTCCAGAACATCGGCTGCGGTTACGGGTTGTTTCGGTAAATTGATAATAGGCAACTCTGTTTTGTTCTCCTTCAAAATCTCATTGCTGAAACCATAAGCGGAACTAACTACCAAACCCACTACCAGTGCCACTATTACTCCTAACATTGCTTTTGCCTTCATCTTACTTCCCTCCTTCTGTTTTGGTTAAATTGTTGACTTAATCTATAGCATCAGGAAATTTCTTTCCTGCTCTCACCCCCCCCCTCTCAAATTGACAACGGGAAGGGTCCTGAATTATTCACTTTAAGTATAACACGCTTTCAGGGTTTTGTCAAGGGTGGGAAAAATTTTTAAAAAGTTTATTCTAACTGGGAAAATAAAAATTTTCTTCCCCATTTTGCGTAGTTCTGCGTAATGTTCCGCGTGGTTCCGCGATTTTATCCGTGCGTATCCGTAGCTTCTAATCTGTACATCCGTGATTAGCACTTCGTATACCCGCAGGCCTCGCACTTGGCACAACCCTCTTCGTGTCTGAGCGGCTCGCCGCAGTCGGGGCAGACACCTATCACATTACCGATGTGCTGGTGGGGAGAAGGCGTCTCCCATTTCTCCTCTTCCCGAGGAGGAAGGACACTTATCTTAATTTCCGAAGGGCTCTTTTTGGTAGCGGCCAGGCGGCGCTCCAAGGCACGGGCAATGGCATCGGCACAGGAGAATATACGCGTCCCCCCATTTTCCCAGGAGGGTGAAGGGCAGCGAATCCCTCTCAACTGCTCTATAATAGGAGCGGGGTCAATTCCGGAGCGCAATGCCAGGGAAACCAGGCGGCCAATCGCTTCGAGTTGTGAAGCGGCACAACCACCCGCCTTGCCCATCTGCATAAAGACCTCGAAAGGATGTCCCTCGCCGTCTTCATTTATGGTAATATAGAGATTGCCGCAGCCGGTATTAATCTTAGTGGTAGTACCTCTCATCACCTCCGGCCGGGGACGGGGAGTAAACCGCTCCCCCTGCCTTTCCTCTTCTGCCTTCTTCGCAGAGGCAATATTCAAGACCTGCTCCTCACGACTTTTATCCCGGTAGATGGTTACTCCTTTACAGCCCAATTTATAGGCAAGCATATAAACCTTCTTTACATCCTCTACAGTAGCGTGGTGAGGGAAATTTACCGTTTTAGATACTGCGTTTGAGGTATATTTCTGGAACACCGCCTGCATGCGGATATGCCATTCGGGAGTAATATCATGGCTGGTAACAAAAATCCTTCTTATATCCTCAGGAACCTCGGGGATATTCTGACAGGAACCTTTCTCGGCAATTTTCTCCATCAGCTCCCGGGAATAAAATCCGCGTTCCTTGGCGATTTTCTCAAAATAAGGATTTACCTCTATCAATTTATCATTATCCATTACATGGCGGGTATAGACAAGAGCAAAAAGCGGCTCTATGCCGCTGGCGGCACCGGCAATGATGCTGATTGTGCCGGTAGGCGCAATTGTCGTCAGGGTGGCATTGCGTAATCTTTCTCCTCCTTCCCGGTCAAATACGCTGCCGTTAAATGCCGGAAAGACCCCGCGCTCCTGTGCCAGTTCAGCCGATTTATTCCCTGCCTCCTTCAAAATAAAGGACATCGCTTCATCGGCAAGCCTCAATGCCTCTTCTGAATTATAAGAAATACCCAGCTGCACTAACATATCCGCCCAGCCCATTACCCCCAAACCGATTTTACGCGTAAGTCTCGTTTTCTCCTCAATCTCCTTTAAGGGAAATCTATTCATATCAATCACATTATCCAGAAAATGCACTGCCGCATGGGTAATGGTTCTTAGGCCCTCCCAATCCACTTCAGGTCTTCCATTAGAAAATTTTACTGCTTTGGCTAAATTTATTGAACCGAGGTTACAATTATGGATCACCATCCCTTCTGCAATAAGCGTATGTGTTGTTGGCTCAAAAACATCATAAACCTCATCTATTCCCTCAGGCTCGATAGAGACCACAGGCACTGTTTTTTTGGCATCATAGAACCGTATTGTAGTGTTGAGTTTCTTCTGGAGTCTTTTTTCTTTATATGGAACTAACTGTATACCTATTAATTCCTGAAAACGTATCAGTCCTTTTCCATAAATGCGAAGACTTCCTTGGTGTCTACCTCGAGGCCGTATGAGATAATATTTTATATTACTATAAATACCAAGATTCAAAAGTAATATTTGCACATCTCTTAGTAGATCGAGAGAGGCAGAACTAAGGTAAAATTGAGGCTTTTTTGGAGATGCATTACCATCGGCAGAAAATAGTCCTTGCAAGTAAGCAATCTGTAATTGCTTGGGTGCAGTCATAATAACGTCGGGTATGCGCTTTTGTGGTCCTCTGGCAGGCCTGAACCCAAAATCTAAAAATTCTTCTTTCGCGGATATTTTTTGACTGCTGATACATCGCACAAGGTTCTCCTGCACCTGGACCTTAGTATCTGTTTGGGTAAAATCTTTCCAAATAGGCACTAATTCTTTGAACGCATATTTGTCCCGTGGACCAAATGTAAGGCCGAATGTTTTCTCTTCGGTAAACCAACCATCTCCTGTCATCCAACCAAACATTTGATAAATCTTTTCATATTTCTTATTATCATCAAATTTTATCTCACCTGCCATCTTATTCTGAATAACGACCTCATCAATACCTATCCTCAATTCTTGCACTTGTTTAAAGCCCTCTTTCGTTTTGATTTTATGATCTGCTGTAAGCTTTATACTCTGACCATTGGCTAAGGTTAGACGAAAGATGGGTTTTTTACCCATATATATAATCATGGCTGGCCTAAAACAAATTTCATTTTCACCCTGAGTGGCTATAAAAATTTCATCTCCATCTTCTTGGCGTTTATATAAATCACATACCTTCTCAATACCTCTGTCGGTTGTTATACGCGTATCCTTTGCTATGCAACTTTCATAGGGCAAAAGTACTTGCTCGCCGCAGGGATTAGTTGACTCATACCGACCTAAGTGAGGCGTGGGATTAAACTCGTTCATCCGGTCAATAAAGATAATCCCCGGCTCTCCATTTTTCCAGGCCTGTTTCACAATTAAATCGAGCACCTCTCTGGCAGGCAATCTCTTTATTGCCTTTCCGGTGCGGGGGTCGATTAAATCATATTCCTCGCCTTTATCCAGGCGGCGCATGAAGTCATCGGTCAAAGCCACCGAGATATTAAAATTAGTAATATCTTTATCCTCCTGCTTACAGATAATGAATTCTAAGATATCGGGATGGTCAACCCGCAGAATTCCCATATTGGCTCCCCGTCTTGTACCGCCCTGTTTAATCGCCTGGGTAGCGGCGTTGAAAACCTTCATAAATGAAACCGGACCGCTGGAAATCCCGCCTGTGGTTCTTACTGGGCTATTCTTAGGCCGCAATTTAGAGAAATCAAAACCAGTGCCTCCCCCCGTCTTGTGAATTAAGGCGGTTGCCTTTATGGCTTCAAAAATTGATTCCATGGAATCTTCGACGGGAAGCACGAAACAATTATGCACTGAAACAAAATTGGCAGAATAAGAATGGTCCTCTTCAACTTCCAAATTATAAACTTTCCCCTGATAAATCTGCTTCTCGATAGAATTAATAGGGCTAAATAGTATCCCCTCCATTTGGATGGTACGAATAAATTCGGAACCATTGTGTGGTATTTCTGTAGCCAATAATTCTGACACCAGCCGAGAACCATCCTTACCTGAAACTTGACACCTTACCGGTCTAACTCGACCCCCGCGAGGCATTGACTCGAAATTCAATGTGGCAAAAAATCCCAGGCGCATCAGCATCTGCCAGGCAGCATATACAGCACCCGTATTGCACATTACTAATTTGGTAGAAAAATTATCCCCGTTTTTAAAAACACAGCTATCGCCCCTAAACAAGCCAGAGATAAAACCCTTCTGTTTTTCTGAAGGCAGGAAAATAAACCATTCCGGGATAGCTTTAGAAGCATAACCTGTATTAAATAATTTCAAGAAGAAATTGGCTAATATGCTAGAATGAAATCTCAGAGATATCCAGCGATACTGTGAAGAGTTCGTAATCTCAATCCTTGACTCTATTCCGAATTTATCTTTGACGATGCTTATAACATCTTGGGCATAAGCCTCTTCTTTATCAGAGAAGGTAAATCTCAAAACTTGCTCTCTGCTAACACATCCTTCAGAAAAATAATACCCAAACAATCTCATTAATGCCTCATCTACGACTACCGCATTTTTGATGGGATGCACCTGCTTAGATACTTCGCCGCTTCGATTTCTATTCTGGAGGTAAATACTACCATCCTTTCTCGCATAACGTCTTATATCTATGTTCTTTTCATAAAGATAGCCATCTACCTCAACTAATTCTTTATCAGTAAGAAAATCTGAAACTTTGATTACCTGTCTATCACAAATCTCTTGGGGAAAATTTACCGCTACATAGTCACCCATGTGTAATTCCTCTGCTTTCAACCAAGAAATGCGATTAGTATGTTTGCTTATAGCCAATATCGGATGTTCACCTGTTACCTTTAAAGTCTGAGTGGGTAATTTATATATATCAACTATGTATAATAAATCTGCTGGCCTTTCAAATTTTTTTACCACCTTCTTGAATCTATTCCGATGGGTCAAAACTTCTTCGCCCACATTTATATCTGCAATGGGCTTAGGTCCGTTTTTAGTAACAATTAACTGGTCTGGAGCAAAACAAGCGGAGAGCTGGCCAAGTTCCTTTCCCGCGTTCATTAAGGTAGGAGAATTAGGCATAAAATCGCCTTCGCTCATTATCTTATAGAATGCAAAAGCCAGATTTCTCACATCCTCTTCTCTTTTCCCATACAATCTGTCTGCGGAGGCGATATTATTGGCTACCCGCATAAACATCTCCCGGGGGGTCTCAACTACTTTGCCTTCTTCGTTCTTGGAGAGATAACGCTTCTCTAAAACCTTGAGGGCATTCTCTGTAAGCCGGGGTTCGATATAATCCATCTCTCTTGCCTCCTGTCTAATTTAGACAAAAAATATTATCAGAAAAAAATAATCCCTTGTCAAGGTAAAAATACAACATCTTGTAGCAAGCAACGCTATTATCCCCGATAAATTGTGTCCAAGGGAAAGACTCATCCGCTTATCTTTTCGGGCGGAAGGATTAGGATAGTGACACTTCTAGAAGAAGAATCTCTGCAACTTTTATCGCGGAGAATGGATTAATTTATATATGGAATGCGAAATTTATCCTGCCGTCCTTCCGCTAAAACAACTCTATTATAAGCAGTCAGAAAATAGTTTGTCAAGCCTGATTTTTGTGCCTGATTTTTGTGCGCGGATTAACGCAGTCAATTTCCCATAAAAATTTCCCATAAAAATTTCTTTCTTCTGCGGGGAGTATATAGTATAATGACCGCGGTGGCTTAACCATGGAAAAAATAAAAATAGCGGTTATCGGCGTGGGGAAACTGGGCTCAATCCACGCCCGCATTTATTCACAGCTTAAAGGCATTAAATTCATCGGTGTCTGTGATATTGATACAAAAAAGGCAGAAAGAATTGCCCAAGATTTTAAAACTGAATTTTACGCAGATTACCGCCGGCTAATTCCCCGCGTCGATGCGGTAAGCATTGCTGTTCCCACTATAATTCACTATCCTATAAGCAGAGATTTCCTCAAGGCAGGGGTCCATTGCCTGATCGAAAAACCCCTCACTGCGAATTTAAGAGAAGCAAAAGCCCTGCTACAGCTTGCCCGAAAAAATAACTGTATCCTGCAGGTTGGCCACATTGAACGCTTCAATCCCGCCATCCAGAAAATTGCCAGGCTGCCGGGAGCGCCGCGTTTTATTGAATGTCACCGCCTGGTAAATTTCAGTCCGCGGGTGAAAGATGTCGGTGTCGTCCTCGACCTGATGATTCATGACATCGATATAATTCTCGCCCTGGTAAAATCAGAGATAAAATCAATTGATGCCGTGGGTGTAAAGGTGCTTACGCCCTATGAAGATATTGCCAATGTCCGGATTAAATTCCGGGACGGAACGATATGTAATCTCACTGCCAGTCGCGTCTCGGATGAGGCAATGCGTAAGATTCGCATCTTTAAAGATAACGCCTATATCTCCTTAGACTATTCTCAGCAGGAGGCAGTCATCTATCGCAAAGCGAGAAATAAAATTATTTCCCAATCCATCCCCATCAGGAAAGACGAACCCCTGAAGGCGGAACTGACTTCTTTCATAGATTGCATCCGTAAAAAGAAAAATCCGCTTGTCTCTGGACAGGATGCCTATGCCGCCTTAAAAATTGCCTTCCAGATTCTCGGAAAGCTCAAGACAGATGGATACCGCTAAAACCATATTCCTGGTTGCCGGCGAAGCCTCGGGAGACCTCCAGGCTGCGCATTTAGCCCGCTCATTAAAAAAAATGAACCCCGGGATAAAACTATGTGGGGCAGGCGGGTCTCTTATGCAAAACGCAGGGATTGAGATTTATTGCAACTTTTTAGACTTAGCCGTGGTAGGCTTCTGGGAGGTGGTTAAAAACCTAAAGAAATTCAAGGCTATCTTTCGAATGCTCTGCCAAAAATTAGATGAGGTAAAACCTGACGCGGTAATCCTGATTGATTATCCGGGATTCAATCTGCGTTTTGCAAGAGAGGTAAAGAAAAGAAATATAAAACTGATTTATTACATCTCGCCGCAGGTCTGGGCCTGGGGCAAAAATCGCATTGAGCTAATTAAGAAATTAGTGGATAAAATGATTGTAATTTTCAAGTTCGAGGAAGAATTATACAAAACACACTCCATCAATGCGATTTTTGTCGGACATCCTTTATTGGATATTGTCAAGCCTGCTCAAGAGAAAACTGAGCTCCTGAAAAAATTCGGACTTTCTCCTGATAAAAAAACCATTGCCCTGCTTCCCGGCTCGCGAATAGTTGAGGTCAAAAGGCATCTGCCAATTTTTTTAGAGACCTGTAAAATATTAAGTAAAAAACTTGGCAATTTACAATTTGTCGTTTCAAAATCTCCGTTCCTTCCCGAAAATCTCTTCTCACCTTGTCTTAACCCTTACCCCTTAACCCTTACCCCTATACCGAACAGCTACGAATGCATAGAACTCGCCGATTTTGTCTTGGTCGCCTCAGGAACCGCCACCTTAGAAACCGCCATTCTAGAAAAACCCTTGGTCGTAATCTACAAAACCTCGTTTCTTACCTGGCTCATCGCCAAACCCCAGATAAAAATTCCTTATATTGGTCTGGTCAATGTAGTGGCAGGCAAAAAGATTGTCCCCGAGTTCATCCAGTTTGGTGCTCGGCCAAAAAGGATTGCTCAGAAAGTATTAAATTTATTAAATTCTCCCGAAGAAAAAACGATTAGGGAGGATTTAATACGGATAAAAGAAAATCTGGGCGAGCCTGGCGCCACCGAACGCGCGGCAAGGATAATTCTGTCTTTTATTTAAGGCGGGACTGCTATAGCGGGATAATTGGGGATTTACTTTTCTCGCTACTCGCCCGCCCTGAACGTAGTCGAAAAGTTACTCTCTACCCTCTTAATAATCTGTGCTAATCTGTGTAACGAGGATTTTTATATCCTGATAGGGATGCCTTTTTTCTTCAGGTATGTTTTCGCTTCCTGGATGGAATATTCGCCGTAATGGAAGATAGAAGCAGCAAGTACTGCATCCGCATTTGCAACTTTGAAGGCTTCGTATAAATGCTTTAATCTTCCTGCCCCGCCTGATGCAATCACGGGAATTCTGACTGCTTCGACAATCTTTTTCGTCAACTCCAAATCATAACCTAACTTCGTCCCATCCCTATCCATACTGGTAAGCAAAATTTCACCTGCTCCTAAATCATATACTTTCTTCGCCCATTCTATGGCATCCAAACCGCTAGGTAGACGTCCACCATTAATATAAACCTCCCAATTTAGCCTCTGGCTTATAGCCTGCTGCCTGTAGCCTGCTGCCTGCTGCCTGTAGCCTGCTGCCTGCTGCCTGTAGCCTGCCTGCCCCGGCTTAATATTTCGGCAGGCCGGGGTAGCCTGTAGCCTGCAGCTTCTTTTCGCATCAATCGCCACCACAATACACTGGCTCCCGAATTCCCTTACCGCCTCCTTAACCAATGAGGGATTTCTCACTGCCGCGGTATTGATAGAAACCTTATCCGTGCCGGAACGCAAAAGCAACCGTATATCCTGCAAACTCTTTATACCCCCTCCCACGGTCAAAGGAATAAATATCTGCTCTGCGCTGCGTCTGATAACCTCAACCATAGGAGAACGTTTTTCGAAACTGGCAGTGATATCTAAGAAAACTAACTCGTCTGCACCTTGCTTGTCATAAATGGCTGCCTGTTCAACCGGATCGCCGGCGTCACGCAAATTAACAAAATTTATGCCTTTGACTACCCGACCATCCTTCACGTCTAAACAGGGAATTATTCGTTTGGCTAACATATTCGTTGTGTCCGTTGTGTCCGCTGTGTCCGTTGGAACGGAAATAACGGAATTAACGGACTAAACGGAATTAACGAAATTTTTAATTATCCGCAATCCCAGCTCCTGGCTCTTTTCCGGATGAAACTGCACACCCCAGATATTATCCTTCTGAATCACCGAGGAAAACCCCACTCCATAATTTGTCTTGGCCACCACGATATTTTTATCTCTCGGCACGACGTAATAAGAATGCACAAAGTAAAAATAAGAGTTATCAGGGATGCCCCTCATTATGCAGGAATCTCGCTCCATTTGAAGCTTGAAGATTGAAGACTGAATCTTGACGTGGTTCCATCCCATATGCGGCACCTTAAGTCTTGCCGGGAAACGCCCGACTTCGCCCTGAAGAACACCCAGCCCCTTATGCATTCCGTGTTCTCTGCTTCTCGTAAATAACAACTGTAACCCTAAACAAATTCCCAAGAACGGCTTTCCTTGCTTGATTTCACTAATCAAAGAAGGAATAACGCCCAAATCCTTCAAGTGTTTCATCCCTTGGCCAAAGGCGCCTACCCCCGGCAGGACAATTGCCCGCGCCTTTTTGAGGGCATCTTTTTTTGCGGTAATTAAAACCTCTGCCCCTGCCTTCTCCAGCGCCTTGGCCACGCTTCTTAGATTCCCCATTTTGTAGTCAATAACCGCAATCATCCCCTATATCCTCTACAAAACATGAACTATACTTTAT
>JBBIPY010000009.1:0-24785 GCA_037442605.1 Candidatus Omnitrophota bacterium
TATTATCATCTTTTAACCCTCGTCGATTAAATAAGACCTGCGTTTGTTAACCCTGCTTATCAGGAAAATATATTACCAGATGGATTGATTTTAGGCAAGGATTTTCTTGGAAGACATCTAAAAGAGACTCAGAACCTGTGTTAATCTGTAAGTCACATAATCGGTGGCATTTTTAAGGCGGGGTGTTTGACCTTCTCAAGGTAAGGGAGGAGTTCTTCCATATTCGTAGCCACTGTCTCATCGGCAACCTTATTCAATAGGTCCGGGATGCCTTCTTCTTCTAAACGGCGGATGAATCTTTCCTTAATCTCTTCTTTCAGTTCCCGGGGCATCCAGACGATACGCTTTATCCCGCCGTCGGCTTTAATGAATTTACGCGATGAGATAAATAATTTTCCTATGCCTAAGAATCCCGGGATCTGATTGCCTCCGCCCACTGAACCGGCTAAGGCAGTAAAACTCATTCCTAAAGGCGTATCCCCGGAAAATTCGCGATTGACAACCATCACCCCGTTTGCCTCGGGAACAACCGCAATGATACATTCAAAACAGCCGCAAGAACTTTCGGGATAGGACATAATCGAATAATGATGGAATCTCTCTATGGCATGCTTTGATGCCTCATAAACAAATTTATTTACCCCTTCCCACTCACCGCGCACTTCATCAATGACATTCCCTTTTTTAATCGGCTTGTTTGCCCCTTGAGGATGAATTTCATAGGCGGCCTTGCAATCCATCCAGGTATAGGCACCGCAAAGACCTAAACGTTCTGGAGAAACCACGCAGACATGATTTGGCGCATAAGTCTGACACAAAGTGCAATCGAAGTATGTATCCACCTCCTCATCGGTCATCCCTGCCACTCTATCGTCGCGCTCTTTATAGACCTTTTGCGCTCCCGCTAATAATTCCAGGACTTTTTCTTTCTCGGTATAAATCGTCACCTGAACCTTATCCACAATGGAGGGGAAATCCTCCAGTAATTTTGTATGGGTAATCTTACCCAGATGTTCCAGGCGAAGTCCTTTATCAAATGCCTCTTTACCGATGCGCGTCCAGACATTATCGCGCTGGCCGGTATGCATTATGCCGTTGGCGCAGGAAAGAAAATGATGCAGGTGGCGCTCCAGGACCGGTTCAAAATCCTTCTGCATCTTCCGTCCTGCCACCTCAACCACAAAACCAAAAGGTATAGCCAGATTCTCATCAATCCTATCCGTTCTATCTATATCAGGACCGATTAAAGCAACCTTGCCGTTTTCTACCTCTTCCATATTGCGCATCACCAGCAGCTCAAATGCCGGCTGATATTTTCCTCCAAACTGCACATGCATCTGATTTTTTCTAATCCGCTCACCTTCAAATCCCGCTCCATATGGAACGGGTATGGGCATCTTGGTAAATTTGATTTTCAAACCCCTGACCTCGATGGCCTTATTGACAATTTTATCGAGGGGAACATTCGCCACTACATGCTCATAGGTGCAAATTCCGGAAGGCAATATCTGGGGTAGGTTTATATTGGATATTACCGGAAAGCCAAAATTGATTGCTCCGGCAGCCGTGGCATATTTTTCGTCGCTAATCAATTGCCCTTCAGGCACCCCTTCGTCTTCACCTAAAGCCAGCACAAAGGCAAAGACGCGATTCTTATTGTAGAGCAGAATCTGTCGCGCTTCTTCTAACCCGCGGGGTGTGACTCCGCCAAAGGTCATAGCGGCACGGGTGGCGAAATTTAAGGCAAGCACTGCCGCGGAGGTATCCTTGCCATAGGGAACGAGAAAATTATCCCAGCCCATTTCTACCCCTTCCTCGGCTAACTGCTCGGCAAAAGATTTTCCCCGCGATGAAGAAGCCATAAAGACGAGGATACTTCTTTCCTGCAATTCCCGGGCAAGTTTTACCGCATCCTTACTTGTTGGACAGGCTCCAGCGATAGCAGCGAAACCCGGCATACGCCCGTCCACGAGTTTTATCCCCTGAGTTCTTAAAATAGCGTCATCGGTAAATCCCAGCCAGATATCTTCGGCAGGATTTTTCCCTTCCAGATATTTAAAGACCTCGATGATTTCTTCCGCAATCAAAGTGGCAATACCCGCATCCAGGACATTGCCTAAATAAGGAAGCCAGACCTTATCTGTAGGCACCGGAGAAAGCAAGGCGCGCGCCTGGGCTAAAGGAGCCTCAAGGTCTTTCAAGACCTTCACCTTGATACCTAAAAGGGCATAGATAAGGGGAAGATAATAGGCGGTATTGGGAAATTCTACTTTGGTATCCGGCCCCTTAGTTTTTAATATTTTTTTGAATTTCTCCTCTGCCTCTTCTACATACTTATGTGCGCCGCGAATGGCTGCCGCGGCAATAATTTTAGACATAATCTACTCCTGTCATTGGTTAAATTCGAAGCACGAAATCCCTACCTGCCCTGACTGCCCTGTCTGCCGACAGGCAGGCGTCAGGCAGGCGGCAGGCAGGAATGTCGAACTAATAAAGTTAAAAAAGTTAAGGAAGTTAAGAGGTTAAGGAGGTTACGAAATTTTCAAATGCAACTTTCTTAACCTTTTTAACATTCTTAATCTCCTTAACCTCTATTTCACCATTCGGATTTCGGATTTATCATCTTACATTTTAACAGTATAAAAAACTATTTAACGCTAGCTGGCTGTGCCTCATACATCGCCGGTTTCAGTTTAAGCGCGGCGCGTTTCTTATCTATGTGCTCAATCATGAGATGTGCCATCTTAAGAGGATCATCAGAAAATTCAAACCTTCCCCCGACAATATTCTCTAAATCTTTAGTTAAATAACCCGTCAGATTCTTGCTTCCTAAGGT
Source organism: Candidatus Omnitrophota bacterium (assembly GCA_037442605.1). GTDB lineage: Bacteria > Omnitrophota > Gorgyraeia > DTHP01 > DTHP01 > JBBIPY01. Next base: position 2,837 of record JBBIPY010000009.1, read on the forward strand.
AGCAAAAGGACTTGCTCCAAAGACGGTATAAACACCTGAAGCCACAAAATATAATCCGATGGTAATCGCCTTCTCCGACATCCACTCCGGGGCACAGCCGGCTGCGGGTATATCCGCTAAATCCTCGCCCAGACCGCCTTCCTCAATGATGTGTGCGGCGGCGGTGAGAATACGGGAATTATCTACACAGGAGCCCAGGTGTAGTACCGGCGGAATCCCTACCGCCTCGCAGATTTCCTGCAAGCCCTTTCCTGCATAAATTTTAGCTGCCTCGGGAATAAGCAAGCCCTGCTTTGCGCAGGCAATGGCGGAACAGCCGGTCTGCAAAACTAAAATGTCATTTTTAATCAGTTCTTTTACCAGGGTAGTATGGAAATAGTCGTGGGTTTGTTTGGGATTATTGCAGCCCACCACTCCCGCCACCCCGCGCAGTCTTCCCGAAATGATGGCGTCATTTAAGGGCCGGTAAGTCGCGCGGTATCTGCCGCCCAAGATTTGAAAAACAATCTCTTTGGTAAATCCGGCAACTAAATCCATTTCCTCTTTGGGAATATTTACTCTCTCTTTATTTCGGTTGGGGAAATTTTCAATAGCCAGTTTGATAATCTCTCTGGCTACTGCATAGGCATTCTGGGGTTGAAATTCAATATGGGCTACTCCGGGAAAGCGCGCCTTGGGATTGGTGGTAATGAGCTTGGTATGGAAACAACTGGCAACCTCCTGTAAGGCAGGCATAATACACTGGACATCCACCATCATTGCTTCTACTGCGCCGGTGACAATGGCTAATTCCTGCTGCAGGAAATTCCCCGCTACCGGAATACCGTGCCGCATCAAGACCTCGTTAGCCGTGCAGCAGATTCCGGATAAATTTATTCCCTCCGCTCCTTTGGCTTTGGCTAACTTCAATAATTCCGCGTCCTGACTTGCCTTAACCGCCATCTCGGAAAGAACCGGCTCGTGTCCGTGCACAACGATATTCACGCAATCTTCTTTCAATACCCCCAAGTTTACCTTCCCTCTTATCGGCTGAGGGCTTCCTAAAATGATATCCTGCACATCGGTGGCAATCATCGAGCCGCCCCAACCGTCGGATAATGCACAACGCATCGCCGTGTGCATAATATTTTTGTAGTCATTATCCACGCCCATAGTCGTAGTATGTAGCAATTCTACTACTTCCCTATCTATGCCCCGAGGAGTAATTTTTAAATTTCTCCAGATTTCCTGGCGTTTCTTCGGCGCGCGTTTGATAAAATTCAATTCTCCTTCCTGTCTGCCGAATTCCTCCAATAGTTTCCTGCCTAATTCCCTGGAAACCTCTTCCTTGGTTCTATTAGCATCAATGCCAAATTCCTTTGCCAGGGTTTTAAATTTCTCTACATCCAGAATTTCGTAATCGTGGGGGTGTCCTTCGGATAATAAAGCCAATGTATGCGCCACATCCCGGCCGTGGTCGGAATGCGCTGAGGCACCTACAGCGACCTTTCTGGCTAAATTTCTGGCGGCAATGGTATCGACATTGGCACCGCAAACTCCTGTCTGCACTTCTTTACCAGAGGAGTCAATCCGACTCCGACAGGGGCCCATATTGCAGATTGTACAGCACAAACCCAATTGTCCAAACCTACACTGGGGCTGCTGTTTCTCCAATCTATCCCAGGCAGTCGGGATATTTTCCTTTTTAGCCTTTTTCAAGACCTCCTGCGCGGCTAAGTCTATAGACCTTTTTTTAATATCGGGCATCTTTCCTCCTAGTTACTACGCTTCGCTGTTACTAAAGGTTACTAAATCCAGTTAATAGACCTGTCTGTTTCTAACAGTTACATCTGCAACCATTAGTAACCAACCCGTATCTGCCTATAATTTAGTAACTGTCAGTAACCCTTTTAGTAACTCCGTATTTTATATAATGATTATCCAATCACAATCCCGCTGCTTCTAAGACCAACGGGACTTTTTTATCCCAGCCAATCGGCATAATATGTATACCCTGACACAATGGCTTAACTGTTTTGATAATCCGTGCCGCAATATCTACTGATGTGGCTACTTTATCCTTGGTTTTGGTCATCTCATCAATCAATTCCTGCGGTACAGTCACGCCCGCTACATTCTCATTCATATATTTTGCCATCCCCGCAGATTTAAGCAAGACTATCCCCGCTAATACGGGAATTTTTAGGGGTTTGACTTTTTTCATAAACTCGGAGAAAATGTTTATATCATAGACCGCCTGGGTCTGGAAGAACTTTGCCCCACTGCGAATCTTTTTTTCCATTTTAATTATTTCCGGTTCTATGGGGTCAGCGCCGGGATTAACCACTGCCCCCGAAAAAAAATTCGGAATGCCCTTCAACGCATTGCCCATCATATCTTTGCCCTCATTCAAAGTTTTTATCACCTCTAACAGCTGAACAGAATCAAGGTCGAAAACCGCAGCCGCCGACGGATGGTCGCCCAATTTTGGATGGTCTCCGGTTAAGGCAAGAATATTTTCTATCCCGAATACTGCGGCGTTTAAGAGGTCGGATTGAAGTGCCAAGCGGTTACGGTCGCGGCAGGTCACCTGAAATATCGGCTCAATACCTTCTTGTTTTAAGAGAATACAGACCGCCAGAGAGCCAAGGCGCATCACCGAACTCTGCAAATCCGTAACATTGATGGCGTCTACCTTACTTTTCAGAAGTTGGGCGTCTTCAAGCATCTCCTTGATGTCAATGCCTTTGGGCGGCCCGATTTCGGAAGTCACGATAAATTTACCGGATTCTACCTTTTCTTTAAAACTCACGATTATACCCTCTTAACACGAATTGCCACGAATTTTTACCTGCCTTGCCGGCAGGCAGGTCGAATTGCCACGAATGGTTACCTGTTCCACCGCGTAGGTGGAATTTTCTTAAGCGTCCCTGCGAAAGACAAGACCGAACAGAACCCGTAAAAATATTCAAAAGAACTTATGATTGCTGCAATTTAGCGGCCTCAACTAAATTGCGCATCAGCATTGTGACCGTAAGCGGACCCACTCCGCCGGGAACCGGCGTAATAAAAGACGCCCGCTCTGATGCGGGTTCAAACTCCACATCGCCCATGATTTTATCGCCCACTTTGTTTATACCTACATCTATAACAATTGCGTCCTGTTTAATCCAGTCTCCCTTGATTAAATTTGCCTTGCCCACTGCGACGACCAAAACTTCAGCCCGCCTGACATGTTCTTCTAAATGCCCTGCCTGAGATGTCCCGATATGACAGACCGTCACCGTGGCAAATTCGTTCAAAAAAAGTAGACTCAATGGCTTTCCTACTATCTCGCTGTGCCCGACAATAACCACTTCCTTACCGTATAAATTAACTCCCGTAGATTTAACCAACTCAAAAGCCGCCTGTGCCGTGCAGGGAATAAATCCTGGCTTTCCCAGAAGAATTGCGCCTAAATTCTGGGGATGCATTCCCTCCACATCCTTAACCACAGAAATTGCCTCAATAATCTTCTGGCGATTAATTTGTGGTGGAAGGGGCATCTGAATTATTACGCCGTGGACAGCATTGTCTTTACTTATCTTATCAATCAGGGCAAGCAGTTCTTCTTCTTTAGCCGCGCCATCTAATTTAATCAAGTGGTAATTTATACCCAGATTCTCCGCAGTTTTCTTCTGGGATTTTAAATAGACCTCGCTGGAAGGATTCTCGCCGACCTGAATTGAGGCAAGGGTGATGGGACGAGATAAAGCACTGATTTCCTTTTTCAGGTCTTCTTTAATCTTCTCCGCTAAAACTTTTCCCTCTAATAATTTTGCCTTCATCTTTAGCGCAAATTTACACAAATTACACACGAATCAACACAAATTTATTCGTGGGAATTTGTGTGTAATTCGCGCCTATTCGTGTTTAGAAGTAATTTTTTCTTTAGTTCTCTCAAGAATCACCCCCGAGAGAACTTCGCTTTCCTTAGTCAGGGGCTCCAGGACCTGGCGGATCTTAACGATAAAATCGGCATCCCTCAGCGAGGCTAAATTAATCTCCACATTCACGAGTCCGGCCTGAAACCCTGCCTTAAGTAGGCCCGCGGATACGGAAAGGTCGCTGACAAGTTTTATATTAGTCTTTTCCAGCATCCTGTCGCAGAGTTTCAAACCCTCTGCTGATAACTGGCATATCTCTAAAGGAACGGCTACCGCCTCTCGCGTTGCTTCCTGAATTTTTTCTTTACGCCTTGCCTTATCCTCCGGTGTTTCCTTCGGCAGCTTCTGCGCCTGAGAAACTTTCTCATAGGATGCCACATCCAGATCTACCAATTCCATAAAGCGATTGCGCAGGTTTTCGCTTTCTTCAAGATATTTTTTGACCTCTTCTTCTACCTCTTTATATTTAGGACTGCCAACCGTAAAATTACAAACCATACTCATTAAGGCACACCCCAGAGTGGAGGTCAATGCCGCGGCTGAACCGCCCCCGGGGGTAGGCTGTCTTGCCGCTAAATCATCCAGATATTTCTTCAATGATTGATTAATATACATCGTTTGTTAATATCGTTTTGTCCGTTATTTCCGTACGGACTCAACGGACTAAACGGACCCAACGGACTAAACGGACCCAACGGACTAAACATTTTCATGATAATCCAATTATTTTTCCATCCTCGGCAATATCGATCTTTTCCGCCAACGGATGCCGGGGTAATCCGGGCATAAGCATCATCTCGCCTGTAACCGGAACCACAAAACCTGCCCCGGCAGAGATTCTTATTTCCCGCACCCTGAGTGTCCAGCCCGTAGGTGCGCCTTTAACCTTAGGGTCGTCGGTTAAAGACAGATGTGTACGCGCCATATTAATCGGTAAATTACCAAACCCCAAATCGGTAAGTCGGGCTAATTCCTCTTCCGCTTCCTTTGAGTATTCTATCTTTCTTGCTCCATACAGTTCACAGGCAATTATTTCAATTTTTTTCTTCAAGGGCAATTTCAGTTCGTAAAGCGGTTTGAAGCAGGAAGACCTCTCCTGTATTACCTTAAGCACGGCTTCTGCCAGTTCCTTTCCTCCCTCTCCGCCTTTCGCTACCACTTCAGAAACAACCGCTCTGACCCCCTGCGCCTCACAATGTCTCTTTATTGCCCTCAATTCATCTTCGCTATCGTTGGGAAACTTGTTGATTGCTACCACTGCGGGGACCCCGAATTTAGCAATGTTCTGGAGATGGCGGTCCATATTCTTAAAACCGCGTTCCATTGTCTTTAAGTTTTCTTTGTCTAACTTATCTTCATCCTGACCGCCGTGAATCTTCAATGCCTTCGCTGAAACCACCAGAATCACAGCATCGGGTCTCAGATTTGCCTGGCAGCAGACAATATCAAAAAACTTCTCCATGCCTAAATCTGCACCAAAACCGCTTTCCGTAATTACATAATTGGCCAATTTTAGCGCTAAAATAGTAGCAATTACTGAATTGTTGCCGTGGGCAATGTTGGCAAACGGTCCGGCATGCATAAAGACGGGCTGACCTTCCAGGGTCTGAATAAGGTTGGGTTTCAGGGCGTCCTTGAGCAAGACCGCCATCGAACCGCTTGCCTTCAAATCCCCCGCAGTAACCGGTTTACCATCTTTTGTATAGGCTACAATAATGCGCGAAAGCCTCTTCTTTAAATCCCCGAAATTATTCGCTAAAGCAAGTATTGCCATTACCTCTGATGAAACCGTGATATCAAATCCTGAATTATGCACAAAACCGTGGGTTCTTCCTCCTAATCCGCACTGGATATAACGCAGTTGTCTATCGCTAATATCAATCGCCCGACGCCAGACAATCCTGTCTAAATCAATGCCTAACTCATTTCCAAAATAGATATGGTTATCCATAACTGCCGCCAGGAGGTTGTGTGCCGCACCCACCGCATGAATATCTCCGGTAAAGTGAAGGTTTATATCCGCCATGGGCAGGACCTGCGAGAAACCCGCTCCGGTTGCTCCGCCCTTTATCCCAAAAACTGGACCGAGGGAAGGTTCTCGTAGGCAGAGGATTGCGTTCTTCTTTATCTTTCCCAAAGCCTGGGTCAGGCCGATAGCAGTGCAGGTCTTTCCTTCGCCTGCCTTAGTGGGGGTTATCGCGGTTACATTTATCAGTTTCCCGTTCGCGCGCGTTCCCACGCGTTTAAAGATATCCAATTTTATCTTTGCCTTATAACTACCGTAAAGCTCCAATTCATCCTGCCGGATGCCGGCAAGACGGGCAATCTCGGGAATCTGTATCAATTTTGCTTTCTGTGCAATCTCAATATTGCTCTTCATCTTCAACAATCGTTGCGTTTACCGTTTACCCGCTCGCTTGAGGAATATGCTTGCTCGCTGTGTACCGTTTACCGTATACGGTAAACGGTACACGGTTAACGGTAAACGTAACTTTATTAACTATCCAATGTGTTATACAGACCATCTTTCGTCAACGGCAAAGGCATCTTTAATATATTCAATCGCCGGTTCTTTTTTTGATTTATCCCAGAGAATAGAGACCACATCAAAGCGAAAATTATAATTATCTAATGCATACCTCTTTATGTAATTTAAAGCCAAAGTTGTTAAACGTCTTCTTTTCTTGGCGGTGATTGCCTCCTGTGGCAAACCGTATTCCTGACTCGTTCTTGTCTTTACCTCAATAAAACAGATGGTATCCTTATCCTGCGCAATAATATCTATCTCTCTTCTCCCGAAACGATAGTTCTGCGCGAGGATGTGCAGACTATTCTTCTTTAAGAAACTTATCGCTATCGCTTCACCCCGGGAACCAATCTCTAACCGGCGAGAAACTCTTGCGGTGGATGGGCGAAGGTCCATATCTCCTTAGGATATTTAAATGGAGTCTTGTTCCGTAACCCTTGTGTTGCCAAAAGGCATAACGGGGAAAGAAATGGTCATAGGTGGTCATTATTCTATCGCGCACCACCTTGGCAACAATAGAGGCACAGGCAATAGAGAAACTTCTTCTCTCTCCTTGTATGAGACAGGTATAGAAATAAGGAGGCGGTACGACTATTCCTCCGTCAACCAAGACGTGGTCTGGTTTTCTATGTAAATTGCCAATTGCTGATTCCGTTGCAAAGTATGTGGCTGATGAGATATCCGAATTATCTATCAGGTCTGCGCCGGCAATGCCCACCCCCACCCAGGCCTTAGCCATTATCTCATCAAACGCCCTCTCGCGTTGCCGAGACGTCAAGGTCTTGGAGTCAGCAATCTTATTTCTGAAATTGGTGAAACAATAAAAATCCTTCCCCTCCGGCTTGATAACCACTGCCGCCACTACAAGCGGTCCCGCCAAAGGGCCGCGGCCCGCCTCATCAACACCGGCAATAAATTTAACCCTTCCCTGCTTTAGGAGGCTTTGTTCCCAGCGAAACATTAATGAGCGCATAAGTTACGCGACTGAAAGGAGCGTAACTTATGTGTGCGAATTGAATTCAGACAGACCTGTCTACCGACAGGTAGACCCTTGACACTATAGTGTCAAGGGCGCCTTCGTTTCACCCTCTTTTTCCTCAACCTTGGCTCCTCTGCCGACCTTCTCTCTCAGATAATAGAGTTTTGCCCGACGCACCTTACCTTGGCGGACGACGCTAACCTCTTTGAGGAGGGGAGAGTGTAACGGAAATATCCTTTCCACCCCCTCTCCGTGGGAAATCTTACGCAGCGTGAACGTCTCCGAGATCCCGCTTCCTTTTCTGGCAATCACCACGCCTTCAAAGGTCTGGAGGCGGGTCTTATCCTGCTCCAGTATCTTCTCTTCGACTCGCACCTTGTCTCCTATCCGGAAATCGGGGATGTCTTTTCGTAATTGCCTATGCCCTATCTCTTTAACTATACCCATTGCATACCTCCGCTCTGCTTTTGTTTACCCCGAACCACAGAAAGCCACGGCTGCTCGCCTCGCTCGACGCGAGTCGAAGCGGGTAAACCCCGTTAGAAATTTTTATTTCTAACGGGGTAAACCCGTGGTTCGGGGTTTACAAAAAAGGATAGAAAATTATACCACCAAAATTACTGTCTGCCAAATAATTTTATTCATCCGCGAAATTTCGACAGCAGGTCGGGTCTTTTTAACCGCGTCCGTTTTATCGCCTCTTTTTTTCTCCAGGCTTCTATTTTTTTGTGGTCGCCTGACAGAAGTATTGGCGGAACTTGCCAACCTTTGAAATCCGCCGGCCGCGTATATTGAGGATATTCCAGGACTCCTTTCGCAAACGACTCCTCAAGCAAAGAACCCTCATCTCCTAAAACGCCGGGGATCAGACGGACCACCGCATCAATTAAGACCATTGCCGGTAACTCTCCGCAGGTCAAGATATAGTCGCCGATTGAGACTTCCTCATCTACAAGGTGTTCCCTTACACGCTCATCAGTACCCTCGTAATGCCCGCAGATAAGAACTAAGTGCCCAAACCCTGAGAACTCGCGGGCTAAAGATTGTTCCAGTCTTCTACCCTGAGGCGAAAGAAGAATTACCCGCGAACCATCTCTTTTCAACTCCTTTAAGGCATAATATATCGGCTCTATCTCCATAACCATTCCCGGTCCGCCGCCAAAGGGCCGGTCATCAACCTTCTTATGTCTATCCCTCGACCATTTCCTTAAGTTATGAACCCTTATTATAGCCAGATTTTTTTCCTGGGCAATCTTAAGCATTGACTCATTCAAAATCGGACCAAACATCTCCGGGAATATAGTCAGGACGTCTATCTCCATTTTCAATGAGCACGCGACTTATGGAGCATCTTTCCCCTACACGACATAAGTCGCTGTGCGAATTGAACCCCCACACCAATTGCGTAATAACGGCGTTCTATTGCAATTGGTGTGGGGGGTCAAATTCAGACTTGCCTGTTTACCGACAGGTAGATAACTTACGCTTCCGCCATAAATATGGCGAGACCTCGCCAAATTTAATTTGGCGGGCGCTACCGCTCCGTAAGTTGTGTCTTCATTTGACCTTCTTTCTTCAGCAATGCCTGGACTGTCTTGGTGGGTTTTGCCCCCATCTTTAACCAGTAATCTAACCTTTCTCGTTTTATCTTGATTAGAGGCGATTCAAACGTAGGATTATAAAATCCTATCTCCTCAACAAAATCGGCATCTCTATCCTTGCTCTGTTGGGCAATGACTATCTTGTGGTGAGGCTTCTGTTTGGTTCCCATGCGCATCAGTTTAATTTTCAATGCCATTTCGTTCTCCTTTCAGTCTAAATTGGTTAAATTGTCTACCCATTTAACTATTTAACCTTTTAACCATTTAACTAAATTGTAATTACTCTTTCTCCCTCCAGACCATTGCACCTAATCTGGATAGCTTCTGTTCAATGGCCTCATATCCCCGATCAAGGTGATAGATACGGAATATCTCTGTCTTACCCCGCGCTACCAATGCTGCCAGAACCAAGGCGGCAGAAGCCCTTAAATCTGAAGCCATCACCGGCGCACCGCTCAACGTTTTGACCCCTTTTACAATTGCAGAATTGCCCTCCAGCATAATCTGGGCTCCCATACGGTTAAGTTCGGCAACATGCATAAATCTATCCGGATAAATCTTTTCTGTAATCACGGAAATGCCTTCGGTTACCGTCATCAAAGCCATCATCTGTGCCTGTATATCTGTAGGAAAACCGGGGTAGGGAAGCGTGGTTACTTCTACAGGCCGCAGATTGCGAACCTTTCTTATCCTTATGCCCCGGCGGCAGGATATATTCAGGCCCGCCTCTCCCAGTTTATCAAGCAGCGCTCCTATATGGTCGGGCCTGGCATTTGCTACGGTAACATCCCCGGATGTAATCGCTCCTGCAATTAAGTATGTCCCCGCTTCAATACGGTCGGGTATTATGGTATATTCAATGCCCCGCAGGCTATCCACGCCTTCAATTTCAATCAAATGCGTATTGAGCCCGCGTATCTTTGCTCCCATACGCACAAGAAACTCCGCCAGGTCAATCACCTCGGGTTCACAGGCGGCGTTTTCTATTAATGTCTTTCCTCTGGCGAAAACCGCTGCCATCATTATATTTGCCGTTCCCAGCACGGATGAACCAAATGCCCCGCCGAGATATACCCTTGCACCTTTCAATTGTTTTGCCTTTGCAAGGACATAACCGTGTTCTATTTTGATATCCGCGCCTAAGGCAGCAAGCCCTTTCAGGTGCAGGTCAATGGGACGGTGGCCAATAATACAACCTCCCGGCATGGATACCTCTGCCTTCTGCATTTTAGCCAGGAGAGGGCCCAGCACGCATATTGAGGCACGCATGGTTTTTACCAGATTATAGGGAGCAATATATTTTTTTTGTTTCCTTTGCGGAACGATGCATACCGTATTATTTTCCCATTCCGCCTTCAATCCCAGAGAGCGCAAAAGCCTTAACATTGTATACACATCTCTTAAAGGGGGAATGTTGTTGATTATGCAGGGTCCGTCGGCAAGCATCGCTGCTGCCATAATCGGCAAAGCCGAATTCTTTGCCCCGCTGACCTCCACCTCTCCCCTGAGAGGCCTTCCGCCTTCGATAACAAGCTTATCCATCTCAACCGGTAACCAGTAACCAGATAAATACAATTCTGGTTTCTGTACTCTGGTTTCTGGTTTCTGGTTTCTTAAAACCAACAAGCGTTATTTATTAGTTACGATAGAACACAGCAACGCGCTCTATCCCCTGATAATCCTTAATAAACTCAACTCGTTTAAACTCTGAGTCTGAAAAAATCTGTCTTACTGCTTCGGCCTGACCAAAGCCAATCTCCATAATAAGCAGTCCGTCTCTTTTTAAATAATGCGGCGCATCCTGCACAATTCTTCTAATATAAAAAAGACCGTCCTCGCCTCCGTCCAAAGCAATGCGTGGCTCAAGCCTAACCTCAGGTTGTAGCTTCTCAATCTCGCCGTTCGGGATATAGGGAGGATTAGAGACAATTATGTTGTAATCGGTAATCGGTAATCGGTAATCGGTAAACAGATCGCTCTGAATGAATTCAATTCTGTCAGTTACATTATTCAATTGAGCATTCAATTTCGCTACTTCCACCGCTTTGGGTGAAATATCTATGGCGGTTATCCATACATTGGACAGAGATCTTGCCGAACTTATTGCAATATTGCCAGAACCTGTCCCCATATCTAACAATTTAACAACTTGGCAATTTACCCCGTTAGAAGCACCGCTTCTAACGGGGTTTGACAATTTAACCATGCCTATTATCTGTTCAGCCAATATCTCTGTTTCCGGCCGAGGGATAAAAACGCCCGGCAGAACTCTAAAATTTAATCCGCAGAATTCCGCGCTCCCCAGAATATACTGCAGCGGATAGCCCTCTGCCCTTTTCTTTACTAAAGATGCGAAACTTTCCTTCGGGCCTTCTTCCACAAAACATGCCGCATCCAGGTAAAGTTGGATGCGCGATTTCCCTGAAATAAAAGACAGGATCTCCTCGGCATTACGGCGCGCATTCGTTATATAAAACTCCTTTAAATATTCCGTAGCCCAGTTAATGTGTTCTAAGATTGTTTTCGCCGAGCATACCCCTTTTAAAACATCTGTGTTCATCGGTTTTTTGAAGCTCCACGGGCTTACACCCGTGGAATCTTTCTTTTCGCTTCGGCTCGGCACAGCGAAAACCTCGCCGAAGCGGAATTCCTCTCGCTATCCATCCCCACCCTTACAGGTGGGGAATTCCGCGAAGGCGGGTTAAATCCGCGTTAATCGGTGTTTTAATTTCTCCTCTTTCTCCGACCTCTGTAAGGACTTGATTAATTCTCCGAGATTGCCTTCAAGGATATTTTCCAGCTGATAGAGACTCAGATTGATGCGGTGGTCGGTAACCCTTCTCTGGGGAAAATTGTATGTTCTGATTTTCTCGCTCCGGTCGCCCGTACCAATATAGGTTTTGCGCCTCTGCGCAATTTTCTCCCGCTGTTCATGGACCCTGATATCAAGAAGGCGCGCCTTGAGCACCCGCATTGCCTTGGCTTTGTTCTTCAACTGAGAACGCTCGTCCTGACAGGTCACCACGATATTGGTGGGGATATGCGTAATTCTCACCGCAGAATCCGCAGTATTAACTGATTGCCCCCCTGGACCCGAGGAGCGATATACATCAATACGCAGGTCCTTGGGGTCAACATCTACCTCTATATCTTCGGGTTCCGGCATCACTACCACCGAAACTGCTGAGGTATGAATCCTTCCCGACGCCTCGGTAACCGGAACCCTCTGCACGCGGTGCACGCCCGATTCGAATCTAAACATACTATAGGCATTGGCCCCTTGTACCGAGAAGATAATCTCCTTAAATCCGCCCAATTCTGTAGGATGGGAATCTATGTGTTCGCATCTTAAACCACATTGTGTCGCAAATTTGGCATACATACGATACAGGTCGTTTACAAATAAAGACGCCTCTTTGCCGCCTGTGCCGGCGCGTATCTCCACAATAATATCCCTACCTGCATCGGGGTCGTCTTCTTCCAGAAATATCGACTTCAAATCCTCCTCTAATCTTGCCTTTTTCTCTTTGCACTCTCTTAGCTCTTGTTCTGCCATGGTCTTAAGTTCCGGCTCTCCAGTACTGGCATTAACTATTCCAGTCAGATTCTCGATTTCTCCATTTAGTTGCTTAAATTCTCTAAATTTATTAACCGCATAGGATATTTTATTGAGCTCCTTGGAGTATTTCTGGTATTTTGTTTTATCATTAATTATTTCAGGGAAAGAGAGCCTCTTTTCAAGTTCTATAAACTGCTCTTCCAGTTGCTCAAATTTTTTTATAATAGCTTGTAGCATAGATCTGATTTACACGAATTACCACGCATAAAAATCGAATTGCCACGAATTGTTGACGATATTATTTGCGGTAATTCGATAAAAATTCGTGGGAATTTGTGTCAAGAAATGAATTCAAAAAGATTAACTTTATCTACGAGTTACTTCTGTCCGTATTTTCTCTGGAACTTCTCCACCCTTCCCGCGGAATCCACCAGCTTCTGTTTGCCGCTGAAGAAAGGATGACATCTGCTGCAGATTTCCACGCGAATATTCTGCCTTGTCGAACGCGTATGGATTACCTCGCCGCAACTGCAGGTGATGGTGGTCTCTTTGTATTGCGGATGAATACCGTCTTTCATTATTATCCCCCTTCCTTAATTAGTTCTCATTGAAAAAGTATCTTTTTAGCACAAATTTTCACGAATTGCACACGAATCGTCACGAATATTCCAAGGAGACAATTCGTGGGAATTTGTGTGTAATTCGTGCCTATTCGTGTAAAATAAGGGTTTTCAGACTTAACTAATTACTATTTAATTTTCAATTATTATATCAAATTCTTAACTGAGTTTCAATAAAATGTCGCCTCCGAAAGAGTGGATTTAGACGGGATTAGAGTTTTATACGGGGTGAGATTAAACCTCTAACGCCTCCGGTTTGATGCCCATTAAAAACTCTGCATTGGTCTTGGCCTTGGAGAGCTTGGAAATCAACAACTGCATCGCATCTTCCGGATTGAGTTCGTGAAGCGCTTTGCGCAAGAGCCAGGTTCGTTTCAGTTCCTCGGGGTCAAGGATTAATTCCTCCCGGCGGGTGGCGGATTTATTTATGTCTATCGATGGATAAATCCTCTTCTGGAACAGGTCACGGTTAAGCTGCAGTTCCATATTCCCGGTGCCTTTAAATTCCTCAAAGATAACATCGTCCATACGGCTGCCAGTGTCTACCAGCGAGGTAGCAATAATCGTCAGGCTCCCTCCCTCTTCGATGCAGCGGGCAGCGCCAAAAAAACGCTTGGGCTTAATCAAGGCGGTGGCGTCGATGCCGCCGGATAGAACCCTGCCGCTGTGGGGCGCAACGGTGTTATAGGCACGCGCAAGCCGTGTCATACTGTCTAAAAGAATTACTACATCTCTTTTATTCTCTACCAACCTCTTCGCCTTCTCCAGGACTATCTCGGCTACCTGGATGTGTCTCTCTGCCGGTTCGTCAAAGGTAGAGGAGATAACCTCTGCCTTGACCGAACGCTGCATATCGGTTACCTCTTCCGGGCGTTCGTCTATCAACAGAATAAGCAAAATAGTGTCGGGATAATTAGTCGTAATGCTATTGGCTATCTTCTGCAGAATTATAGTCTTTCCGCTGTAAGGCGGAGCGACAATCAATCCGCGCTGGCCCATACCTATGGGTGTGAGTAAGTCAATGACCCGCGTGGAAATCTCCTGAGGTGTCGTTTCTAAAAGGATGCGTTTCTGAGGGTATAAAGGGGTAAGGTTATCAAAAAATATCTTGTCTTTCTTTTCCTCGGGGTTTTCAAAATCTACTGCCTCTACTTTGAGTAAAGCGAAATAGCGCTCGCCTTCTTTAGGGGGACGAATCTGTCCGCTCACAATATCGCCGGTCTTCAAATCAAATCGGCGTATCTGGGAAGGAGAGATGTATATGTCATCCGGCGAGGGAAGATAGTTATAATTGGGGCTGCGCAGAAAACCGAATCCGTCAGGCAGTATCTCCAGCACCCCTTCCCCGAACATAAAGCCTTCCTTTTCCGCCTGGGCCTGCAGTATTTTGAATATAAGGTCCTGTTTTTTCAGTCCGCTTATGCCATTGACATTTAAATCCCTGGCTAATTTGTTTAGTTCGGAAATCTTCTTCTCCTTGAGTTTGGCAATATCAAGCCTGTCTGTCTTGCTCGCTTGATTTACCTGTTCCGGCTGGGCATTATTCTTTTCCATATCGCATCCACCTGCCTTTCCGTAAATTTTAAAGTTTTCCTGTTATCGATAAAAAAATCTGCCTTCTTCAGCTTCTCTTTAAAGGAAAGCTGAAAACTAATTCTTTTCTTGAAATCCTCTCCGCTTAAACCCAATCTCTTTCTGGTGCGAGCGAGCTGCTGATTTAAACCTGCCTTCACCACGATTATATAATCCGCCAAACGCTCAACTCCGGCTTCAATGAGGAGGGCCGCATCAATTACTACAGCCTTTATTTTATCTTGACAGGCCCGCCGAATTTCTTTTTTTATCAACCTGATTACTTCCGGATGAATTATGCGGCAAAGGGTCTGCCAATTCCCTGTGTCTGCAAAGGCAAGCCTGGCTAACTTTTTCCGGTCAACTAAACAGCCGTTAGTTAAAATAACAGTTCCGAATTCTTGAACGATTTTTCTCCCTGTCCGTGTTTCAGTTGTAAGTAGGCGATGACTAAGGCGGTCGGCGTCAATCACGCGAGCACCTCGACGGGCAAAGAGACTGGCAACCGTGGTTTTGCCCGACCCGATATTGCCGGTTATTCCGATTATGATTGGCTTATCTTTTTGCAACTAAAGATTCGGAATGCGCAGGGAGTCGATTATAGAGGTCTAAGTATTTTTGGGCGGATTTTTCCCAAGAAAAATCGGCCTCCATCGCCCTTTTTACCAAGCGCATCCAGGTTTTTTTATCCCGGTAAATGGACAGGGCGCGCTTTATGGTCTCAAATAAAGCCACCGAATCGTAAGCAGTAAAAGTAAAACCGTTTCCCGTATCCGAACGCGGCTCATAATCAACAATGGTATCAGCCAGTCCGCCTGTTTTTCGAACCACGGGAATCGTCCCGTATCTAAGACTGATCATCTGTCCTAATCCGCAGGGTTCAAAACGAGAGGGCATAAGAAAGATATCTGAAGAGGCATAGATTTTTCTTGCCAGGTCCGCATCGAATTTCAGGTTTATAGAGGTCTTGCGGGCGTATTTAACCTTGATCTCCTTGAACAAATCGTGATACACCTTATCGCCTGTACCCAGAAGTATGAACTGTAAATCCATCTGGCACAGGGAATCAATGATCGGGGCAAGTATATCCAACCCCTTCTGATCTGCCAGGCGCGTGATAATACCCAGCAGGGGAACATCCTTCCTGATTTCCAGTCCCGACTCCAGTTGCAGGAATTCCTTGTTTATATATTTATTGTTGACGTTGTTAAAAGAATACTTGTGGGGAATAACCGGATCCTTAAGAGGATTCCAGATATCGTAATCGATACCGTTCAATATCCCTGCGAGACTGTCTTTCCTCTTGGAGAGTAGCCCTTCCAGACCGCAGCCGAACTCCTTTGTTTGAACCTCGCGGCTATAGGTGGGGCTAACGGTGGTAATCAAATCCGAAAAAACAATCCCTCCCTTCATAATATTTACTTTTCCATAGAACTCAAAATTCTCGATATTAAAAAGCGACCAGTCTAAACCCGTATTCGGAAACTGCTCTCCAGGAAATATCCCTTGGTAGGCAAGATTATGAATGCTCAAGATGGTTCTGGCATTTTTAAAGCACGGCTCATCCCTGAAGAAGAATTTCAGGTAGGCAGGAATTAATGCACTCTGCCAGTCATTACAATGGATTATATGCGGCGAGAATTTATTGGCCTTGGCGATATTAAAAACCTCGTGCGCAAAATAGGCGAATCTATCTAAGTTGTCCGGATAATCTCCCTCCGAGGTTCCATACAGGGCGTCGCGGTTAAAATAAGCAGGCTGCTCTACAAAATAGACCGGTATACCCTTGCCCAGAGTCGCCACATTGCCGGATATCTTCACCTGCTTGTATCGGGGCATCACCAGCCGGATATCTACTCCCAGCTTTTCTAACGCAATTGGTAAAGAACCCGCTACATCCGCTAATCCGCCTGTCTTGGCAAAAGGCTCAATCTCGCTGGAAACATACAACACCTTCAATTTCTTAGCCAATTTTTACACCTCCGTATTATGTGTTATTCCAGGTTAAATGCGGCTATCAGGACATCCGGATATCAGGCAAAGGATATCAGGATATCTGGATATCGGATTTGGATTTTGTCCATGATATTCTGATGTCCCGATATCCACTTCCTGATGTCCTGATAACCCGATATCCGCTTTTAACATATTACTACCTCTTTCATTAGACCGACTCCATCTCCAACCAGTTATATCCTGTTTTCAGGCTGACCTTCAAAGGAACGCATAATTTTACTACATTTTCCATTTCATTGCTAACTATTTTCACCAGAACATCCAGGCAGTCTCGAGAAAACTCAAAAAGGAGTTCATCGTGAATCTGTAAAATAAGATGGGCGTCAATACCTTCGCTGATAATTCTTCTGTGAATGTTAAGCATTGCTAATTTTATAATATCCGCGGCTGAACCCTGAACGGGGGTATTCACGGCAATCCTCTCAGCAAACTGTCTTATACCCTGATGAGGGTTATTAATCTCAGGTATGTAGCGTCTGCGGTTAAGAATAGTGGTAACGTAACCGCGCAGGCGTGCTTCTTTTATTTTATCCTCAACATAGGACTTTACCCGGGGATACCTATCAAAATAGGATTTGATAAATCCTTCCGCCTCCTCTATTTCAATATTCAACTCCTTAGCCAGACCGAAAGGGCTCATACCGTAGATAATCCCGAAATTAACGGTCTTGGCAATACTGCGCATTGCGTTGTCGATCTTCTCCTGCGGGAGAGAAAAAATCAGCGAGGCGCTATGCCTATGGATATCCAATCCATCCTGGAACGCCGAGATTAAAGCGGAATCTTCCGAGAGGTGGGCAAGTATCCTCAATTCTATCTGGGAATAATCTGCTGAAAGCAACAAAATATCTTTGCCGGGAGAGGATATTGCCTTGCGGATCCTCCGGGTAAAGTCCGATTTGACAGGAATATTCTGCAGGTTAGGGTTGCTTGAACTGAGCCTGCCCGTTTCTGTCCCCGCCTGGTTAAAAGTGGTATGGATTCTTTTGGTTCGCGGATTTATGAGCCTGGGCAAACTATCTACATAGGTTGATTTCAATTTTGCTAGTTCTCGGTATTCCAGGAGCATTTTTGGGAGTTTATGTGTCCGGGATAGTTTCATCAATACTTCTTCGTCGGTGGAAGGACCGGTTTTGCCTCTCTTTATCACAGGAAGTTTCAAATCGGTAAATAGAACCTCGCGCATCTGTTTGGGGGAATCGAGATTGAAAGCGCGACCCGCGGTCTCAAAAATATCCTCCCTCAGGGCGGTTATTTTACTGTTCAGTTCCTCGGAAATCTTGCGCAAAAAATCCAAATCTAAATAAACCCCCCGCTTCTCCATAGAGAATAAAACATCCGCAAGGGGCATCTCTACGTTTTCGTATAAATCCAGGAGCTCTCTTTCTTTTAGTTTTCGAAAGAGAATGGGAAACAAACCAGAGATTAACTGCGCCGATTTGACGCTTTTTCCAATTGTCTCATCGGTTCTTCCGAAAGCCTCCTCCGGCAAACGGCCCAGATAATCCAAAGAAATATCCGCTAAACCAAAACCCGGCGCTGAAGGATTAACTAAATATGCCGCTAACATAATGTCAAAAATTTTTTTTCCTATGGCGATGTTTTTCTTATCTAAAATAAACCGGCTATGTTTTAAGTCGTAACATATTTTAAGACAGGCGTTGTCTTCCAGAAGCAAAGCCAAATCCTGAGGCGTAATTCCGGAATTGGAACAGCCGATTCGGACAATAAACGGCCTTTCTTCTCCTTGATAGATACAGAGCAATATTCCTTCTTCTGATGAGTTCGTCGGCATTGGCTCTGCAACGAAAACGAACTCCTTTCTCTGTTTTATTCTGTCTGCGAGCGCCTCAAATTCCTTTCTCGTGTTGATTTCTTCGAAATCAAGCACAACCGGTGCATTTTCATCTCTCACTAAATCCTTAAGAAGATTTCTGAATTCTAACTCCTTAAATAAAACCGCTAATCTCTCTTTCTGGGGAGGTTTTATCCTGAGATCTTCAAGGTTAAACTCTATAGGGACATTCTTATCCAAGACCACCAATTCTCTATTCAGCCTTATTTCCTGCGCATTTTCTTTAATCTTACCGCGCAAATCCTCTTTTTTGACCTCTTCTAAGCGGGCTAAAAGCATATCCAGGGACTTGAATTGCTGTAACAGGTCGCGGGCGGTCTTTTCTCCGATGCCCTTTATCCCGGGTATATTATCCGTGGCGTCTCCAATTAACGCCAGCAGTTCAGGGATGAACTCAGGCTCAACCCCGAATTTATCCTGCACCGCCTGACGGTCATAGATAATCGCTTCCTTATGGTAGGGATTGTATACGCAAACCCCCTCCTCGACCAACTGCAGGGCATCTTTATCCCCGGTAACGATGCGGATATCCAAATCAGGACGCTTCAGTTGATTTACTAAAGTCGCCAGTATATCATCGGCTTCATATCCTTCCTTTTCAAATATTGATATATTATACGCCCCGATTATCTCTTTTATCACGGGCATCTGTTCCGCTAAATCCTCCGGCATGGGACGGCGTTTTATTTTGTATCCATCAAACATCCTGTGTCTGAAGGTGGGCCCTTTCATATCAAAGGCTACCGCTAAATACCGCGGATGCTCCTCTTCAATAATCCCGCGAAGCATATTCACAAATCCGTAGATTGCATTTGTCGGCCTGCCTGCGGAAGTAGAAAGCCCTCTTATGGCGTAATAGGCGCGATAGCAAAAAGAATTGCCATCCAGAAGAAACAGCTTATCTTTATTCATACAACCGAGGGACAAATTTGTCTTAGAATTTATGGGAATTGCTCAGGATTTTGGACTCAGGACTTCAGCAATTATTATTCTTGAGGAATGAGCATGAGGATTTTCTCAAACTCTTCTTTCGCAAGCCGATAATCTCCCTGCCGATAATAGGTCATCGCCTGTTCGTAATGGAGCATTATATTTACCTCGCGTGTCTTTGTTACCACATCCCTGTACATCTTAAACATATCCGGGTCATCGGGCATAAGCGCGCTTGCCTGCTGGAAAAGAGGCAGCGCCTTCAGGTATTCCTTGTTATTGTAGAGAACCATTGCCTGCTGATATAATTTCTTGGCATGGGCAGCGTTTTCCTGTCTTTCTTTTTCCAGCTGTATAGCTACCTCCTGTGCGAGAATCCTGGCTTCCAGTTCTTTGGCCTTATCCGGAGCGTACTGCCACAATTTTTCCCAGCATCTCTTGGTCCAGACATCTTCTCTGTACCCCAATTCAACCCGGCGCATCCAATGGGCAACTGCCTTATCGTACATCCTCTTTGATTCATACAGAAGGGCAAGATTAGAGTGGGCCTCGGGAAAATTAGAGTTAATGGTTATGGCCTTAAGATATGCGTTCTCCGCCTTATCCAGCAAGCCTTTTATCTCATAGATTATCCCCATATCGTTATGGGGAACCGCATAGTAAGGGTCTAAAGAAGCCGCTTTCTGATAATATACGAGGGCGGTTTCGATATCGCCATTCTGCTGGGCGGTATAACCGCGATTGCGATACTCAATTGCCTCCTTCTTAAAATCCTGGGCATTAACTAAAGAAGCGGCAAGTAGCCCTTCGACTGCGCTCAGGGCAAGCAAGCAGCAAGCCGCCAAAAGCGAGCCTCGCCAAAGGCGGGTAGCAAGACTAAAAATCTGTGTTAATCGGCGTGATGTAATCATGGAATATGGACAATTATGGGTTCCTCGGGAGCGGTTTCCCGCACAAATTTTTCTTTCTCCGCGGAAACTAAAAGCTCTCCCGCATCCTTGTACATCGGGTTCAACATAATAAGCTGGCTTATTTTATTGATCGCGAGAAGAAAATCGCCGTTATTGAGAGCCGTTTTTCCCTCAACGTAAAGCCTCTCAATGTATGCCTTCTCTTCGCATTCCCTGATGTAATTTTCGACTACAGGGGTAACCGGCGCAAACTCCTCTGCCTTCTTAAAATCCGCCAATGCCTGGCTATAATTACCGTCGGCGTAATGCCTCTTGCCCGAGATTAAGTATCCCTGCGCTGCCGATGCTTTATCCTTTGAACCGACGAGCAGCTCCTCGCGCGCCTCCTCCATTAAACCGACCGCCTCAACCCTCCTCGCCTCCCCTTCCTGCTTAATCCGGCCGGATGACTTAGGAGAATACCCGTACTCCGTGAGCAACCGTTCTGCCTTCTGCCTCCAGGGGTCTTTCTTTCTACCTAATCTTGCTCTCTCTTTTAGATACAGGGCTGTCTTTTCCTTATCGCCCGAAGCCTTGTATAAAAGAGCAAGGTTCATATACGGCGGCGCATATCCGGGGTCAAGTCTTATTGCCTCTAAATATTCTTTTTCGGCTAATTCTCTAAATCCCCGTTTTTCATAGATTATACCCAGATCGTTATGAACCACGGCATACTGAGGATTTAGGTAAACAGATTTCTTGAAAAATTGATATGCTTTCTCTAAATCTCCCTGGAGATAAGCCAGGTAACCTATATTTCGATATTCCTTCGCCTGCTTTAAGAAACTTGCATCTTTAGCCCATAAATCGGCGAGTCCAAAAATATTGACTGAGAGGTAACAAAAAGAGATTATGTAATACCGTCTCATTATAGATTATTTTTGTGTAAATACTAACACAGGAAGGAAGTTGTGTCAAGCAAAAATGCGGTGTTTGTTAAGAAAATTCTTGGCACGAATTACGAATCAAAAACCTAATTACCGCGAATTAGCGACGGCAACCGTTTGCGGGGCCCGGTCTGTCTTTAATCAACCCGAGGCTAACTTATCAAGCCTTCGACTCCGCTCGGGGTTGATGGTGAGTAAACCCCGAACCACGGGTTTACACCCGTGGCTTTGGGGATTACCCTTCGGGTCTTTTGATATACATTCATCCACGGCTTTACAGCCGTGGCTTTCTGTGGTTCGGGGTAAAGCCGAACCATCAACCGAAAAAGGCAGTCTGCGTTAAAAGATATTTCTTCAACGCTCTCAATCATCTAACCTTCAATGCCGGCACAGGACGGGTATTTACCGTAGCCACAAAGGAATCCACCGAAACTATTCCCGAGCTGTCTCTGACGGTCAGCGTAACATTATAGGTCCCCGGCTTGGTATAAATATGTTTTACCCGCACCCCTTCTGCCTTGAAGCCATCCCCGAAATCCCAGAAATAA
>JBBIPY010000010.1:0-23648 GCA_037442605.1 Candidatus Omnitrophota bacterium
TTTTAACTACTATACCTTATACCGAGGTGCATTTGGCTTTCATTCTACCTTTATTTTTATGCTTCTTTTGTATATCGATATTAGCAAAAAAGTAAGTTATTTTCAACCCCAATTTTGCAATCGTAAAATAATGCCTGATTTTCAATAAAAAAGGCCAGGGCAAAGGAGTAATCTACCCTGACCTTAAAATCTTGCCAAGGGCAAAATTTTATGAGAGCAATTTTGTGCGAATCAACTGCGCTCTCTTGGCGTCCCGTTCCTGGGTGGTAAGCTTTTTGCCCTCCAGCTTCTGTAAATGGGCAGGTTGAATGAAGATAAAAAGTCCATTGAGCTGCTGGCGATTGATATCTTTGATGATTTCTAGATCCACCCCCAGTCGCACGCTGGACAAGAGTTCAATTGTCTCGCTGCTGGAG
Organism: Candidatus Omnitrophota bacterium; assembly: GCA_037442605.1. Lineage (GTDB taxonomy): Bacteria > Omnitrophota > Gorgyraeia > DTHP01 > DTHP01 > JBBIPY01. The sequence continues at coordinate 417 of JBBIPY010000010.1, forward strand.
ATTATATAGGCATTTTTAAGAACGCCGTAGGCACGCCAGATGCGGTCAGTAATCCGCTGTCTCTCCTGGGTCATGAGCATCTGCCGGGCATTCTGTTCGTATTCCACCACCTGTTTTATAATCCGCTCTATGTTATCAATAATATCTTCCTCCTTCTGTCCCAGCGTAACCTGATTGGATATCTGAAAGAAATTACCGGTTGCCTCTGTCCCTTCGCCGTAGAAACCGCGCGCCGTAAGCCCTAAGCGGGTAATCGCCTGCAATACCTTATTAATCTGCTTGGTCAACACCAGCGTAGGCAGATGTATCATCACCGAGGCGCGTAAACCGGTGCCGGCGTTAGTAGGACAGGCGGTAAGATATCCCCATTCAGGAGAAAAGGCAAAATCAAGTCTTGCGGCAAGAAAGCGGTCAATCTTTGCAGCAATCTCAAAGGCCCCGCTCATATTAAATCCCGACTGCATTACCTGCAGACGCAGATGGTCTTCCTCGTTAATCATCCCGCTGATTACCTCGTTGCTGCTGACCGCCACTGTCTTTGAATCAGGCTTCTGGATAAATTCACGGGAAACCAGATGCCTCTCTAATAAAAGACTCCGGTCTATCTCATCCAGCTCTTTCATAGAGAACAAAAGCCCGCCCTTCAGAAATTCGTTCTCACACAAGGACTCTCTGACCAGATTAAGCGCCTGCTCTTTCTGTTTCTTGTTCGCCCAGTGCGAGAAAGGAACCTTATTCAGATTGCGTGCCAGACGCACCCGGCTGGACATCACGATATCCGAATGCGGTCCTTCTCCTTTAAGCCACTCTCCCAAGCGGTGCATTAAGTCATCTAAGGTCATGCGGATCTGCCTTTCTTTTCTTCCTTTTCTAACTCCCGGATTTTATCCCGTAATCTTGCCGCCTCCTCAAACTCCTCTTTCTTTATTGCCTCCTGCAATTTATCCTTAAGTTGTTCTAACGCCGATTTCTTCTTTGCCTCTTTTACCATCTTGGGAGGTGCCCCTCCCACATGCTGACTTGAGCCGTGTATGCGCTTTAAAAGGGGAACGAGACCCTTGCGAAAAAAGACGTAGCAGTCACTGCAACCCAGGCGGCCAACCTTTTTGAAATCTTCGTAAGTCATACCGCAGTTAGCGCACCTTGCCTGCGCCTCTTCTAATGTCTTCCCTCCCGGCTTGCCTCCCAAATCCGCAATCCCGGCCAAAAGGTCGGATAAACCGAACTGCTGTTCCATCTGAATCGACTTCTCCCGCGCGCATTCTTCGCAGAGATGCATCTCCGTCATCTGATTATTAATAATCTCGGTTACATGCACGGTGGCCTGATTCTTTCCGCAGATATCACATAACATTGCACTCACCTCCAATGAGCAGATGAGTTACGGAGCGAAGAATGAGCGACGTAACTCATAGCGTCCATCATTTTGCTCATCTATCAGCGTCTGCGAATTGGACCCCCACACCAATTGCGTAATAGCGACGTTATATTGCAATTGGTGTGGGGGTTAAATTCAGACAGCAATTTATGCTCGCTCTCGCTCCATAAATTGCGTCTTCATTTAATATCTCACTCCCTCTGTCCTGGTTACTCTCTTAAACTCGCGCATCAATCTCAGGGTAATCTTGCCAGGTTTACCGCCTCCAATCACCCGCGAGTCAATTTTCACTACCGGGATGATCTCGGCAGCGGTTCCTGTAAGGAAGCACTCATCGGCATTATACAGGTCGTGTCTTGTAAACACGTTTTCTTCTACCGCCGCACCAGCCTCTTTAGCCAAATCCATTACTACCCCGCGCGTAATCCCTTTTAATATCCCTGTATAAGTAGGGGGCGTAATCAAAATCCCTTTCTTGATAATAAAGATATTATCTCCTGTGCATTCAGCCACATAACCCTGCGAATTAAACATGATAGCCTCTTCCACTCCGCACGTAGCAGCCTCAATCTTGGCCAGGATATTATTGAGATAATTCAACGACTTAATCTGGGGATTAAGCGCCTCGGCAACATTTCTCTGCGTGGGCACGGTAATTATCTCTAAACCAAACCTATAGTATTTATCGGGATAGAGCACAATTTTGTCGGCAATGATGAAGATGGTCGGCTCTTTGCATTTCCGCGGGTCCAGGCCGAGGTCTCCCTCTCCCCGCGTCACCACCAGCCTGATATACGCATCGCGGAGATTATTTGCCTTCAGGGTATCAACCACTGCCTTAATCATCTGGTCTTTGGTTAAAGGGATTTCCAGCATTATTGTATGTGCCGATTCATAAAGACGGTCGATGTGCTCCTTCAATTTAAAGACCACCCCATCGTAGGAACGAATACCTTCAAAGACACCGTCCCCGTACAGCAGCCCGTGGTCAAAAACCGAAATCCTCGCCTGCTCTTTTTCCAGCAGTTTACCGTTTAGATAAATCTTGAGTCCCATAAAACTTTTCCTCCCTTAGGTTAAGTCTCTGTGGAAAATTTTTAAATTTATGGTAAGCATATTTGATTTTTCAGCTTTTCTCTCCAATTATCCATCCATCTTTGAGATGGATAATTCGACCTGCCCTTTCTGCAATTTCCTCTTCATGCGTAACCACAACTATGGTTTGTTTCTTTTCTTTATTCAATCGCTCAAGTAAGGCTATAACCTGCTCCCCCATCTGGGAACCAAGATTTCCCGTCGGTTCATCGCAGAGAAGTATCTGGGGTTCATTCATCAGCGCGCGGGCAATTGCCACGCGCTGCTGCTCTCCCCCCGAAAGTTCGCCGGGCTTATGTCTAATCCGTTCTCCCATCCCCAGCATAGTCAACAAATCAAGGGCGCGTTTTTTCAGTTGAGCCTGTTTATTAAAACTGCCGATAAGCCCGGCAAGATAAACATTCTCAATGGCATTGAATTCCGGAAGCAGATGATAAAACTGAAAGACAAAACCCACTTTACTGTTGCGTATCCTTGCCCTTTGAACCTCGTTTAGATTATACAGGTTTATGCCTTCAAAGTAAACATCTCCTTTTGTAGGCGAGTCAATTCCGCCTAAAAGATGCAGGAGGGTAGATTTGCCTGCTCCCGAAGGCCCCATAATCGAGACGAATTCTCCTTCTTCTATTTTCAGGTTTATCCCTTTAAGTACCTCTAAAGGCTTCCCGTCGGTATTATACACCTTGTATAAATTTTTTGTCTCGAGCATCTTCAACGAGCACGCGACTTATAGAGCTCTATTTCCCTACACGACATAAGTCGCTGTGCGAATTGACCCCCCACACCAATTGCGTAATAACGGCGTTCTATTGCAATTGGTGTGGGGGTAAAATTCAGCCTACAGACTTGCGTTCGCTGCGCTCCGTAAGTCTGGGCTTCATTTTACTCGTATCTCAATGCCTCTACCGGATTAAGCCGTGCGGCCTGTCTTGCCGGATGAAGCGTGGCTAAATAACTGAGCAGAACCGCAAAGAATACGACGAGGAAAGAATCCATACGCTCTATTCTCACCGGGATGCGGTCGATATAGTAAATATCCTGCGGCAACTTGATGAACTGATAGTTTTTGAGCAGATGGCACAAACCAAAACCGCCCAGCACCCCCAGGAAAGTCCCCAGAATACCGATAATCATCCCCTCCCCGCTAAAGATTAACTTCACCGAACGACTGGTTGCTCCGATCGCCTTCAGTATCCCGATGTCTTTGGTCTTTTCCATCACCAGCATTATTAAGGTTGAGGCGATATTAAAAGCCGCCACGAGCACAATTAAGGTCAGGATAATAAACATCACGGTCCTTTCCAATTTTAAGGCCGAAAAGAGATTTTTATTCATGTCCATCCAGGTAAGCACAAAGTAATCTGGGCCGATTTTTTTGCTGAGTTCCTGGCGGATTTTTCTGGCTAATTCCACCCTGTCTATTTTTATGCCGATACCCGAAACAATTCCGTAAAGCCCGAATATCTCCTGTGCTGTCTGCAGGTTAATCAGAACGAGATTGGCATCGTATTCATACATCCCGGAATTAAATATCCCGGAAACGTGAAATGTATGACTGTAGCCATCAAAGGGCGAAACAAGGCTAACCGCATCCTTTAATTTCAGGTTGAGTTTCTCTGCCAGAATATTACCGATGATTATCTCTTCTTTATCAATCGCGGCATTGCCCTGCCTGAGATACTGCCCGATTTTTGTAACCCGAAATTCTTTCTCGGGCTCGATTCCCCTTACTGCCAGACCAAAGACATTCTGTTTATGGATAAGCATGGCCTGGCCGTTAATAAAAGGGGCAACCGCCTCTATCCCGGCTACGGCCTTGATCTGCTCCATTAAGACCGCATAATCCATAATGCCGTAGTCTTTTTCCACCACGATGTGGGCGTTGGCGCCGATGATTTTATCTTTGAGGTCGGTCTCAAAACCATTCATCACCGCCAAAACAACGAGGAGTGCCATCACGCCTACCGCCACGCCCAGAATAGATATCAGGCTGACCAGGGAAATAAACCGCGTTCTCCGTTTCGCGAGGAAATATCTTAAGGCAATCCAGAGCTCGTATCTCATTCCAGTAAAAAATTTGATACGCAGATAGTCACAGATTGAAAGACGCAGATGATCGCAGATTTTTTGGCAAATCTGTGCTAATATGTGAAATAATATATCTCCAATCAGGATTCATTTCTGCTCGGGCTTTAACTGGGGAAACAAAATCACGTCCCTTATCGACGGCTGGTCCGCAAAGAGCATAACCAGGCGGTCAACGCCGATGCCCAGACCGCCCGCCGGAGGCATCCCGTATTCCAGCGAGGTCAGGAAATCCTCGTCGATTTTTTCCGTGCGGTTTTCCGCCACCAGTTCCTCAAAACGCCTCCTCTGTTCCAGGGGGTCGTTTAGCTCGGAATAGGCATTGGCTACCTCTATCCCGCCGATGAAAAGCTCAAACCTATCACTCAGGAAAGGGTTGTCTCTCTGCCGCCTTGCCCAGGGACAGAAGACGGAAAACAGGTCCACGACAAACGTAGGCGAGGGATTATCCTGCGGCTGTAACAACTCGCCAATAAAATTCACCACCTGAGAGCGGCTCAATTTACCGTCCTCCATCTTCAGGCCGGCCTTCTTCGCCCACGACTCCACAGTCTCATCCGGCTCTATCCTGTATTTCGCCTTCATTACCTCTGCAAAAGAAAGCCGCGGCCAGGGTGGAACAAGATTAATCTCTTTCCCCTGATAGACAGTCTTTGTCTTTCCCAATATCTCCCTGGCCAGGCAGGCCAACATCTCTTCGGTCAATCTCATCATCTCGCCGCAGTCAGCATAAGCCTGATAGACCTCCAGCATAGTAAATTCAGGGTTGTGCCGGCTGGATACCCCTTCGTTGCGGAAACTGCGATTTAATTCGTAGACCCTGTCAAAACCCGCAACTAATAATTTCTTCAGATAAAGTTCGGGCGCCACACGCAAAAAAATATCCGCTCCGTAAACATCCAGGCGGGTCTTTAGAGGGGTTCCCGTAGCTCCTCCGGGAATCGGCTGTAACATCGGGGTCTCTACTTCCATAAAATCCCGATTGTCTAAGAACTCCCGGACTCTCGTAATTATTTTATTGCGCAATAAAAATACAGCCCTCGCCTCCTCATTCATAATCAAATCCAGATAGCGCTGACGGTATCTTATCTCGATATCTTTAAGACCGTGCCACTTTTCAGGAAGAGGCCTTAAAGACTTGGCCAAGAGATTAAAATCTCTGACCTGAATGGTTTCTTCGCCTGTCCTGGTCTTGAAGAGTTTCCCTTCCGCACCGATGATATCGCCGATATCCAGCTTTTCAAAAAGAATAAATTTATCTTTACCCAAAACGTCTTCTTTGAAATAAAGCTGAATTTTGCCCGTTGAGTCTTTTATATCCAGGAAATTAGCCTTGCCATGCGTGCGGATAGCCATAATTCTTCCCGCTGCCTTTGTCTCTTTATTCTCAGAAAAATCCGCCTTTATCTCTTTAATAGATTGACAAACAAATCTTTCTCCATAAGGATAAATCCCTTGAGATTTAATTTCCTCAAGTTTCTTCAGTCTGGCTTTAATAATTTCGTTTAGATTTTCCATAAAATTTTTCTGGGATAAAACAGAGGAAAACAATCTCGATTATTTCTTATCCTTCCCTTGCAGTCTTTCTCTTGCAAATTCCATGAAATCAAGAAATCCTGTTTTAATTTCTCGGCTAAAAGGTGCATTGACTACGTTATTTTGGCTATTTTTATGGAAATGATAAGGAAATGTTTTCACTCTTCGCCATTTAATATCAGGGTAATTATCGTAACGATAAAACCTACCATCCAGATGACGCCGTTCCCAATGAAAGGCAAAACCACCTTTTTGTTTTGGGGGTAAATAAATATCAATAAAACTATTATCGAGAAGTGTAATCCGCAATTTTAGACCGATGAGCTCTGTCTCTATAACTATATCTTTATAAACAACCTCGGCTAATTGGCGAAAATAACTTAGGGAATACATAAAATTAGAGTGAATTTAAGATTTTTAGTATTTTATCTCTTTTTGCTTCCAGATTCTCAAATTTAAAATAATCTTCCCAATTCTCATCTTCGTGAATTTTCCCAGCCAGGACCTTGCGATTAAACTCATCAAAATCCTTAATTCCATACTTTATAGAGAGAGAAAACAGTTCTCCCTCTACTAAGTGGAGCTGCTTTTCTAAATATGTCTTAAGGCTCTCTCTCTCCAAACTACGAGGATCCATGCCAAGTTCCTTAGCAATAGTCTGGTTAGTCATATTCTCAACCTCCTTTCAGAAAAATTAGCGCTACCTTAAATTATAGCAAAATAAATGGGTGATTTAAAGGAGAAAAAATAATCACGGATGCACATGGATATCTGCAAAAATAAAAAGGCCAGCGTAAATTCACAGAGAATTCACTCTGACCATAAAATTTAATAACAGCTTACCTCTACTCTATCTATATTTATGCCCGTTTGTGCGATACTACTTCAAGAAAAATTAGGGGGAACTTTTTCTTCAAAAAAGGCCAGAGCAAATTTAAAAGAAAAGCCCGCCAGAGATTGGCGGGCTTTTAAAATTTCGAGTTCAAAATTTTTACAAAAAGCGCTTTAACCTTTTCCTAATTTTTACCTTGTTACCTCTTTAACAAAATCCTCCCAACCAGATACTGCCCTGTAACCTAATCTATAATGTAGCAAATCGGTTGCAAGTCCCGATGCATTCAGCGCAGTACCTAATATGCTTATAAAACGCTCTAATGTCACAGGGGCAACGGTATACAAATGGAGCAAAATATCGCCCCCTTGTGTAAGTTCAGCCGAACCGCTCACTCTTTGTGTAAATACTCCCCGCTTCATCTCCACTCTTGGAAAAAGCTCATTTATTTCTTTTGCTAATTGCTCGATTTTTTCTTGAGGGGCATCGGAAGAAAAATCAATTACAAATTTTACATCTACCCTTCTATAAGTATTGTCCCAAATCTTAACAAATTCGGATTCTTTAACTGTAGTAGTAGAATATCCTTTCTCCCCTGTTAAATAAGTCACCATCAAAGGGCCAAATGGTATACCCAGTATATTATATTTGGGTTTTATTCCTGTAACTCCTACAGTGGTTCCATTTTTCAAAAATACCTCTACCGGACCGATAGCCTATATTACCTCTCTTAGAGCTTCTACTCTCGGTATATATTCCCTATGATCCAAGGCTGTTACAGGAACGTTATCATAACCTACAAATAGCGGAATAGCTACAGGACTTGAATCAGCAGCCGTAGAATTACCCGTTTTAGGCATTCGATCTTGAACTACATACATTACAGCACCACAAATTGCAGTGGAAAGGATAATGCTCCCTATTATCCCTAATCCAATCAATGTTCTTTTCATTTCTTTTCCTCCTTTTCCCTTCATCGGCTTTGGTTAAAATTGTTAGTTTTAATCTATCTTCGGGCTCAGGTAACTCACCTGAACTCTTTCACCGGTTATTTATGCCCGGAGCCGGCTTCCGCGGGTTATGGCATTTGCCCTTTTCCATTTTCCATGTAAATTATAGCACATATTTTGCCAATTGTTAAGTGCGAAGGAAAAATAATTTTTCCTTTTTTAATCCATAATAAAATATAACGTAATCTTTGCATTTTCTCAATTTCTGATAAAAATTTTATAAAGCTTTGAGGTATTGCAAGGATACTTTTGCTTCCGATTAACTAAACTACTAACTAAAAAAGTAATCAGTATACAGGCAAAGACAAACCAATCTCCCCGGTGGGAATAAAAGGTCATCTCAGGATTAGGCAAAACCTCACCGGTGTGCACTCCGGTAATAAATAGCCTGTTACCCTGTGCGTCTTTCAATTCGGAGACAATTTTGCCTTTGGTATCTATAACGCAACTATACCCCGTATTGGCAACCCTCACCACGAAACGCCGGTTCTCCACCGCGCGAAATACCGCTGCCTGGGTGTGCTGAAAAGAGGCCCCGCTTTTTCCGTACCAGCCGTCTTCGGCAATATTCACCAAGAACTCCGCTCCATTTTGCACAAATTTACGCACGAGAGCCGGAAAAATATCCTCAAAGCAGACCAATACGCTGAAGCGGTTATCGGTGTGGGGAGTACAGGGTAAACACTGGATAGTAAATACGCTGAACTCTTCTCCTCGTTCATACTCTCCTATATCAAATTTCTTCCGCAAAAATTGAAAAATTTTTGCGAAAGGAATATACTCTCCGAAAGGAACCAGATGAATCTTGCGGTATCTTTTAATCTCCCCCCGCTGAGGAGAAACGAGAATAGAACAATTATACCTCAAATTTTCTTCCAGAGCAGGAGCTCCGATTAAAAGATTAGTCTTAAGCTCCCCGGCTAACCCTAAGACCTTCTCCCTTAAATCTCGCTCCTCCTCCCAGAATCCCGGAAAGGCGGTCTCCGGCCAGATAATCATCTGGGGATTTTTGGAGCCCGATACGCGGCTTAGCGTAATATATTTTTCCAGTATCTCATTCCTGAATGCCGCGTCCCATTTCTCATAGGGAGAGATGTTGCCCTGAACAAGGGAAATGCGAAGCGCCTTGCGCGGTGAAGGTAGATGAGGAATCCTGAGCCGACCGTAAATAAAACATAATACCACACAGAAAAATGGCACCAGGCACCAGGCACCAGGCACCAGGCTTTTTCTCTTAAAGCAAGTATTGATAAACTTAAATATGGCCACATTAACTAATACAATCAGAAACGAAACTCCGTAGGCGCCGGTAATGTCGGCAATCTGGATAAGGGCAAGATTTCTATACTGACTATAGCCCAGCAGCGCCCAGCCGAAACCGGTGAAGAGATGGCTGCGGAGATACTCTAAAGAAACCCAGGCAGAGGAAATAAATAAAAATCCGTAATTCGTAATCCGTAATCCGTAACTGGTAATTAAACCGAAAACTCCAAAATAAACTGCCAGGTATAATATGAGAAAAACATAACCCAGAAATGTAACGTTGACTAACCAAAAGATGAGCCCTGCCCAGAAAATCACTCCCCAGAGATAGGAAAGCCAAAAGGCTTGTTTTTTTGATTTATTCTCAAGCGCAAAAAATAGGGGAATAAAACTAACCCAGGCAAACCAGGAAAAATCGGGTAAAGGAAAGGATAAGACCGAGAGGAGGGAACTTAGAAGAGTCAAAAAGACAGGTCTAAACATGCTCAGATTATAGCACGAAAGGAGAAACCGCAAAATATATTTCTGTGCTTCTGCGGTATCTTTGCCGCTTGCCCCGAGCGAAGTCGAGGGTCCTTTGCGGTGTTATTTCCCGCAGCACTTTTTATATTTCTTCCCGCTTCCGCAGGGACAGGGGTCGTTGCGGCCAATCTTGGGACCCGCACGCCGCACCGGCGCGGTAGATTCCCCGCGTCTGGCAGCCCGCGCCATTTCACTCTCCTTCAAATCCAACCTCGTAGGTTGAATTTGGGCGGGTGGTTGCCGGGAGATGTTCTGGAACTGGCCCACTTCGTGATGCACTAATTCCTGCGGCAACATTTCAAAGATACTTAAGAGTTTTTTCTCCTTAATTCCATAGACCTTAAACAAGGCGCTTAACGACTCTTCTTTAATCTGGGCAATCATCTCTTCGAACATCGCAAAACCCTCATGCTGATACTCCACCAAGGGGTCGCGCTGACCGTAGGCGCGCAGGCCAATGCCTTCCCGTAAAGAATCCATGCTATATAAGTGCTCTTTCCAGCGCTCGTCAATGGTGCGCAAAAGTATATAGCGCTCAAATTCGCGTAGCTGACTGTCTCCTATCATTTTCTCTTTCTCTATATAGGCGCCAATTAGTTTTTTGCGGATATATTCTCTTGTCTGGCCGGGGTCTCCTTGATTCTCGAGTTCCTGCGGTGTAAATCTCACCAGAAATTTCTCGAAGAGCCAGAGACACAAACCACTATAATCCTGTTCTTCCGACGTTACTTTCGATGAAAGATGTCTTGACAGCGCCGCTTCCATAAGTTCCTCGACCATCTCATAAATATGGTCCTTGAGATTTTCTGACTCAAGCACGAGGCGTCTTTCTTCATAGATCACCTCCCGCTGACGGTTCATCACATTATCATACTCCAATAATTGTTTACGAATGGAAAAATTATGCTCTTCCACCCGCTTCTGCGCGGTTTCAATTGCCTTGGAGATTAAGGAATGCTCGATTACCTGGCCATCTTCCATACCAAAACGCTCCATAATCAGGCTCAGGCGGTCAGAACCAAAAAGCCGCAGTAAATCATCTTCCAGGGAAAGATAAAATCGCGAAGAACCCGGGTCCCCCTGACGACCCGACCTTCCCCGCAATTGATTATCGATGCGCCGCGCCTCGTGTCTTTCTGTTCCCAGGACATGCAATCCTCCCAGCTCCACCACCTTCCGGTGTTCTTCGCCTGCCCGTTTTTTTACTTCCTGGAATACGGCTTGAAATTCTTCATCGGTTATCTCGCGAGAGTCTCTCTCCTGCTGTTTGAGGGAATCCTTAGCCAGATATTCGGGATTTCCGCCCAGCAGGATATCGGTTCCCCGACCGGCCATATTGGTGGCGATAGTAACTGCATTCAACCTCCCCGCCTGGGCGACAATATGCGCCTCTAATTCATGGTATTTGGCGTTCAGGACGTGGTGGGGAATATTGCGGTTCTTAAGCATCTGGCTCAGGCGCTCTGACTTCTCTATGGAAAGCGTTCCTACCAGCACCGGCCGACCTTTTTTATGCAAATCAATAATCTCTTCCACTACCGCCTTGAATTTCTCTCTCTCGGTTTTATAAATCGCATCAGGGTAGCTGTTACGGATTAACGGACGGTTGGTAGGAACAACCACTACATCCAGTTTGTATATATTATGAAACTCTTGTGCCTCGGTAGCGGCGGTCCCGGTCATCCCGGCAAGTTTTTTATACATGCGGAAATAATTCTGCAGGGTAATGGTGGCTAAGGTCTGGCTTTCCCTTTCCGGCGCGACTCTTTCCTTGGCCTCCACTGCCTCGTGCAGACCATCTGACCAGCGTCTGCCCGGCATAAGCCGTCCGGTAAACTCATCCACAATAATAACCTTCCCATCCTTAACCATATAATCTACTTCGTTTTCAAAGAGTTCGAAGGCGCGGATTAACTGCCGGTCAATATGAATCTTTTCCTGTTTCTCCGCCTCCTGGCGATACAAATCATTTCTTTCCTTTATCTTGTCTTCTAAGCCGAGATTTTCGTCCTCTTCGATCCTTTTCATTTCCTCGGCAATATCCTTCAACATAAAAAGTCCGGGGTCGCGAGCGCCTAAAATTTGCCTTCCCTGCTCCGAGAAATCCACCGAGTTTGTCTTCTCGTCGATGGAATAGAGAAGTTCTCCGTCCAGATCATGGATGCGTTTATCGCGCATATAGTCAAGTTCTACCCGCTGGATAATGCGCCTAATCTTGCCGTCCTCCAGAATATGCAATAGCCGTTTATTCTTGGGTTCGCCCCGCGAGGCAATCAGGAATTTGGTCGCCGCCTCATATTCCTTACCCGGCTCCTGAAGCAATCCTTCCCCCGCATCCAATATTTCCTGGATGAGCCGGCGTTGCCTGCGCACCAGTTCTTCAATCAGCGGTCTCCTCTCTTCATAAACCGCGGTGGTGAAAGCCACGGGACCAGAAATAATCAAGGGAGTCCTTGCCTCATCAATCAGAATGGAATCCACCTCATCAACAATGGCGTAAAAAAGTTCTCTCTGCACACGGTCTTCCCGGCGCACCACCATATTGTCGCGCAGATAGTCAAAACCGAATTCGTTATTTGTCCCATAGACCACATCGCAAAGGTATGCCTTCTGTCTCTCCTCGGAAGAGGAATCGTGCTGAATCACCCCCACGCTTAATCCGAGGGCGCGGTATATCGGACCCATCCACTCCGCATCCCGACGGGCAAGATAGTCATTAACCGTCACTACATGCACGCCGCGTTCTAAGAGGGCATTTAGATACACCGATAACGTCGCTACCAGCGTCTTACCCTCGCCGGTTGCCATTTCGGCAATCTTGCCTTCGTGTAAAACGATGCCGCCCACGAGCTGCATATCAAAATGACGCAGACCGATAGTGCGTCTGCCTGCCTCCCGCGCCAGGGCAAAGGCCTGGGGTAAGACCTCATCCAATATTTCTTTTTCAACTTTTTTACGGGCTTCGGGTTCCATTTCTTCTACCCGATAATCCGCCAGTTTTTCTTTGGTATGTTTCTTAAATTCATCGGTTTTGGCCCGCAGTGCCTCATTGCTCAAACGCTGCATATCGGGCTCGAGCCGATTTATTGCCTCTACTATCGGTCTTAGCCGGCGCAGTTCGCGTTCGTTCTGCGTGCCGAGAATTTTCTGTAAGACAAATCCAACCATATTAATCGGGCAGATGCAGGGCCGTTATTGGGTTATCGGGTTGCCTGGGTTATCGGGTTTAACTCTATAACGCAAAAACGCAATAACACAATAACGAACATTTTACAATCTTTGCTTTATTGTCGCTTTCCACTTTAAATACGCTTCCATAAATCCATCGAGCCTGCCGTCCAGGACTGCCTGGGCATTGCCGGTCTCAAATCCCGTGCGGTGGTCCTTGACCATTAAATAGGGATGAAGCACATAGGAGCGAATCTGACTCCCCCAGGCAATCTCCTGTTTTTGCCCAGATAGTTTGGCAAGTTCCTCTTCTTTCTTTTTCATTTCCAGCTCGTAAAGACGCGACCTCAAAACCTTCATTGCCACGGCCTTATTCTGATGCTGGGAGCGTTCGTTCTGACAGGAAACCACAATACCCGTGGGTATGTGGGTAATCCTTACGGCGGAGTCGGTAACATTCACGTGCTGACCCCCGGCCCCGCTGGAGCGGTAGGTATCAATGCGCAGGTCCTTATCTTCTATTTTTATCTCAATATTATCTTCTATCTCCGGAATCACGTCCACCGAGGCAAAAGAGGTGTGCCGGCGTTTATTGGCATCGAAGGGAGAAATCCGCACAAGCCGGTGTACTCCCTGTTCAGATTTCAGATAACCGTAGGCGAAATCTCCTTTGACCAGAATGGTTACATTTTTTATCCCCGCCTCTTCGCCATCCAGAATATCGAGAGCCTGAACAGAGAATTTCTTTTCCTCTGCCCAGCGGATGAACATCCGCAAAAGCATGCTCGTCCAGTCACAGGACTCCGTTCCCCCCGCTCCGGCATTGATGCTCAGGATGGCATTACCGCTATCGTGCTCTCCCCCCAATAAATGCCTGAACTCCAAATCCTCAAGTTCCCGGCTTAATTTTTCTAAATCTCTTTTTATTTCCTCCTGAGATTTTATATCGCTATCCTCAACGAGGTTAATCAACTCCCCTAAATTTTTGATATCCTTTTCTGCCCTTGCCCAGGGCTCAATTAGATTCTTCTCTTTCTTGAGTCTCTGGATTACCTCATTGGCGGTCTTGGGCTTATCCCAGAATCCGGGTGCCTTCAGTTCATTCTCCAGCTCCTCAATAATCTTCCTATGCGCCGCGAGGTCAAAGATACCCCCTGAGATTTTCCAGTTTTCTTTCCAATTCCCTTAATCTCAACCTTAATTCATCTATCATACCTATCACTCCGGGATTTATATTTTGTTTAAATTATAAATAAAAAAACGAAATTGCGCAATGAGATAATTAATCTCGCCCTTTCTAAAAAGAAAAACGGGGTTAAAGGATAGATTTTTCCCTCTCAAGGAGACGACTCTTTCTCCTTAGCCCTTTCGAATATCCCCCCAGGGAGCCATCAGAGCGGATAACCCGATGGCAGGGAATAAATTCGGGATAGGGATTTTTATTTAATGCCTGGCCTACAGCCCGATATGCATGCGGCTTACCCATCTGCTCGGCCACCCATTTATAGGAACGAGTTTCGCCTTTAGGTATTTTCTTGACTACCGCATAGGCCTTTTTTTGAAACTCGCTCAACCTAATTCTCTCTGCCTTCTTCTGTCTTCTCATGTCCTCTACTGCCCTCTTCTGCCCTCTACTACCTTCTACTACCCTCTACTTCAGGAATCCCCGAATCCTTCTTTCTTAATTTTTTATGGTATGTGATGGCGAAGCGGTGCGCTTCATCGCGTATCCGCTGTAAAAATTGAAGCGCTCTTGAATCGCGGGGTAATTTCAAAGGATTCTTCCTCTTTAAGGTATAGACCTGCTCTTCTTCCTTGGCCAGGGAAATTATATCTAAGTTCTCAGGGTCCGATTTCTTTAATTCTCCGTATGCCGCTTCAAGATGCGCCCTGCCTCCGTCGATAAGAATCAAATCGGGAAAGGGCAAATTCTCTTCTTTAAGCCGTCTGAAACGCCGGGAAACTATCTCCCTTATCATATCGAAATCATCGACTTGGCGGGCAGATTTAATTTTGAAACGCCGGTAATTGTTCTTATCCGGAATTCCCTGAGAAAAACTCACCAGCGCACCCACTGCCTCACGACCTGAGATATGCGAGACATCAAAGGCCTCAATCCGGGAAGGCAGCTTATTCAGATTAAGCACATTTTGCAGTTCCTGCAAAACTGTCTCTTTGCCAAAACGCAGGGCCTTTAATTGTCCAAGGGCAGAGAGCTGGTTTCTTATCCGCGCTGCCGCTTCGTAATCCTGCGTTCTCGCTTTCTCTTGCATCCGCCTGAAAAGTTCTTCTTCCAGCTCTTTTCTTTTACCTTTTAAGAAAAGACAGAGCTCGTGAATCCGTTTTTTATAGTCCTCTTGGCTGATCTTTCCCGTGCACGGCGCCGGACAGAGTTCCAAGGAGTAATAGAGGCAGGCCTTATGAGGAATATTCCGGCAGGAGCGATAAGGAAAAATCTTACGTATCGTCTTAAGCGCCTCTCTTAAAAGCCCGGCGTTGCTGTAAGGACCAAAATATAAAATTTTTCCTTCTTTTTTACCCCGGCCGATAAAAATCCGCGGAAATCTCTCGCTGGTTGCAATTTTCAGAAAGGGATAACTTTTATCATCGCGATAACTGACGTTATAGCGAGGCTGTTTTTCTTTGATTAGACTTGCCTCCCAGAGCAGGGCCTCGGCTTCAGAAGAAGTAGGGATGCAATCAATATCAACCGCCTTCTCCTGTAACAATTCTTCCTTGGGAAAACCCCTTTTCCCAAAATGCGAAGCGACCCGCTTGCGCAAAGAAGAGGCCTTGCCGATATAAATCACCCGCGAGTTCTTATCCTTAAAGAGATACACCCCCGGAGCATCGGGCAGGTCTTTTATCTTTTCTTTAATACCCATTCTCTCAAACGCCGGATTTCTTCGACCTTAAAAATAAAAGAGAAAATCACATAAGAAGTCATGCTAATAATCATCACTATACCCAAAAGTAAAATTTCTTTTTCTACAAATGGGTTCAGGTTTAAGAAGGAAATCCTGGCAACCAGGCCCATCAGCAGGGCTGCACAAAGGATACGCAGAGAAGAAGCGATAATCTTTCTGCCATGCAAGTCTTTAATTTTCTGCTTAAGAAAATTGAAGAGGAAGATGAAATTCAATACGGCTGATATTGAAGTAGCCAGGGCCAGACCGCTCACCTTCAAGGGAAACATTAAAATCAGATTGAGGGCGATATTAACTGCCAGGGAAACACTGGCAACCTTAACCGGGGTAAAGGTGTCCTGGAGGGAATAAAATGCGGAGACAAGAATTTTTATCCCCGAATAGGCAAAAAGTCCGATGGAATAAAAAACAAGGGCCGATGAGGTAATTGCGGTGGAATAACTGTCAAACTGGCCCCTTTCGAAGAGAACCCGCGTTATCGGACCGGCCATAACCATCAATCCCACCGCGGAAGGGATAGTGACGAAAAATACGCTGCGCAGGGAAAAGGATACGGTGCGGGCAAGGTTCCCGAAGTTTCTCTCCTGGAACTGGGCAGACATCGTGGGTAAGGCCGCCTGGGCAAGCGATATGCCAAAGATGGCTAAAGGAAACTGCACCAGCCGATTGGAATAGTATAAAGCCGAAACGCCTCCCTCGCCGACAATCCTCGCAAGCGAAGCCAGCATGGTATCTACAAATAGATTTATCTGATACACGCAGGAGCCCAGAAAACGCGGGAAAAGCAATCTGCCGATTTTTTTTATGGCGGGGTGGCTCATCGTTGCCTTTAGATTAAGCCGGAAACCCGTCTTGAGCAAAGGCGGCATCTGAATCATTATCTGAATGAACCCGCCCAGAAGGACTGCCCAGGCCAGGCCATATACACCCGCATACCTCGCCCACCAGACCGCCCCCATAATCAGGGCTATATTTAACATAGAGGAAGCAAAGGCAGGAGAGGCAAAGGATTTGTGGGAGTGCAGCACCCCCATCAAAAAGGCAGTGAGCCCGGCAAAGAATATATAGGGAAAGATAATTCTGGTGAGTTGCACGGTGAGATGGAATTTATTCGCCTCCCCTCTGAAGCCCGGGGCAATGATGCTTACAATCACCGGCGAAAGCAAAACCCCCAGTATGGTAACAATCGTCAACAGAAAGAACATAATCTTAAAGAGGGAATTAACCAGTTTCCAATAATCCCCGGATTCCTTCTTTATCAAATATTCGCTAAAAACCGGAACAAAGGCCGCATTTGCCGCACCTTCTCCAATCAGGTCTCGCAGGAGATTAGGTATGCGAAAAGCAACAAAGAAGCTGTCCGCAAAAATCGAGGTCCCGAAGAGCCTGGCGATAACTATATCGCGGATAAATCCCAATACACGGCTAAAACTCGTGCCTAGACTAATTATCCCGGCAGACCTGGCCAGTATTTTATGCGTCGTACTCATCGTCAGGAATTACCACGAATCCTTAACAAGGAATTTGTGTTAATTCGAAAAAATTCGTGGGAATTTGGTGTGTATAAAAATACACTTTGACAACAATCTGGCTATATGATAGTATTTCAACTTCAGACATAACTTACGGAGCGTAAGCGCCCGCCTTCGCTAAAGCTTCGGCGAGGTCGCCGAAGGCCCGCTTCGCCAGCGCCGCCCTTTAGGGCGAGCCTCGCCACAGGCGGGAAGCGAGGCGAGCGAACCTCGCTTTCAGCGGGTCTCGACGCAGCTCGAAGAGCGAAGTCGGAAACGTAAGTCTGCTGGCTGAATTTACCCTTGACAAACTTGGTAAGTTTGTCAAGGGTTCAATTCGCACTGCGACTTATGTCGTGTTAGGAAGAATAATGCTCCATAAGTCGCGTGCTCATTGAAGGGAGGTAGTCAATGCCTGTACATCACGCAGCCTTCAAACAGATAAAGAAAGACAAAAAGAGAACCCTGCGCAACAAGGCGGTAAAATCTGAGATTAAAACCTGCATCAAGAAGTTTGAAAACCTCCTTGCCGAGAAAAAACTTGACGCCGCAAAAACCCATCTGAGGAAACTGATTTCTAAACTCAGCAAGGCAAGGTCAAAAGGCGTAATCCATAAGAACACCGCCAGCCGAAAAATCTCGCGTCTCTCTAAAAAACTGCTTAAAACCGCCCCGACGCAAGAAAAGGCCTAACTGCCGGCTTCGATAACCCAGGACTCAAGGGCGAAGAAAGGTTTCTTTTTGCCTGTCTTTACCCCCGTGTCGATATAAAGCAGTTTTCGCAAGCGGGTCTCTAAATCTTCCAGTTTTATTGCCTTCAGATTAGAAAAAAACTTATCGGCGTAGAATATCTTGAGTTTCGTTTTTATCTGGTATTGACTAAGCCCTGTCTTGAGGAGTTTCTTGGCGGCGTAAAGCCTCCTTAACTCCTTGGTCAGGGCTCCAATAATTTTCTCAGCTTTTATATTAAACTGATGCATATCCCTCAATGCCATTAAAGCGCCCGCGATATCCTTCTTCAATATCGCGTCAACCATCCTGTATACATCAAGCGATACCTCTTTCCCGATAGCCTGTTCCAGAACTGCCATATCTAATCTCTGTTTATCCTTGGCATAGAGACATGCCTTTTCTATAACCTGTCGCAAATGCGCCGGGTCCTTGCCCGACTTAGCCAGAATAAAATCAATCTCACGGCAAGATACTGCCTTGCCCCTTTCCTTAATCCAGCAAGCCATCCGTCTGCGGAGTTCCTCTTCTGAGAGAGGAACGAATTCCCTCTTTTCTATATTCGGCTGTTTTGCCAGAAGGTTTAAAAAATCTGATTCCGGCTCCTGTTTTTGTCTTATCCTCCTGCCTGACATAAGCACGAGATTTGTGTGCCCGGCGGGATGTCTGATATAGGAAAATAAGATTTCTCTCTGGGCAGGACTAATCTTTTCGATATCCTTAACCACAATCATCTGGTAGGGTGAAAATAAATTGGCGGTGCGGGCAAGGGCAACGACCTTCTCTATGCTAAAATCTTCATCTGCCGGCGAGAATGTGTAACAGGCAGGACTATTTTTCAAACCGTAGCTCTGTTTTAACTTATCTATTGCCTCTCGTTTAAGAAATTCCTCTTCGCCTGAGAAAAGAAAAACTCTGCCCGAATTTCTGTCTGGATGAGACATAATTGCAGCGTCGCGGCGATGCGTCTCCCGCTCTGATAGAGGCATGGCAGGATTGCGGAAAGAATAAACACCCGGGAATGAAAAATGCCTACCAGTCTTCCACGGTACGATTAACAATGCGCCGGGCGAGGTCTTCTACGGCAGCGTCAAGGGCCCCTGCCTCGGTCTTGGCCAAAGGTCCGGTAATGCGATAGGTTGTATCACCAATAAAGTTGTTCTCTCCCCAGACTATATTACCCTCTTTATCCTTCAAAACCAAATTTACTATCAGCGATAATCTATATTCTTCTATCTCATCAGATGCTGAATAGCGCAGGGGTTGTCTTAAGTAGTCAATCAACTCCCCTTCTAAGACCAAATCCGCCACATCTTCCTTAGAAATACGCAGATTACCATCATATACAAAGCGGTCGACTATCGCATTGGTAATTTTTATCTCAAGACCCGGATAATAGGTTTTATATTCTGGGCCTGCGGTCTGAATCTCGACCTTATTCGCAAAGGTAGGAACAGATATGGTTTTAAATGTAGTGGGTAAAGTGGAGCGGGTAGCATAACCGCAACCCCCTATCCCAGTAACCAGTAACCAGTAACCAGTAACCAGAATTACTCTACACGGTAAACGGTAAACGGTAAACGGTAAACGTATCATTTCTGCTTTTGTTTTATAATGGAGATGCGCTCCAGAGACATAACTGCCCAGGAGGTATCAGAGAAATTATTCACTATATCCTCATAATAAAGCAATGCCGAATTGATATGGCGCTGGCGTTCATAGAACTGCGCAATCTTATAGAGGCTCGCCGCTTTCTTGTCTTTCAGTTCGGCAAGAATCTTGCGGGCGTCTTCCTGAAGAGACGACCGGGGATTTTCCTCGATGAATTCCTCTATTTCTCTAATGGAGGAATCTGTTTCTTCCTGCGTATAATCCGGCCTGGGAGCGGTTTTATACCCCGAAAGCCCTATCTGATATTTTGCCTCTTTGGCAAAAGTCGATTCAGGATAATTTTTCTCTAATTTCAAGAAAGCCTGTTTTGCCTCATCAAACCTGCCTAATCTGCGTAAAATTATGCCGATTTTATATTGACCGGGGGCAGCATATTTCCCATAGGGGGCATTCTCCACAACCTTCTGGAATATATCCAGCGCGCGATCCAGGGAAGAAACCACCCCAAGACCGAGGAATCTGTCTCTGTGCCCGGCAAAATACAAATCACCTATGCGATATTGCCGCTCAATCATCTCCTCTACCTTTTGTGTGTAGGGATATACGGTAATTACCTTCTGATATGCCTGAAAGGCTTCGTAGAAACTGGAGAGGTCTTCGTATGAACGTCCGATGAAATACTGCGCATCGCAGGCCTGAGACGAATTAGGATAGTTTTTGATAAGTTTCTTGAATTCGCGGATTGCCGCCTCGTAGTCTTTTTCCATATAAAAACCCATTGCCCACTCAAGTTGTTCCTGCGGCGTATCCTTTACTGCGTATTTGGGATTAACCCATTTGCCGGTCCGGGGGGTCCAGATCCAATAAGCCGAAACCTGGCTTATACAGCCTATACCCAACAATAAGAACAATGAAATTACTATTAACTTGCGCATATCCGTCTCCCCTTTCTTCTCTTTTGGGATAAATAATCCTATCACTAAAATTATGGGGTGTCAAATCAATTCTATGAAGAAAAATATTGCATTCCTTTTCCTCCTCTGTTATTATATGTAAATAAAGACATAGGTTATCTGCCTGCCGCTACACAGGTAAATCCTAACTAAATATGGCTACTGGACCAAAATTACAACAAGAAATTGTTCAGAAATTAAAGCTTTCGCCTCAGATGTTTCAGGCAATCCATATCCTGGAATTGACCCTGCCTGAATTAAGAGAGCTTCTCGAGCAGGAATTCCAGGAAAATCCCCTTATCGAACTCGAAGATAAACCCAAGAAAGAAGACCCCTCCTCCCAGGAAGACACAGGAGAGGAAGACTGGTCTGATTACTTTGCTAAAGAGGAGGAGCCCAATAAAGAAGAATTGGAAAGAAAACGCGCCTATCGCGAGAGTCTGATTACCAAACCGCCTACTCTTCAGGACGAATTGCTGCACCAACTCAGACTCAACAATATTTCAGCGGAGGAAGAGGCAATCGGAGAAATCATCATCGGCAATATCGATGATGATGGATACCTGACTATCCCCCTAAACGAAATTGCCCAAGGTCTGAATAAGCCCATCGCTGAGGCTGAAAAAATCCTCACGCTCATTCAGACGTTTTATCCGGCAGGGGTAGGTGCGCGGGATATAAAAGAATGCCTCCTGCTTCAACTGAAGAGAAAAGACAAAATGGATCCTCTCGCCTTTAAGGTGGTGGAGACCCATCTCCAGGAATTTGAGTCTAAGAAATACGACAGGATATGCAAGGACCTCAATATAACCACGGATGCGCTAAAAGAGGTCGGTAAAACTCTGGCTGAGTTAGAGCCCAAACCCGGCAGGGCTATCAGCAGCGAACGCCCCATTTATGTGCTGCCCGATTTGAACTTAGAACAAACTGATGACGGAAAATACATAGTTTCGCTAAATAACGACTACCAGCCTACTATACGTATCAACCAATATTACACGCGGCTTCTGAAGGACCCCCATACCCCTGATGATGCCAAAAAATACATCCAGGATAAACTCGCGGCGGGAGAGTGGCTAATCCGGGCAATCAACCAACGTCAGGAAACTGTGCTTAAGATTGCCCAGTATATCGTTGATGTCCAGAAAGAGTTTTTCGAGGAGGGGAAAGGACACCTCAGGCCGCTCATCTTAGCGCAGGTATCCGAGAAGATAGGCGTAGACGAATCTACTGTAAGCCGCACTATCAACGGCAAATACATCCAGACCCATATGGGCATATTTGAATTGAAAGACTTCTTTTCCAAGGCGGTTAAAAAAGAAGAAGGGCAGGATGTCTCTATTGATTTCCTGAAATCCGAAATCGCAGAGCTAATCAAGACGGAAGACCAAATTAATCCGCTTACCGACCAGGATATAGTGGACAAACTTAAAACAGAAGGGATAAGCATTGCCCGTCGTACCGTAACAAAATACCGCGAAGAACTCAATATCCTGCCTTCGTATCTGAGAAAGAAGAAACTCTGATTTTAATTGAAAAATTTCGTTTTTTTTGATAAAATCTTAACAGCAAGGGTCGCAAAAGTTCTGTTCAAAAATTTGTTTTGCAGATTTTTGAGGAGGTCAAGATGCCTAAAGGAAAAGAAAGACTGTTTCCGGAGATAATCGGAGAAGGCCCAAAGATGTATCAGGTCTTTGAGGTAATGTCCAAGGTAATCAAAACCGAAAGCACGGTTCTAATCACAGGAGAAACGGGAACAGGCAAGGAGCTGGTGGCAAGGGCAATCCACTACAACGGAGGGCGCAAAGACGGCGCATTTGTAGCGGTAAACTGCTCTGCCCTTACCGAGACGCTTCTGGAGACGGAACTCTTTGGTCATGTCAAGGGCTCCTTCACCGGCGCCATTGCCGAAAAAAAAGGTCTGTTCGAAATCGCGGATAAAGGGACCTTTTTTATGGATGAGGTAGGCGACATCAGTCCCAACCTCCAGGCAAAACTCCTGCGGGTGATTCAGGAAGGGGTAATCAAGAAGGTGGGAGGAACCCAGGATATAAAAATAGATGTGCGTCTGATTGCCGCCACCAACCGTGACCTGACCAAGGAGGTAGACCGCGGCAGTTTCCGACGCGACCTTTACTACCGTATAAGCGTTGTTGAAATTCACATCCCCCCTCTGAGAGAAAGGAAAGAAGACATCCCCATATTAGCGGACTATTTCTTGAGAAGATTTGCCCAGAAGATAAACAAAGACATCAAGGAATTTTCTCCCGCCGCCGCCAAATTATTATACGAATACGACTGGCCGGGCAATGTCCGCGAACTCGAAAATGAGATAGAACGGGCGGTAATCTTATGCGAGGAAGAGACGATTACTCCTGATGACCTCTCAGAGCGCATCCGCTCGGGAGGGATAAATCTTAAGATAGAAGAAATCAAAACGCGCTCTCTCAAGGGAGTAATCAATACCTACGAAAAGAAAATTATTTCCGAGGTCTTGGGAGAGATGCACTGGAATAAAACCCGCGTGGCGGAACTCTTAGGCATAACCCGCCAGGCATTGAATAAAAAAATCGAACGCTACGACTTGGACAGAAGAAAAAAGAAATAACTAG
>JBBIPY010000011.1:0-23438 GCA_037442605.1 Candidatus Omnitrophota bacterium
CGACTCGCGTCGAGCGAGGCGAGCAGCCGTGGCTTTCTGTGGTTCGGGGTAAACTCTAAATCCTAAGGATTTGAATGCGATGGACAAGATTGATTTTGTGAAGATGGTGGCCTCGGGAAATGACTTCGTAGTAATCTCCGCAATAAGCTACCCTGGCCTGCCTGTCAAAAATACGGCCAGGGCAGGCAGGCAACAGGCTGCAGACTTAAGCGGCCTGGCAAAAAGCATTTGCGATAGAAAGTATGGGGTGGGGGCGGATGGACTATTGGTGATTGAGAAATCACGCACCGCTGATTTTAAGATGCGCATCTTTAACCCCGATGGCTCGGAAGCCGAGATGTGTGGAAATGGCCTGAGGTGCGTGGCGCTGTATAGAACGGGAAGCGGGAAGTTGGAGGCTGGAGGCAAGAAGAGGTTTAAGGTTGAGACTAAGGCGGGGATATTGGAAGCGGTAGTAAATAGAGACCTGGTTAAGGTAAAGATGACCGAGCCCTCAGATTTGAAAATGGATATCTCTCTCAATATCGGCGGAGAAAAATACAACGTCAATTTTATAAATACCGGGGTTCCCCATACAGTGTTATTTGTTAATGATTTAAAGAATACCAACGTCAGAAATTTAGGCAAGTTTATTCGTTTCCACCCCAAATTCTTACCTCAGGGAACGAATGTGGATTTTGTGGAAATAGAAAACCGCAAGAATATCTTATTGCGGACCTATGAGCGGGGCGTAGAGGGCGAGACGCTTGCCTGCGGAACCGGGGCGGTGGCGTCAGCAATAGTATCAAACAGCAGATATCCCTGGCCTGCCAGAATATCAAGCCAGGGCAGGCGAAAATCAAAAACAAAAGAAAGGTGCGTAATTAATGTAAAAACAGAAAGCGGAGAGGTGCTCAAGGTCTTTTTCGATAAGATAAAAGAGAAAATCACGGGTGTCTGGCTGGAGGGAAAGGCAGAAATTGTATTTGTAGGTAAATACATGTACTAATTTATATAGTTACGTTTACCCGCTCCTCGCTATCGCTCGTCGCTGTTTACCGCTTACCGTTTACGGTAAACGGTACACGGTTAACGGTAAACGCAACGTAAATTATCCATATATTATACAGGAGGTATATGATGTTTAAAGATTCGATTGTAGCGTTGGTTACGCCATTCAAGGATGGCAAGATAGATGAGAAAAGATTAAAGGATTTAATTGAGTTTCAGATTAAGGAAGGAACTGACGGGGTGGTTCCCTGCGGGACAACCGGGGAATCTCCCACGCTCTCTTTTGAGGAACACGAGCGGGTGATTGAACTTGCCGTGGAGACGGTTAAAGGCAGGATGCCGGTAATTGCCGGGACGGGTTCTAATTCCACGTCCGAGGCGATTATGCTTACCAGACACGCCAAGAAAGCAGGCGCAGATGCCTCTCTGCAGGTCTCGCCTTATTATAATCGTCCGACGCAGAAAGGGCTGTATGAGCATTTCAAGGCAATTGCCGAGGCAGTGGATATCCCGATTATCCTTTATAATATCGCCTCGCGCACGGGGGTAAACATTGAACCCGAGACGATGGCAAGGCTGGCGCGCGACTGCAAGAATATCGTAGGCGTAAAAGAGGCATCGGGGTCTTTAGACCAGATGGCGCGGGTCAAGGCGCTCTGCCCGCAAGAATTTTCCCTTATCTCAGGAGACGATAGTTTAACTTTACCGCTTTTAGCGATAGGCGGAGTGGGGGTAATTTCTGTAGTAGCCAATATTGTTCCCGCCGATGTCAAGGCGCTTGTTTCCGCTTTTGAGAAAGGTAAAATTCTGGAGGCCCAGAAACTGCATTACAAATTACTTCCTTTGATTAAGGCGATGTTTATAGAAACCAACCCCATGCCGGTAAAAACGGCAATGGGGCTTTTGGGTATGTGCGAACCGGAACTCCGGCTTCCCCTGTGTCCGATGTCTCCGGAAAACTTAGAGAAACTCAAACAGGCGTTGAGAGAATATGAGCTTATGAAATAAAAAGTAGCGAGTAGCAAGTAGGGAGTAGAGAGATTTTGAAACCCTAAACACTAAACTCTAAACCCTAAACAAATCCAAAATCCTAAACCCAAAATCCAAAACAGTTTTGGGTTTTGAGTTTGTTCAGAGTTTAGGATTTTGGGGTTAGAGTTTCAATAATTTTTCTCGCTACTTGCTACTCTCTACTCGCTACTTAATAAAAGGAGTAGTTTAGAGTGATTAGATTAGCGGTAAGCGGCGCCTGCGGAAAGATGGGTTCAAGGATTATTTCCCTGGCGGAAGGCGAGGCGGGTTTTAAACTGGTTGCTGCCCTGGAGGCAAAGGGCCATCCCCGGCTCGGCGAATCCATTCAGGGAGTGAAGATTTCCGACAATCCCGAAGAGGTTCAAAATGCTGACTGCCTGATTGAGTTTACTCATCCCGTTGCCACAATAGAACATTTGGGCTTTGCCGTAAAATATAAAAGACCGATGGTGATTGGAACCACAGGGCTGAGCGAAGAAGAGAAGGCGAGGATAAAAACCGCGGCAGAGAAGATTCCGATTGTCTTTTCTCCTAATATGTCTATCGGCGTCAATCTGCTTTTCAGTCTGGTCAAAGAGGCAGCCGCAAGGCTCTCCGACGGGTATACGGTGAATATCATTGAGGCGCATCATACGCATAAAAAGGATGCGCCTTCCGGAACGGCGAAAAAACTTGCCGAAATCGTGCAGGAGACCGCGAAAAGAAAGGCGGAGGATATAAAATCAATTCGCGAGGGAGAGATTGTGGGAGACCATCGGGTTGTCTTTGATAGTCCCTTTGATACTATAGAGCTGTCCCATAGCGCCAAGACCCGCGATATATTTGCCAAGGGTGCGCTGCGGGCGGCAGGGTTTGTCGTAAAACAGAAGCCCGGACTTTATGATATGCAGGCAGTCAAATGAAGCCGTATATGATAGAGACCTCTAAACGTCTTAAGAAGTTGCCTCCTTATCTCTTTACGGAGATAGACCGCGCTAAAAGAAGACTCAAGGATAAGGGAGTTGACCTGATTGATTTAGGCATCGGCGACCCCGACCAGCCGACCCCTGCGCATATCGTTGAGGCATTATATCAGGCGGCACAGGAACCCAGCAATCAGCATTACGCACTGGACCTGGGTTTAGAAAGATTGAGGGTATCCATTGCGAACTGGTATAGAGAGCGCTTTGGCGTGAAACTTGACCCGCAAAGCGAGATACAGCCTTTAATCGGGTCAAAGGAAGGCATTGCCCATATACCTCTGGCTTTCGTAAATCCCGGGGAGGCGGTTTTGGTGCCCGACCCCTGCTATCCTCCGTATAAAACAGGAACAATTCTCGCCGGAGGCATACCTTATTCCCTGCCTCTTTTATCCCGGAATGATTTCCTGCCCGATTTCAGGAAAATAAGCCCACGCATCCTGCAGAAAGCAAGGATTATTTTTCTGAACTATCCCAACAACCCTACGGGAGCGGTTTGCAGTAGAGATTTTTTTGCAGAAGCGGTTAGATTTGCCCGAAGAAACAATCTGATTGTCTGCCACGACGCCGCATATTCCGAGATAAGTTTCGGGGGCTATCGCGCCCCGAGTTTTTTGCAGTCCGAAGGGGCGAAAGATGTGGGTATTGAATTCCATTCTCTTTCCAAAACCCATAATATGACCGGTTGGCGTATAGGCTGGGCCTGCGGAAACAGGGAGATTATTTCCGCCCTGGGAAAGGTGAAGACCAATGTTGATTCGGGTATTTTTCAGGCCATTCAGATTGCCGGTATCGCTGCCCTTGAAGGAGACCAGACGCATATTTCCAGAATAAATCGGATATACGAAGAGCGACGGAACGGTTTGGTTGAGGGGCTGGGGGATCTGGGTTGGCAGATAAAGAAACCCCGCGCTACTTTTTATCTCTGGGCGCCTTTGCCTAAAGGAGAGAAATCGTCTCTTGAGTTTGCCAGGCTTCTTCTGGAAGAGGCAAATGTGGTAGCCACGCCGGGCGTGGGTTTCGGCGAAACGGGTGAAGGGTATATGCGTTTTGCCCTGACCACCTCCCAGGAAAGGATAAAAGAGGCGGTGGAGAGGATAGGTAAAGTCCTGTAATAGTTAATACTGAAAAACCTTCGCTTAGCACAAATTGCCACGAATTTTAATCAAATGACCACGAATTAATTAGTGGTAATTCGAATTTTATTCGTGATAATTTGTGTAAAAAATACTTTTTCGGTGAGAACTACTTAAGATGCAACCCTTATTTTGCAGACAGGGCGCTATACGATAGTTGTTAGAAGTGATTGCATATATCGGCATTGGCTCAAATCTCGGGGATAGAGAAAAAAATATAAAGAAGGCAATATCGCTTCTAAAGAAGGATAAGAAAATCAGGCTAATCAGGCGGTCGCGGATTTACGAGACAGAGCCTTTAGGCGGACCGCCGCAGGGTAAGTTTCTAAACGGGGTTGTAAAGATAAAAACAGAATACCCACCCCTCGAATTGCTTGATCGGTTAAAAAGGATCGAATGTCTCCTGGGGAGAAGGAAGGGCGCGATAAAATGGGCGCCGCGGACCATTGACTTAGATATTTTGCTTTACGGCAAATGCGTTATAAAAAATGAAGATTTGACTATTCCCCATCCGGAGATAAAAAAGAGGTTATTTGTCCTGAAACCCCTGAGCGAGATCTCTCCTTTATTCAGGCACCCTCTGCTTAAAAAAACAATTAGCCAATTGCTGAAAAAATATGAGGCTGGTTAAAAAAATTAAAACTATGCAGAGGTTGGTTAGGGAATTACATAGAAAAGGTAAAACCATCGGTTTTGTTCCCACGATGGGGTGTCTCCACAAAGGACATCTCTCGCTCGCGCAACAGGCAAAGAAAGATGCCGATGTGGTAGTGATGAGTATCTATGTCAATCCCCTCCAGTTTGGTCCGCGCGAAGATTTCAGGCGCTATCCGCGGGATTTACCCCGCGATATGAAATTGGCACGGGGCGCGGGAGTGGATATAATCTTTGTTCCTCAGGATGGGGAGATGTACTCTCAGGATTATGCCACCTGCGTAGATGTCGAGAGGTTGACAGATGGCCTCTGCGGCAGGTTCCGGCCCGGACATTTTAGAGGGGTTACCACGGTAGTGACTAAACTCTTCAACATCGTCCGTCCGGATATTGCCTATTTTGGCCAGAAGGATGCACAACAGGCAAGGGTAATTGAGAAAATGGCCGAAGACTTGAATACGGGTATAAAAATCAAAACGCTGCCTATTGTCAGAGAATCCGATGGTCTGGCGATGAGTTCGCGCAATATCTATCTGGATAAAAGAGAACGGCGAGACGCGCTCTGTTTGTATGAAGCGCTGAAGACTGCCCAGATATTGGTCAGGGAAGGAAAACGCAGCGCGGAGAAAATTGTTTCAGAGATGAAAAAAAACATTGCAGAGAGGAAAGGTCCTCGTATAGAATATATAGAGATAGTTGACGCCAGGACATTGGAGCCGGTAAAAAAGATAAAGGGGAAGGTATTGATTGCCCTGGCAGTCTGGATGGGGAAGACCAGGCTCATTGACAATATGATACTAAATGTTTAGAAGCTGGAGGCTGGAGATGGCAATGATGCGGATGATGCTTAAGTCAAAGATACACGGGGCGACGGTAACCGATGCCAATCTGAAATACATCGGAAGCATCACTATTGATAAAAAACTGCTTGCTGCGGCGGATATCCTTTCCGGTGAAAGGGTGCAGATTGTAAATCTGAATAATGGAACGCGGGTTGAGACATATGTCCTGGAGGGAAAGCCCGGTTCGGGGACAATCTGTATGAACGGGGCGGCGGCGCGCTGGGCGGAGATCGGGGATAAAGTCATCATTATCTCCTATGCATTGGTAGAAGAGAGAAAGGTCAGGGATTTTTCAGCGAAGATTGTATTTGTTGATGAGAAAAACAAAATAGCGAGACGCAAATGAAATCAGGGGATTAGCGATGGTCTATACAATAAACGATGACAGAAGATATATAGAAAACCTGAAGAAAAAGATAGCCGTTCTCAAAAAAGAGCGCAAGGCGGTCATTATTGTGCATAATTATCAACGCGAGGAGATACAGGATATCGCTGACCACCTTGGCGATTCTCTTGCCCTTTCGCAGGTGGCGGTAAATGTTGATGCGGAGGTGATTGTTTTCTGCGGTGTGCATTTTATGGCTGAGAGCGCGGCGATATTAAACCCCGATAAAAAAGTCCTTCTGCCCGTGAAGGAAGCCGGATGCCCTATGGCGGATATGGTGACGGCTGAAAAATTAAAAGCGATGCGCCAGCAGTATCCGGATGCGGCGGTGGTATGCTATGTTAATTCTTCAGCACGCGTAAAGGCGGAGAGCGATATCTGCTGCACTTCCAGCAATGCAATAGAGGTGGTGCGTTCGCTTCCTCATAAGAGAATAATCTTTGTTCCGGATAAAAACTTAGGCGCGTATATACAGTTGAACGTTCCCGACAAAGAGATAATCTTATGGAACGGATTCTGTCCTACTCATATCCGTTTGACAGAGGAGGAGGTTACGGAGATTAAGGAAGAGCACCCCGCGGCGGAGTTTATTGCCCATCCCGAATGCCGTCCGGAGGTGCTTGCGCTTGCGGATAATGTCCTGAGTACCGGCGGGATGTTTACGTATGTAAATAAGTCTCCCTGCCGCGAGTTCATCATCGGGACAGAAAGGGGCCTTGTCTACCGTCTGGAAAAGGAAAATCCCGAGAAGAAATTTTACCTTCCGTCAGAACACCTTGTCTGTGCAAATATGAAATTAATTACCCTGGGCTGGGTTGCCCATTCCTTGGAATTGATGATTCATCAGATAACCGTTCCGGAGGAGATAAGGAGAAAGGCAAAGCAGTCTTTAGAGAGGATGCTTGAGGTTTCCAAAGAAAAGAAGTGGCAGGCGGTTGCGGGCTACTGAATTACGTATTATAGCGTTACGTTTACCGTTAACCGTGTACCGTTTACCGTATACGGTAAACGAAGCTTATATTTAACGGTATGGTAAAGATAGGGATAGTGGGTTGCGGGGTGATTGGCAAGACATTGGCGCACGCCATTGAGGAGCGTTTTTCTCATAGGGCGCGCCTGGTCGGACTCTGTGATATAGACTTAATGAAGGCAGAAAATCTGTCCCGCGAGCTGAAGGCAAAACCCAGGGTTTTAAATCTGGACCGCCTTATCTGGCATAGCCATCTGGTTCTGGAGGCTGCCTCAGCGCGCGCCGCGGCGGATATTGCCCGCCGGACAATCCGGCTCAATCGCGATATTCTGGTGATGAGCGTGGGTGGGATTTTAAATAACCCGGAGTTGCTTGAACTGGCTAAGAAATTAAATCGCAGGATATATATTCCTTCGGGGGCTATCGGAGGAGTGGACACCCTGCAGGCAGCCAGGTTTGACAAAATAACCAGCGTAACTCTAACGACAAGGAAATCGCCCCGCAGTCTGGATTCTGCCCCTTACGTTATTGAGAAGAATATAAACCTGGCGAGAATCGACGGCGAGGTGCTGATATTTGAGGGCTCGGCGGAGGAGGCCATAAAGGGATTTCCCCAGAACGTTAATATTGCGGCAGTGCTCAGTTTGGCAGGCATAGGGGCAAAGAATACCCTGGTGAGGATTGTTGCCTCGCCGCAGTATACGCGCAATATCCATGAGATTGAATTTGAGGGCGCCTTTGGTAAATTCTCAGCCAGACTGGAGAATTTTCCCATGTCGGAAAATCCCAAGACAAGTTATCTGGCGGCATTATCGGCAATTGCAACGCTGGAGAATATTCTGGGTAATGTAAAAATAGGCACTTAAATGAGGACATAAGTTATGGAGCCTTATAGTAAGATAAGCGACATAACTTATCTACCTGTCGGTAGACAGGTATGTCCGAATTTACCCCCACACCAATTGCAATATAACGTTGCCTGATTCGCAATTGGTGTGGGGGTGCAATTCGCAGACGCTTTACAATGAAATAATAACGAGCTATGATTTACGTCGCCCTGCGGGCTCCGTAAATCATCTGCTCATTGCAGAGAGGGGGTGAGTAAGGAATGGCAGAGAAGGTCGCGAAGGTAGGAATAAAGAAGCAGGCGGGATATCTTTATTTTGTGGATAAGCATGGCGATATCTCCAGAGCAAAGATGGCCCGTGGCGGAAATAAGAAAAAGAAAAGATAACTTTATTTGCTGGGATAAGAGGTTTTTCAAGAGAGAGACCCCGATGCGATATCGGGGTTTTTCTTTGTAACCGCAAAACCGCAAAAATTCCGCAGAGTCCGCAAAATAGTTGAGAACTGCTTTAAGCGGGTGTAATCTCTCCCATTTTATAGTATAATTATCAATAACCAACCCAATAACCCAAGTAACCCAATAACGAACGTGTCTGAGTCTATAGTTATCCACGGCGCACGTCAGCATAACCTGAAGAATATCCACTTAGAACTCCCGCGCAATAAACTTATTGTGATTACGGGCTTAAGCGGCTCGGGGAAATCCTCTCTGGCATTTGACACCATCTATGCTGAAGGACAACGCCGTTATGTGGAGTCGCTTTCTGCCTACGCGAGACAGTTCCTGGAGCAGATGCAGAAGCCGGAGGTGGATTATATCGAGGGGCTTTCCCCGGCCATTTCCATTGAACAGCGCAGCGCGGGAGGAAATCCGCGCTCTACCGTAGGGACTCAGACAGAGATATATGATTACCTGCGTCTTTTATTTGCCCGCATAGGGATTGCGCATTGTTATAAGTGCGGCAGAAAGATTTCCCGCCAGTCGTCCCAGGAGATAATCGCGCAGGTAAATGCGCTTCCCGCCGGCACAAAGATACAGATACTTGCCCCGCAGGTGAGGGGGAGAAAAGGCGAATACCAGAATCTTTTCCGGGACCTGCGTAAGACGGGCTTTGTGCGGGTGAGAGTTGATGGAAAGGTCTATGACCTGGATGGAGAAATAAGCGTAGATAAGAAGAAGATGCACCATATTGAGCTGGTAGTGGATAGACTTACCCTGGGTCCCGAGGTTAAGAAGCGCCTTGCCGATTCCATTGAGACCGCACTTAAGTTTGGTAAAGGACTGATTCTTATAAGTCAGGAAGATAGCGCGGGAAAGCCGCGGGCAGCCGGCAGCAGGCGACAGGCAACAGGCCACGGTTTGCAAGACACCCTTTATAGTGAACTTTTTGCCTGCGCAGACTGCGGTATAAGTTACGGAGAGATTGAGCCGCGCATATTCTCTTTTAATTCTCCATACGGGGCCTGTCCGCAGTGCAACGGTCTGGGCACGAAGATGGAGATTGACCCGGATCTGGTTGTGCCCGATAAAGACAAATCCATCCGCGAAGGGGCAATCGGGCCCTGGAGAAGAGGCGGGAGGGGTTATATACTGTATTATCGCGGCATTTTGAGAGAACTTGCCGCTAAATTAGATTTCAGTTTAGATACGCCTTTTAAAAAATTGAGCAGAGATATTCAGCGGATTGTCCTCTACGGCTGCGATGATTGGATATGGGGTAAACCATACGAAGGGGTTGTGCCTCATCTTGAGAGGCTGTTCCGCAACACGGAAAGCGCCTATTTAAAAGAAGAGATTAATCGTTTTATGAGCACGCTCCCCTGTCCTTTATGTCAGGGTAAACGTCTGAGATTGGAAAGCCTCCACATAAAAATTGAGGGGAGGGCAATTACCGACATTACCGCTATGTCGGTAAACCAGGCAAAGGAATTTTTCCACAGTCTGAAATTAACCCCTGCCCAGAGAACAATTGCCCAGCAGGTTTTGAAAGAAATAATCCGTCGGCTCGATTTTATGCTCAACGTCGGACTGGGTTATCTCACCCTGGAGCGTTCCAGTTCGACCCTTTCGGGAGGAGAGGCGCAGCGCATCCGTTTAGCCACCCAGATAGGGGCGGGATTGGTGGGGGTCCTCTATATCCTGGACGAACCCAGCATCGGCCTGCATCAACGGGACAACAGCAAGCTGCTTAGCACGCTGAAGACACTGCGTGACCTCGGCAATACCCTGATTGTAGTGGAGCACGACGAAGCCACCATGCGCAGCGCCGATTATATCGTAGATTTAGGTCCGGGGGCAGGAAAACACGGAGGAAAGGTCGTCTGCGAAGGAAGTCTGGAAAAGGTCTTACTGTGCAAGGATTCTCTGACGGCAGAATATCTGCGCGGAGAATTGAAGATAAAGATGCCGCAGGCGCGGCGTCCGTATAAAAACAGCAAAACCCTGAATATCCTGGGGGCAAAAGAACACAATCTTAAAAATATTGATGTGAAGATCCCTTTAGGCGTTTTTTCCTGCGTTGCGGGGGTTTCCGGTTCGGGAAAAAGCACGCTGATTGACGAGATTCTCTATCGCGCGCTTGCCCAGAGGTTGTATTATTCCAAGGAAAAACCGGGAAGGCACCGGGATATAAAAGGAATAGAACTTATCGACAAGGTGGTCGTTGTTGACCAGTCGCCGATCGGCAGAACCCCGCGTTCCAATCCGGCAACCTACACCGGGGTCTTCAGCCATATCCGCGAAATATTCAGCATGCTGCCCGAATCCAGGATGCGGGGGTATAAGCCGGGAAGATTCAGTTTCAACGTTAAGGGAGGGCGCTGTGAGGCATGTCAGGGAGATGGGTTAAAAAGGATTGAGATGCATTTTCTTCCCGATGTCTATGTGGTCTGCGAGGTATGCAAGGGGGCGCGTTTTAATGAGCAGACGCTGGAGGTGAAATACAAAGGCAAATCCATCCGTGATTGTTTGGAGATGACGGTTGAAGAAGCGCTTGCCCTCTATGAGAATATTCCGAAGATAAAAAATAAACTAACGACCCTTTACGACGTGGGTCTGGGATATATCCAGCTGGGTCAGTCGGCAACCACCCTTTCCGGCGGCGAGGCGCAGAGGGTTAAATTAGCGGCGGAGTTGAGTAAGAGATCTACGGGAGCCACTTTTTATATTTTAGACGAACCCACTACGGGTCTGCATTTCGCCGACATCGAAAAATTGCTTGATGTCTTGCATAGACTGGTAGACATGGGAAATACGGTAGTGGTGATTGAGCATAATCTGGATGTGCTCAAGACCGCCGATTATATTATTGATTTAGGGCCGGAGGGAGGAGAGGAAGGCGGATATGTGGTGGCCTCCGGCAGCCCGGAGGAAATTGCTGCCTCTCCTCAGTCATATACCGGCCAATACCTGAAGAAACTCCTCGTATAATATGTATAATAGCCGGTTAATGCCGAATGTCCTTGAGAAAAATGACTGTTTGTGGTAAAATAAATAGTCGCGAATTATATCGCAATAAATGAATATTGCCCTGTCAACCAAATAAAGGTTTGATTTTTGCGCAGACGCAACCCTTATTTATTTTACAAGGCAGAATATGAAAAAGAACGCTTTAATTTTTACTCTATTATTTATAATATTCGCCCTTAGGTCTATTGCCTTTGCGGTAATTACAAACGAGGAAGATGAATTTATCTTTGCCAAGAAGGCCTTTGAGGATAAGTTTTATGAGGTAGCCAAGGGACAACTGGAGTCCTTCGTTAAGAAATATCCCCGCAGCGACAGGATCGTTCAGGCGCAGCTTATGCTGGGACAGTGCAATTATCATCTGGATAAATTGTTGCCGGCAATCTCGGAATTGGAAAAGGTTTTAAATAGACCCCGCCAGATAAATGTAACCGATGTTGCCTTTTACTGGTTAGGGGAGATTTATTTAAAAGGAAAGGATTTCTCCGCGGCAAGGGACTATTTCGGCCGGGTTGTCAACGAATTCCCGGATTCGGAGTATAGAAACTACGCCCTGCATTCCATTGCCATGACCTATTTTGAAAGCGGGGCATTCAGGGATGCCTTTCTCTGGTGGGAAAAATTAAATAAACAGGAGCTCGATGAGGAACTGGCTCAGGATATCGAGATGCATCGCGGGATAGGTTATCTCAGATTAAATGACTATGATGCCGCCAGACGATGTTTCTCTCTGTATATCAAACGGGTTCCCCGTCCCAGGGCGCTTGACGAGGCATATTATTACCTCGGAGAGGCAAATTTCAATTCCTCCGATTACCACCAGGCATTAGAGAATTATTCTCAGGTCATCACGCGTTTTCCGCGTTCCCGCTTCCGGGAACTATCCCGTTTCGGGATTGCCTGGACCTATTTGAAGATGGAACGCTTAGAAGATGCGCAGGAATATTTTGCCAAGTTTATTGAGCTTAATCCCAGAAGTCAGGTGCTTGACTCCGCCCTTTTAGGATTAGCCGCAAGCCTGGCTAAGGCAGATAAATATGAGGAGGCCCTTGATATTTATGAGAGGTTGATAAAAGAGTTTCCCGCTTCGCAATATGCAGTTTCTGCTTATTTAGGCAAGGCCGACTGTTTGTATAATCTGTTCCGTTTTCAGGAGACGGTAGATTTTTGCCTGGGGGCGATAAAAAAATTCAGCAGGCGATCTGACAGAGATGATTTCTTTTATACCCTCGGCTGGGCATATCAGAAGATGGGCAGGAGCGAAGACGCCATCCTGACATTTGAAGACCTGCTGCGTTATTCTGATGACGAAATCATAAAGGCGTCCTCCCTTGCCCATCTGGGCGATATATATCTGGAAAAAAACGAATTCAAAAGAGCCCAGGATGCATACGACAGCATCCTGAAGGAACATACCCACAGTTTATATGCGGATTATGCCCAGATGCAATTGGGAATGGTATTCTTCAGGATGGATAAATACGATGCGGCAATTATAGCCCTGCGCAGCCTCTTGGCAAATTTTCCCAAAACCCGCTTCCTGGAAGAGGCGGGCTATTATATCGCGATGTCCTACTTTAAGCAGGGAAATTTCCCGTCCGCAGAGGAGGAATTTGCCAAATTGGTTGTCAGCAGGTCGCGTTATGCCGCCGAGGCCAATGTAAAAAGAGGCGTTTGTCTGATGAATATGCAGAGACACCAGGAGGCATTGGATTTGTTCAAAAGGATTAGAATGTCAGGGATGTCCCGGGAACATCTGATGGCGGTTGACTATTATAGCGCCTGGGCGCAATATTTTTCCGGCAAAGAGAAGAATTTTCTCAAGTCGCTCAACGATTTTCTCCTGCGTTATCCGGATTCAGAAATTTCCCCTGATATTATCTTCTGGCTGGGGGAATATTACTACCGGAATAAAAACTGGAGTAAGGCAAGGGACTATTTTCTGCAGATACCCTCCAGATTTCCTCGGGATGATTTGGTCGACGATGCCTATTATTGGCTGGGCTGGGTCCTTTACCATAAAAAAGACCATCTTTCGGCAATCAGGTATTTTGAACAGTTGACCATCAGATATTCCGGCAGTCCGCTTGTCCCCGATGCCCTTTATAGAAAGGGGATAATCCTGAAAGAGGCGCGGTTATTCAAAGAGGCGGCAGATATTTTTCAGCAATTAGAGAGGAGATTTCCCGATATGCATTTTTATTACCTCGCCCTGAAAGAACAGGCGGAACTGAAAAAAGAGGAGAGGGATTTTAAGGCCGCACTGTCTTTATTGAGAAAGGCAGAAAATTGTCCTTTAATAGATTTAAATGCTTTGATAAAATTTGATATGGCCTCAATCCTGGAAGAGGACGATAATCTAAACGATGCGCTGGTGGAATATCTCAAGATAGTCTATCTTGAAGGGCTGCAGAATAAGCCGCTCATTGAACGCACAAACATGAAAATCGCCGGCATTCTGGAGAAACAGGGAAAATGGTATGATGCCCAGGAGGTTTATTCTCGTCTGATATCCTCGGAACAGGAGGATATACGTAGATTTGCCCGCGAGAGGCTTAACTGGCTCAAGGCGAATACAGAATGAAGTTGACCCCCACACCAATTGCAATATGACGTCGTTATTACGCAATTGGTGTGGGGGTTCAATTCGCACATATAAGTTACGCTCCTTTCAGTCGCGTAACTTATGTGCTCATTGAAGGAGGATAGCGATGTGGCAGTTGGGAATGTGGGAGATACTTCAAAGAGGTGGACCGGTAATGTATCCGATACTTTTCTGTTCCATTCTTTCTCTGGCGGTCGTGATTGAACGGCTCTACCATCTTTACCGGGCAAAAATCGACACGCGGGAGTTTATGGACAGAATTGCCAACATACTACGCAAAAACCGGATGAGAGAGGCATTGCAGATGTGTGAGGCTACCCCCGGTCCCATTGCCCATATCCTGAAGGCGGGTATTCTAAAGCACGGTCGTCCCCGACAGGAGATTAAGGAAGCCATAGAGGATGCTGCCCTGCACGAGATACCCAGATTGGAGAGAAATCTGGGTATACTTGCGACGGTTGCCCATATTGCCCCCCTGCTGGGGCTATTGGGAACGGTTACCGGTATGGTGAGATGTTTTCAGCTGGTCCAGGAAAAGTCTGTCACCTTGAGTCCCGTAAACCCCGGGGACCTGGCAGGAGGAATCTGGGAGGCCCTTCTTACGACGGTGACAGGACTATTGGTTGCCATTCCCGCTTTCGTGGCGTATAATTACCTGGTGAGTCGGGTGGACGGTTTCATCCTGGATATGGAGCGCTCGGCAACGGAATTGGTCAATCTGCTTACAGAAGAGGAGACCAAAGAGGAGATTCCTGCAACTCCTTCAAAGCCGGAAAAGGAATAGTCGTTAGATTTGTAAACCCCGAACCACGGGTTTACCCCGTTAGAAATAAAAATTTCTAACGGGGTTTACCCGCTTCGACTCGCGTCGAGCGAGGCGAGCAGCCGTGGCTTTCTGTGGTTCGGGGTAAATATCTTTAAGCGCAGATGTCACGGATGGGAAGCGCGGATGCAGCGGATTTTTGATTAGTGCCGTTACAACTTAATATGCCTATAAGATGACATGAATGTATAATCGTCTTTCCTTCAACAAGATAAAAAAGGATTTTAGCAGTAAAAAGTTGTAACGGCATTAGCTTTAGTTTTCGGTATCGGTATCGCTGGAGTCTTGTTTTTCGTTTTGGGCTGATGATAAATAGAGAGGACTGATACGCCATGCGTTTTAAACGCCATTTTGAATGGGAGAGAGGACAGCGCGGCATTGACATTACTCCCCTCGTTGATATGATTTTCCAGCTTTTGATTTTCTTCCTGCTGACCTCTTCTTTTGTAGTCTCGCAGGCAGGGATAAAAATCAATTTACCCAAGGCAGTGACCAGCGACGTACTCCAGGAAGAAATTTTCGTCATTACGGTTAATAAAAATGACGTCGTTTTCCTGAACGACAAGCCCATTACCTTAAAGGACCTGGGAGTAAAACTGGACGGCGTTTCCAAGAGAAAGGCTGTGCTGCTTAAGTCCGATAAGAAGGCCTCGCTGGGTAAAGTGGTGGAAATCTGGGACCTCTGTCGCGAAAGAGGCATAGAAAAGATAAACATCGCCACGGTTCAGGAGTAGAATGAAGCCGAGACTTACGGAGCGAGGCGCTCGTAGGTCTGTGGCTAAATTTTACCCCGCCCTTCTGGTGCGTATACACTGCGCTGTCTACCCAAAAGGGCTGGTTCAATGCGCGCTTATAAATTACGTTCCTTCCAGTCACGCAACTTATCTGCTTATCGATGAAGATAGAAACGGAATTCATGAAATCGGTTATCCTCTCGGCAATGCTGCATTTTTTGATTATCTTTATTTTCAACATCCCCTTGACGCCGCGTAAAGAAAGTCCGGAGAGACAGGTCCAGATATCTTTTTATGGTCCCATACTCGCTGAGTTAGGCAGGATGGAGGATAAAAGAGAAGAGATTAGCGAAGCATCCCGGCTGGATAAAAGGTTAAGATTTCTTCTTGCCGACAAGATGTCAGGGTCGGGGGGCATCAGTTATGCCAGAGAGATATTTTATGCACGGGCAGACAAACCCCAGGTGACCTTATCGGGTGCCGGAAAGACGCTTCCTCCTCTCAGAAAAGACGACGCTGATTCTATAAAACTGCCCGGCGGTAAAAGCCGCGCCGAAAAAAAATCTGTTTTAGACAATCTGATCTTCTCAAACCCATCGTTTCTTGATATAGGTTACAGAAGAGACGAAGAGAATTTTAATTTTAGGATGCGGATCCTTGTTTCCTGGGAAGGGAAGGTAGAGTTTGTGGAGCCGCTGTTTTTCAGCGGAAGACCAGAATTAGATATCCTGGTTAAAAAGACAGTAAAGGAATGGAGCCTTCTGCCTTACGGGAATTCTTCCGGCTGGTTTGAAATCAGATACAATCCCCGTTTGGTTTCTGCGGAAAAGAATATGCCCTGAGAGTCCGGACAGGATGAAATCCGGAAATCTCTTCTAAATAGTTAAGGAGGTTTTATGGAAAAGGCAGTCGAGAAATGGACGGGGAAGGTAAACGAGGTTGTTATCGGGGCAACGCAATCCGAAGGGGGTAGCCGGGCTGAGGTTATAAAGGTGGGAGGAGAAGATACCTTGCCATTTCTGCATTTTGAAGGCAAAATCGTCAATCCTCCGGTTGTGGCGATGGAGGTCTGGGATATGGAGCCGCCTGCCTGGACCGACGTTCTTAAAAATGAGTTTAAGAATTGCCTGAATGAGCCGGTTGCCTGGGCAAAAAAGGCGGTAGAGGAATTAGGTATGGATTTAATCTGCCTGCGTCTCTTCAGCACCCATCCCGATGCCAGAGACGCCTCCGGCGATGAGGCAGCCAGAACAGCAGAGAAGGTTTTGCATGCGGTCAAAGTTCCTTTAATTATCATTGGCGGCTACTCTGCCCAGAAAGACGGAGAGGTCATTTTGAAAGTTGCGCACGCCGCTAAAGGAGAAAATTGCCTTCTGGGTATTGCCGTGCAGGATAATCATAAGACGATTGCCGCTTCCTGCATAGGCGCAGGGCACTCCATCATTGCCGAGTCTCCCATAGATATCAATTTAGCCAAACAGCTCAATATCTTGATTTCTGATATGGGGTTTCCTTCCGAAAAAATAATTATCCACCATGCAACCGGCAGCCTGGGTTACGGAATGGAATACACATATTCCATAATTGAAAGGACTCGCCTTGCCGCCCTGGGCGGCGATAAGATGCTGTCGCAGCCGATGATTAATTTTGTGGGTCAGGAGACCTGGAGGACGAAAGAGGCAAAGGCAGGCGAGACTGAGATGTCGGGCTGGGGGAATCAGAAAGAACGCGCGGTCTTGTGGGAGGCAGCAACCGCGGTGGCGTTTCTTAATGCAGGGACCGATGTCTTAGTGATGAACCATCCCCGGGCAATCAAGTCGGTGAAAGAGACGATAAAGGAGTTGATGACAGGTTGAAAATGTTCGTTATTGGGTTGCTTGTGTTTTTGTGTTATTGTGTTAGAACGCAATAACCCTATTACCCTATAACACAATAACTAACCAGTCTTAATCTTTGATTTAAATGGAGGAATTGATGTTCATAATCGGTGAGCGTATCAACGGAATGTTTAAGGATGTGGCAGAGGCAATCAGGACTAAAGACAAAAAAGTCATCCAGGACCTGGCCGTAAGACAGGCGGAAGCGGGGGCAAAGGCACTGGATGTGAATGTGGGGACCGCGGCAGCCGAGCCGACAGCGGCAATGGAGTGGCTGGTGGATACGATTAAGGAAGTTACCGATTTATCCCTGGCTATTGATACCACAAAATTGGCGGTGATGGAGGCAGGGCTTAAACGTTGCAAATCCAGGCCGATTATTAATTCTACTTCGGGTGACGACGAAAAACTGAGCGCGCTCGTACCTCTGGCAAAGAAATACAATGCCTCTTTGATTGGACTGACTATGTCCAGAAAGGGCATACCTCAGGATGCCGCTTCCCGTATAGAGCTCGCCGCCAAGATTGTTTCTGCCTGGCAGGAACAGGGTTTAGATATAAAAGAGTTGTATATTGATGCCGTGATTCTTCCGGTCAATGTCGCTCAGATACAATGCCCGGAGGTTCTGGAGACAATTCGGCAGATAAAAATGCTTTCCGAGCCTCCGCCGAAGACAGTCCTCGGTTTAAGCAATGTTTCCCAGGGGGCAAAATATCGCTCTCTGATTAATCGCACTTATTTAGTTATGGCGCTGACCTCTGGTTTGGATGCGGCAATACTTGACCCGCTGGATGAAGAATTAATCGAGTTAGTTCTTACCGCCGAACTCCTGCTGAATAAAACCGTGTATTGCGATTCGTATCTGGAGGGATGCAAAAAATAGTCTACAGTGAACAGTGTACAGTTTACAGTATGGAATTTGCTGTTAGCTGTAAACTCTTCCGACTGAAGGGAGGAAGTAATGGAACGCAAGAAGCTAACCATTCCCGACATTTTGCAGATGAAGAAAGAGGGCAAGAAAATCGCTATGCTTACCGCCTATGATTTTCCGCTTGCGTCTTTTGCGGATAAAGCGGATATTGATATAATTTTAGTGGGAGACTCCCTGGGTATGGTGGTTTTAGGTTATGAAAATACCATTCCCGTAACTATGGAGGAGATGCTCCATCACACAAAAGCGGTTAAACGGGCATTGAGGCATGCGCTTTTGGTAGGTGATATGCCTTATATGTCATTTCATAAAAGTCCAGATGATGCCGTTTCTAACGCAGGCAGATTTATTAAAGAGGCGGGTTGTGATGCAGTAAAGGTGGAATATTATCCGGGAGTGATGGCAATCACCGAGGCAATCGTTAAAGCCGGCATCCCGGTAATGGGACATATTGGGCTCACCCCGCAGACTGTAACCCAGTTAGGAGGCTTTAAGGTTCAGGGCAGGGAGTCAAAAACCGCTCAGGCTCTTGTTGAGTCAGCAGTTGCCTTTGAGAATGCAGGATGTTTCAGTATTGTTCTGGAATGCGTCCCCGATAAGGTAGCGCAGATAATTACGAATAAGTTGAAGATTCCCGCCATTGGAATCGGTGCAGGTCCTTATTGCGACGGACAGGTTTTGGTTACCCATGATATGCTGGGATTATTTGAGCGGTTCCTGCCGAAATTTGCCAAACAGTATGTCAATCTTGCCCCGCAGATTATCGCGGCGATGAAGAAGTTTAAAGAAGAAGTTGAATCGGGCGTATTTCCGGACGAAGCGCATTCGTTTACAATTCGTGAAGAAGAACTGAAGAAGGTTAAATAATTTTAATTCGTGGCAATTCGAATTTTATTCCCGCTTCGCTGAGCGAAGCGAGGCGAGCGTGGTAATTTGTGTCTATGAAGATTATTCCCGCCATTCTCACCGAAGACCCTGAAGACCTGGAATTAAAGATTCGCCAGAGCGAATCCTTCAGCGACCTTGCCCAGATAGATATTATGGACGGTAAGTTCGTTCCTTCAAAGAGTATTGCCGCAGGCGACCTCGCACGGATTAAAACCAGGCTTTACTTGGAATCC
The DNA here is from genome assembly GCA_037442605.1 of Candidatus Omnitrophota bacterium. Lineage (GTDB taxonomy): Bacteria > Omnitrophota > Gorgyraeia > DTHP01 > DTHP01 > JBBIPY01. Next base: position 19,372 of record JBBIPY010000011.1, read on the forward strand.
CATCTTATGATTGAGCATCCCCTACAGGAAATAGTTCCTTTTAAAGAGGCAGGGGTAAAGAGGATTATTTTTCATTTTGAATGCCGGGACAACCCCCGGGAGGTGATTGGAAGAATAAAAGAAGAAGGGCTTGAGGCAGGCGTTGCCATTAACCCCGGAACGGAGATTAGCCAGATAGAGTCCTTGCTGAAAGACCTGAGCGTGCTTTTAATTATGGCGGTTGAACCGGGTTTTTATGGAAGCAGTTTTATACCCGCCGTATTAGAGAAAGTCCGCTTGCTTGCGCCAGAAAAGAGAAATTACACCATTGCTCTCGACGGAGGAGTAAAGGCTGATAATATCGCAGCCATAAAAAATGCGGGCGTGGAGATAGCCTGCGTGGGTAGCGGCATATTTGGGAAAGGAGAGCCCGAAGACAATTTTTTTTCCTTGATAAAGGTCATAGGTGTGTTATAATTTAAATGAAAGATGAGGAAGCGCCAGAATTTTCCCACCGCGCGTATTCCATCTGTTAGTTCATACGATAGATTGCTCACTTATCAGAGAGGGTAGATGAAAACGCAACTGGATTCAAGGATTGATAATCTGGTTAAGGTTATCGATTCCCGCGGCGGTGATAAGGCAAAACTGGATTTATTTCTGCGCAAGGAGCTTTTGAAGTTGAAGTCAGAGGTAGCCGGGCTTAAGTTGCCCGCAGAGGTTATCAATTTTGTGGCGCAGAAAATAGATTCCAGCGTAAACGATTTAGAGGATTTCTCCACCGATTTAGTTGCTTATTCTGCCTCTCAGAGAAAGCCTATCGATGTAAATCTGACCCGCCGATTTTATGCATTAAAGAAGAAAAGGGTTAATAAATAACCTTTCTCTTCTTATTTTGCGTAGAAAAAAGGATGTTTTTTCTAAAATTCGAGAGGGGAGATAATTTTCTTATCTATGTTAGAAGAAAAGATTTACGAGGATTATCTAAAAGCGCTAAAAGAGCGCGATAAACACAGGACGGATTTCTTGAGTTTTATCCGGGCAGAACTTAAGAACTCCGCCATCGAACTGAGAAAAGAAAAACTCGAAGATAACGAAGTCTTAAGCGTGCTGAATAAACAGAGAAAACGGCTCGAGGAGACTAAGCAGGATATCAGCACGTCAGGAAGGGCAGACCTTATCGAGAGCGCAGATAAAGAACTTTCTTTACTGCATCAATATCTGCCCCAGCCTTTAACAGAGAAAGAGTTATCAGAGATTATTGAGCGCGTAATATCCCAGACCGGTGCCGCCTCTATAAAGGATATGGGGAAGGTGATGAAAGACGTCTTAGCGCAGACCGGTGTAAGGGCAGATTCCAAGAAAGTAAGCGATTTGGCAAGAAATAAACTCGCCGGCGCGTGAAAAATCCACATTATTCATTACCCGCCTTAAATTATAATTTTATCAAGGACAAAGAGTATTTCCTCCTTTTTGAAACCAGCCTTTTTGATAAGGAAAATTTCCTGAGTTACATCTTCTTCGAGCCTGTTGATATAATCAGAGCGAACTGTTCCGATAATATAATTGGATATTTTGAGAAAATCGAAAGATATGCAGAGAGATATTATCTTGCCGGCTATTTTTCCTATGAACTGGGTTATTATTTTGAGGATTTCAAATTCAGGTATTCCTCCCCGCATCCCGTGATTAATCTGGCTGTTTTTGATAAGGCTGTCCGTTTTAACCACAAGACAGGCAGGGCCGACAGAGACGTACGCGGTCTTTTTGCAAGAGCGGAGGCGGAAGACAGTTTTATCCTCAGGAATCTGAGATTGGATTTTAATAAGCAGCGATATGTCCAGAAAATCAACCGCATAAAAAAATATATACGCCGCGGAGATACCTATCAGGTTAACCTTACAGGCAAATACCGTTTTGATTTCCGGGGCTCGGCGTTTTCTTTTTACCGGGATTTAAAAAAGAGGCAGAATGTGCCTTATGGCGCCTTCTGCAAGTTCAAGAACGAATATGTTATTTCCTTGTCGCCGGAGTTATTTTTCCGACGGGAAGGAAATCGCATATATTCCAGACCGATGAAGGGCACCCTTGCGCGGGGTAAAAATACCGGAGATGACAGAATGATGTTTATGAGGCTGGAGAATAGCATAAAAGATAAGGCGGAAAATATTATGATTGTGGATTTGATTCGCAATGACCTGGGCAGGATTTCCAGGACCGGAAGCGTTAAGGTTTCGCGACTGTTCAATATCGAAAAATACGATACCCTTTTTCAGATGACCTCGACTGTTCAAGGCAGGCTGAGAAAGGATATTAACTACTATGATATATTCAGAAGTATTTTTCCGGGGGGTTCGGTTACCGGAACCCCCAAAATAAGGACTATGCAGATAATCAAGGAACTCGAATCGTATCCACGGCATATTTATTGCGGGGCGCTGGGAATGATATTTCCGGGAAAGAGAGCCGCATTTAATCTACCCATCAGGACGGTATCCATAATAAGCAGGAGAGGAGAAATGGGAATCGGCAGCGGAATAACCATCGCCTCCAATCCTTCCCGCGAATACGAGGAGTGCCTGCTCAAAGCAAGGTTCCTTACGGAAAGATACAAACCGTTTCGGTTATTGGAGACGATTTTATGGGCGGGGCGATTTGTATTCCTGAGAGAGCATTTAAAGCGACTCTCGGATTCCGCAGAATATTTCGGTTTTGAATTTGGTAAATCGGAACTGCTCGCCGGACTGAAGGCCCTTGAGGTTAAATTCAATACGATGGATAAATACAGGATACGGCTGTTGTTGAATGCTGACGGCAGGGTAGATATAGAACACACGCCCTTCTCGGACGATAACAGAGAGAAAAAATGCATTGCCATTTCGCAAGAAAGGACAGACCCCCGCAATATATTCCATTATCATAAAACAACCAACCGCGATTTATATGACCGCGAATATGCGCGCTATTGTAAAAGGGGGTACTTTGATGTTATTTTTGTGAATATCCGAGGCGAGGTTACCGAAGGAGCGACTTCCAATGTCATAATACAGAAACGCAATAGATATTGCACGCCGGCGGTTTCTTCCGGATTATTGCCGGGGATTTTCCGGAATTATCTCCTCTCCAAAGGCGTCGTGCAGGAAAAAATTGTCACCCTGGATGAATTATATAAGGCGGATAAAATATTCCTGTGCAACTCCGTGCGCGGCTTGAACGAAGTCAAGCTATCAAAAAACTGACCACATTTAGGATATTTGGGGGAGGCGATTGTAAGTTTTAGATTGACAAACTTTGTTCATTGTCCTGAGATATAGAACAGTTGTCCCATATAATAGAACAGGAGAAAAAACATGCTTATACCAACTAGAAGAAAGAAAATCTTAGAAGTTTTTTTAAAAGACCCTTTTAAAGAAATACATTTGCGGGAAATCGCGCGTAAATCTTGCGTCTCGGTAAATAATGTCGACAATTCGCTGCGTCTTTTCGTTAAAGACGATATGTTTATAAGGCGGGAAGTCTCTAATATGGTTTTTTTCAGGCCTAACATGGAAAACGAAGAGCTTTTAAAAATATTCGAATATTTGGAACTTGAAAAGAAAAAAGGATTCTATAGTAAAAATAAAAAAATAGCTAGATTATTACAGAAGTATACTGAAGATATAGTCGCCTTATCGGATAAAAAGATTCAATTTGATTGGACGATAATCTGCGGATATTACGCTATGTATCATGCAGTATTAGCTTCATTATTTAAGATAGGTATCCGAGCTACCGCTCACTATTGCGCTATAGCTGCTTTTAAAAAATTCTATGTTGAACGTGGAAAAGTAGCACCCGAATACATTAATTACATTAAAAAAGCAAAGCAACTTGAGCAAAAATACGCAGAAACTTTAGAAAAGGCGCAGGAAGAAAGAGTTGTTGAGCAGTACGGTGTAGAAATCCTTACCAACGACGATGCAGAATGGATTATTGAAGACGCAAAAGATTTTGTCCTTAAGATAGAAGAGGTATTAGCGGAATAGAGAAGTATTATAAGAGAGCATTGCAGGCTGAAAGAAGGGTTAAGAAATTAACGCATAATCAGA
>JBBIPY010000012.1:0-22873 GCA_037442605.1 Candidatus Omnitrophota bacterium
CACGAATGGAAGTCAAATTGCCGCGAATTTGCAGAGAGAATTTTGTTTATCTTCTTGAATCGCAAAATAGATTATTTTATAATGAGGACGGGCTAAGAAATGAATATCGCTGTTTTCTGTTCGGGGAAAGGGACTAACTTACAGGCAATCATTGATGCGGTCAAGAAAGGCGAGATTAAGGCAGGCCTTTCTCTTGTTATTTCCGATAATAAAGACGCCTATGCCCTGGTGCGGGCAAAGAATGCGGGAATTGAAACATTCTTTATTGACCCCAGCAGATTCAAAACCAGGGATGAATTTGACAGAGAGGTTATAAAACACCTGGAAAGAAAAAAAATAGATTTAGTTTGTCTTGCGGGTTTTATGAGGATAATCAGCCCTTGTCTTGTGCAAAGATATAAGAACCGGATTTTAAATATTCATCCGGCGCTTCTTCCTTCTTTCAAAGGAACCGAAGGGATAAAAGATGCCTTAGAATACGGGGTAAAGATTACCGGACCCACGGTCCATTTTGTAGATGAGAAGATGGACCACGGCCCGATTATCTTGCAGGCGGCGGTAGAGGTAAAAGACGATGATACAGAGGAAACCCTGGCTGAACGTATTCATCAGCAGGAACACATAATATATCCCAAAGCAGTAAAGTTATTCGTGGAAGGAAGACTTAAGATTGAAGGTAGGAAGGTGAAAATAAAAGATCAGGGATAATCGGGGAGAATCAGGGATGACCAAGGAGATGAGGAAAGTTATAGAAAGGGGGTTGAGGTTTTACAATGAAACCATTGATTTCCAGAATTAGGGCCAGGGAGATACTCGATTCCCGGGGCAATCCCACGCTAGAGGTGGATGTGGTTTTAGCCGATGGTTTGTTAGCTCGTGCGGCAGTTCCCTCCGGTGCTTCTACCGGAGAATACGAGGCACTGGAGTTGCGCGATGGAGATAAGACACGTTTCCTGGGGAAAGGGGTCTTAAAGGCAGTAAAGAATGTCAATGAAATTATTGCCCCTAAACTTAAAGGCAAAGACCCTTTTAGACAGGAAAGAATTGATTCTTTTTTACTGGAGCTGGATGGGACGAAAGAAAAAGAGAATCTGGGGGCAAACGCTATCTTAGGAGTGTCTCTGGCAGTTGCCCGCGCGGCTGCGGGTGCACGCAAGATGCCTCTCTACCGCTATCTGGGAGGAAAGACAGCAAGGACGTTGCCGGTTCCTCTGATGAATGTTTTAAACGGCGGGCTCCATGCGGATAATAATGTGGATCTGCAGGAATTTATGCTTGCCCCGATAGGATTCTCTACATTTCGTGAGGCATTGAGGGCGGGGGCAGAGATATTCCAGTGCTTAAAGAAAAATTTAAAAGAAAAAAAATTATCCACATCTGTGGGTGATGAGGGGGGATTTGCCCCGGACCTCGGCTCTAATGAAGAGGCGCTGGTGCTTTTAGTGGAGGCAATACAGAAAGCCGGATACAGGCCCGGCGAGGATGTATTTCTGGCTCTGGATGTGGCAGCGAGTTCTTTATACCAACAGGGAAAATATGTTTTGCAGGCAGAGATGCCTTCGGATAAGAATAGTTTTGATATGGTTAATTTCTATGAGAACTTAGTAAATAAATATCCGATATTCTCTATTGAGGACGGCTTAGCCGAAGATGATTGGTCAGGCTGGAAGCTGCTTACCCAGCGAATAAAGAATTCGGTTCAGTTAGTGGGCGACGATTTATTTGTGACCAATGTGGAAAGGCTAAAAAGAGGATTTCAGGAGAATGTGGCTAATTCCATTCTCATAAAATTAAATCAGATCGGGACGCTTACCGAGACGCTGAGCGCGATAGAGTTAGCCAGGTCGCACAAATATACTACGATTATCTCCCATCGTTCCGGCGAAACCGAAGATACCTTTATCGCTCATCTGGCGGTGGCTACCGAGGCAGGTCAGATTAAGACCGGCTCCTTATGCCGCTCGGAGCGCATCGCCAAATATAATGAACTCCTGCGCATTGAGGAAGAGTTAGGCAAAGAGGCGGTTTATGCCGGGGGGTCCCTGGCTAAAAAACTCAAGAATAAAATCAAGGTTGGACAGAGATGATTTTTAGGAAAATACCGGGAAAATTAATTTTTGCAATAGTTGCGATAATGATTATTTTTTTGCCGGGATTTGTCAGGGTGCAGAAATTACTTTACCGTAACAGGCAACTGCAGGAACAGATTTTCAGTTTGAAGAAAGAAAACAAAGAACTGGCGCAGGAGCTCTACAAACTCCAGCACGACCCGGTCTACTTGGAAAAAGTAGCCAGAGAGGAAATGAAATTAGGTCGGGATGGCGAAATAATCTATAAGGTCGCGCCGGAGAAGAAGTAAAGTGATTACAGTGATTTAGAAAAATGATGGCAGTGATAAAAGTAGATTCGTTGTTGAATAAGGGGTTGACAGCGAGTAGTAATATGGTATAATATTGCCGCGGGGTGGAGCAGTCCGGAAGCTCGCAAGGCTCAATGGACACTGGGCTCCTTCATCGGTAACGGTGAAAGGATAGTCTGCCAAATTCGGTAGAACTCGATGAAAGTAATACCGAGCCAAATCCCGAGACGTCGGGAAAGGTGTAGAGACTAGATGGCAGAGGTCCTGAGATTTCAGGATCAAGGTATAGTCCAGACCACAAATTCCGATTTTAAAATCGGGAGCAGTGAAAACTGTAGTGGTAAGCATAACCTTGAGGTCCTCAGTTCAAATCTGAGCCCCGCAACTAAAAAATCCCTGCGGTTTAATCACCGCAGGGATTTTTTGGTGCATCAAAGGACTGTCCTTGAGCAGGGTGGAGGTCTCACCTCCAAATCTTGTTGTGAGGCAAAGAGTTAAAGAGGATTAAATTTCTTACCTGAAAAGCGCTTGGTTAGTCTATGAAAATCGTAAATCAGAAAATTATCTTTGATGTCTGCGCTCAAAAAAGCCTCTCAGCACTTTCCATATTAAAATCACTTGAATTAAATAGCCTTGCGCCTGCCGGGTTAGTCATACATCCCTGAATCGTAATCCAAGACGTTACAATAAGTTATACCTTTTGGCCTGCGATTTAAATTGACAACTCAATGGGTTTTGGCTATAATAATTTGTTGTCTTTTTATTTTGCTTCAAATTTTTGTGAAAAAAAATTTGAAGGAGGTGAGGGATGTTAGGCTATCTGGTTAAACAAAAGTTGGTTCTTGCAGGGTTGGTTTTCTGGGCTCTCTTTTTGGGAATCAGACCTAATTTATCTTTGGCCTCGTTAGTTGAATCTAAGCCGGATATTCTGGGACAGTATGAGAATGATTTAGATAGAATCAAATCATTCCTGGAGCAAGAACTGGTCCAGAAGCAACTAAAAAGAGCCGCTATTGATAAAGATGAATTATTGAGGCGCATCGAAAAATTAGACGAAGCCCAGCTCCGTGAATTGGCACTGCGTTGCGACAAGATTAAAGTCGGTGGCGGTGCAGGCGGGGTGTTTCTTGTCATTGCTATCGTTTTTCTCGTGATTATCGCCGTTCTTTATTTTACCAACTATACTTTAAAGATTGAACCGCGAGACACCATTCCGAGGCGCTATTGAAGCTCCACGGGCTTACACCCGTGGAATCTTTCTTTTCGCTTCGGCTCGGCACAGCGAAAACCTCGCCGAAGCGGAATTCCTCTCGCTATCCATCCCCACCCTTACAGGTGGGGAATTCCGCGAAGGCGGGTTAAATACAGAAATTTACCCCGAGCCACAGAAAGCCACGGCTGTAAACCCCGTTAGAAATTTTTATTTCTAACGGGGTAAACCCGTGGTTCGGGGTTTACGTTAATTTGCCCTCAAAGGTTTAAATTAAACGACTCACCCGGATAGCCGCGAATATCTTAGTTTGTGTCGGATATATTTTCAGTGAAAAAGAGCTTAATAAATAAGATTTTTTATCCTCTAATTATTTTGCTTGCCTTAAATTGTGGTTGCGCAGCCAGGCGAACTCAGATTAAAGAAGAGGCCTATCCCCAGGAGTCACACCTCATCCAGAACGTTCCTTTCTATAAACAGAGCAAGAACACCTGCGGCCCGGCGGCACTGGCTTCTGTCTTGGGATACTGGAAGATTCCCTTCAATTACGCTGAGCTCGTTGAAGAAATTTATTCCCCTCAGTTAAAAGGCAGCCTGGATTTTGAAATTAGTTCGCATGCCCGCAAGTTTCACCTCTGGTCTAAATACTATCAGGCAAACCCTACCGATTTAAGAAAAAAGATAAAACAAGATATCCCGCTGATTGTTGTCCAGAAAGAATCGCTTCTCTCAAAGAATTACCATTATGTAGTCGTTTTTGGCTTTGACGATATGAAGAGAGAATTCGTTGCCCATACGGGAAGGAAGGCGGAAGTATCTGTTGCCTATAACAAATTTATGAGGATGTGGGAGGGAGCGGATTTCGGGACAATTCTCATTTGCCCTGCCGAAAAAGTTACCTGGCAGCTCGATGCCGCAGGTTTTATCTATTTAGGCTACCTTCTGGAAAAGAAGGGTTTTCTAGATAGGGCGCTCGATGCCTATTTGAGAGCCGTAGCCCTCAAGCCGGAAGCAAAGATAGCCCATTTTAATTTAGGTAATGTCTATTTTAAGATGAATGATTTTTCCCGGGCGGAAGATGCGTTTAAGAAGGCGATTCAGCTGGATAGCAATTTCGCAGATGCGTATAATAACCTTGCCTGCGTTTATCTGAACGGGAATAAAAATCTGGACGAAGCCGAAAAGTTGGTGCAAGCGGCATTGAAATTGAACCCCGAGGCTAAAGAATATTATCTGGATACATTAAACCGGATAAATGAAGCCCGGGCTTATGGGACGAAGTGAACCCCGTTAGAAATCTTCGATTTCTAAACGGGGTGAACATAGGTCTGCTGGCTGAATTTGACCCCCACACCAATTGCGTAATAACGGCGTTCTATTGCAATTGGTGTGGGGGTCAATTCGCAGACCCCTTGACATCAAAGATGTCAAGGGTATAACTTACGTCGCACTTTGTGCTCCGTAAGTTATCTGCTTATTGAAAGGAGGTAGAAATGATTGAGCGCTACAGTCTTCCTGGGATGCAAAAACTTTGGTCAGACGAGAATCGTTTTCAGAAAATGCTGGAGATAGAACTGGCTGTATGCCAGGCCTGGTCAAAGAAAGGCAAGATTCCCAAGAAGGCCCTTGAGCCCATTGAGAAAAAGGCGCGGTTTGATGTAGGCCGCATCCGTGCGATTGAGGAAAAGACCAAACACGATGTCGTGGCTTTTGTCAATAATATCTCTGAGCACCTCGGGCCGTCTGCGAAATATATCCATATGGGACTTACCTCCTCCGATGTTCTGGACACCGCCATGGCAATGCTGTTGGCGGAGGCATCGGATATCTTAATCGAAGACCTGCAGAATCTGATTTCTCCCTTAAAGAAGAAGGCAAAACTTTATCGCAATGCCGTAACGATTGGCCGGACGCATGGGGTGCATGCCGAACCGATTACCTTTGGTCTGAAACTGGCGAGTTTTTACGCCGAGGCATTAAGGAATTTAGAGCGACTAAAACATGCAAAGGAAGAAATTAGATTTGGCAAGATTTCCGGCGCGGTGGGGAATTTCTCGCACATTGAGCCGGATATGGAAGAGATGGTCTGTGAAAGGCTGGGGCTTAAGCCGGAACCGGTTTCTACCCAGGTTGTTCCCCGCGACCGCTATGCCCAATACATTTCCGCCCTGGCGATTGCGGGCTCTTTCCTAGAAAGGTTAGCGCTTGAGATAAGACACCTTCAGCGGACAGAGGTTCTGGAGGTAGAAGAGCCGTTCAGCGAGGGACAGAAAGGTTCCTCGGCGATGCCGCACAAAAGAAATCCGGTAGGGTGTGAGCGCATCTGCGGCCTGGCGAGGCTGCTCAGGGCTTATAATCAGGCGGCGCTGGAGAATATCAGTTTATGGCATGAGCGGGACATCAGCCATTCTTCCGTAGAAAGGGTAATTCTTCCCGATGCAACAACCTTATTGGATTATATGCTCAATCTGATGATAGGAATAATAGAAGGTTTAGCGGTTTATCCCGAGAATATGCGTCTGAATCTGAAGAAGACCGGCGGCCTGATTTTCTCCCAGAGAGTTCTTTTAGCCTTGATGGATAAAGGGCTTACCCGGCAGAAGGCATACGATTTAGTGCAGCACAATGCCCTGATCTCCTGGAGACAGAAGAAGGATTTTCAGGAATTACTGGTAAAGGATAAAGAAATCCGCAGGTGTCTTGAAGAGAAAGAATTGCGGAATCTTTTTGACCTCGGCTACTATTTGCGCAACGTGGATAAGATTTTTCAGAGACTGGGGTTGTAAATGAGGACATAAGTTATGGAGCCTTATCTTTTATAGGTAAGCAACATAACTTATCTGTCCGAATTTACCCCCACACCAATTGCGTAATAACGACGTTGTATTGCAATTGGTGTGGGGGTCAAATTCGCAGACGCTTTACAATGAAATAATAACGAGCTACAATTTACGTCGCTATGCTCCGTAAATTGTCTGCTCATTGGAGGAGGTTGATATGTCCGATAATCCAGCTGTTAGTACAGAAGAAATGGTGGAAAAGCAGGGTTTATCCATGGATGAGTATGAAATGATTAAAAAGCGCTTAGGCCGCGAGCCCAATTATACAGAATTAGGGATGTTTTCAGCAATGTGGAGCGAGCACTGCTCTTACAAAAATTCAAAACCCGTCCTCAAACTTTTCCCCACTAAAGGAAAGCAGGTTATTCAGGGACCCGGAGAGAATGCCGGGGTTGTGGATATCGGAGATGGTTTAGGTGTGGTTTTTAAAATTGAGTCGCACAATCATCCTTCTGCGGTGGAGCCTTATGCTGCTTCCGCAACAGGAGGAGGCGGTTGTATCCGTGATATTTTTACCATGGGGGCTACACCGATAGGTCTTTTGGTTTCCCTGAGGTTAGGCAGTTTGGAGGATAAACATGTGAGATTTCTGTTTGAGAATATCGTGAAGGGTTTTACGGATTATACCAATATCGCCGGTCTTCCGGTTTTAGGCGGAGAGATATATTTTGATGAATCTTATTCCGGTAATCCTTTGGTGAACGCAATGACGGTGGGAATAGTCAAGAAGAAAGCCATCGTCAAAGCCAGGGCAAAGGGCGTAGATAATTTAGTGCTTATTGTAGGAGGGGCAACCGGCAGAGACGGAGTAGAAGGTGCCGCCTTTGCTTCTTCGGGTTTAGATGAAGAGGCGGCCAAGAAGAGTTCTGCGGTAGCCATCGGCGACCCGCAGATGGGGCGGATTCTAAGAGAGGCATGTTTAGAATTGATGCAAAGGGGATTAGTTATGGGTATGCAGGATATGGGCGCCGCAGGACTTACCTGTTCTACCTGCGAGACCGCTTATAAGGCAAATACCGGTATGGAGATAGATATTGCCTTGGTCCCGCGCAAGGAAGAAGGAATGAATTCTTACGAAGTTATGCTTTCTGAATCCCAGGAAAGAATGCTGGTGATTATCGACAAGAATAACTTAGAGGATGTAAAGAAGGTTTTTGCGCAATGGTCAGTACCGATAGATGTCATTGGCCGGGTTACCGACGATGGCATAGTACGCGTTAAAGAAAACGGTAAGGTTGTGGCTGAGGTTCCGGCGGCGGCGTTGGTAGAGGCGCCTGTCTATCATCGCAAGGCTAGCCGGCCCAAATATCTCGCCAAGGCGAACCAGTTAAATCTATCCAGCATAAAGGAGCCCGGAGATTATAACCGCACGTTATTTCAGTTGCTAAGTAATCCCACCATTGCGAGTAAGACTTGGGTTTTTAAACACGGTGACCCTAAGGTTGCCAAGGATGTTTTATTGAGCCCGGGTTCTGATGCGGGGGTTGCCGCTGTCCCGGGTACGAAAAAGGCAATCGCCGTAACCACCGATTGCAATTCCACCTATTGCTATCTGGACCCTTTCAAAGGCGGAGAGATTGCCGTAGCAGAGGCAGCCAGAAATTTAGTTTGTGCGGGAGCCAGACCCTTAGCGATTACCGACGGCATAAACTTCGGTAATCCTAAAAATCCAGAGGTCTTCTGGCAATTTAAACAAGCGGCCTTAGGAATCTCTCAGGCATGTCGTGCTTTGCATACGCCAGTGGTAAGCGGCAATGTCAGTTTCAATAATGAAAATCCCAAAGGGTCAGTTGATCCGACGCCAATTGTGGGAATGGTGGGTTTGATAAAGGATAGGGCAAAAATAGTTACACAGTATTTCAAAAAAGCCGGAGATGCAATTTTGCTGTTAGGAAAAAACAAAGAGGAGATAGGAGGCAGTGAATACCTGAAGACCATCCATGGCTTAAAGCAAGGAAAATGCCCGACAATGGATTTAAATCTGGAAAAGAGTGTACAGAAAACTATTTCAGAGTCCATAGAAAAAAGTTTAGTCCGGTCGGCGCATGATTGTTCAGAAGGAGGTTTAGCGGTGGCCTTAGCCGAGAGCTGCATCAGTAACCCGGTTAAGAAATTAGGAGCCATAATTAATTTGTCTTCTGAGCGTATAAGAACGGATGCGCTTTTATTTGGCGAGAGCCAGTCGCGTGTTATCTTGAGCGCCGAACAGAAGAATGTTAAAAAGATACTGCAGATTGCCAAAAAGAATAAGACCCCCGTTTCTATAGTTGGTAAGGTTGAAGGAGACAGACTCAGAATTAATGGATTAATTGATGCGTCGGTTAACGATTTGTACGATGCCTGGAGTAAAGCCATAGAGAATTATCTGAAAGGTTAGAGGATTATTTTTCGCGATGGAGTTACCTGGATTAAGAAAAATCTATAGGTTGCGTTTACCGCTAACGGTAAACGAAGGAGGGTAATGGAGATTAGAGAATTGAAGGAGCACTGCGGTCTATTCGGCATCTGGGGCCATCCCCAGGCAAGTTATCTTGCCTTTCTGGGCCTCTATGCCTTACAACACAGAGGAGAAGAGTCGTGCGGCATTGTGAGTTATAATGGGAGAAAGATGTTTCAGCACAAAGGGATGGGTCTGGTGGGAGATGTGTTTAGCGAGGAGGTAATCAGAAGACTTCCCGGCAGCCGCGCAATAGGACATACGCGTTATTCTACCACCGGTTCAAGCCTTCTGAAAAATGCCCAGCCGCTTTTAGTGAACTATTCCAAGGGGACGGTTGCCATTGCCCATAACGGGAATTTAGTCAATGCGGCAGCGCTCCATGCCCAGCTGGAGGCAGACGGCTCAATCTTTCAAACAACCCTGGATTCAGAGATTGTGATTCATCTGATGTCCAGGCCTCTCCACCATAGCCACGAAGATGCCCTGCTCAATTCTCTCAATCTTATCCGGGGCGCTTATTGCTTTGTTATTCTGACCGATGAGGCCCTCTACGCAGTGCGCGACCCCTATGGTTTCAGACCCTTATGGCTGGGTAAACTTGATGGGGCCTATGTAGTTGCTTCCGAGACCTGTGCCTTGGACCTGATTGAGGCGGAGACGATACGCGAGGTTGAGCCGGGAGAAGTCGTTATAATCAATAGAAAAGGACTGCGCAGCCGCAAGCCCTTTAAGAGTCGGAGAGTAAGACCCGCATTTTGCATATTTGAGCATATCTATTTTGCACGGCCTGACTCCAGGATCTTTGGCGAAACCGTGCATTTGGTCCGCAAGCGCCTCGGAGCGGAATTATCCAGAGAACATTCGGTAGATGCGGATATGGTTATTCCGGTTCCGGATTCCGGTAGTTCTGCGGCGTTGGGCTTTAGCCAAGAATCAGGCATTCCCTTAGAATACGGCATTATTCGCAACCATTATGTGGGCAGGACATTTATACAGCCTGCGCAGCTCATCCGGGATTTTAATGTAAGGATAAAATTTAATCTTCTGAAGGAGCCTATTCAAGGGAGACGCCTGGTGGTTATTGACGATTCTATCGTCAGGGGCACCACCTCCCGCACGCGGGTGAGGACATTAAGACAGGCGGGCGCAAAAGAGGTGCATATGAGGATAGGCTGCCCTCCCCATCGTTTTCCCTGTTTTTACGGGATTGACTTTGCCACAAAGGGAGAGTTGATTGGCTCACGGCATACAGTCAAGGAAATTCAGAAATTCCTCAATGTTGATTCTTTGGCATATCTGAGTTTAGAGGGGATGCTTAAATGCGTTAAGGCCTATCCTAAGGAGAATTATTGCGTTGCCTGTTTTAGCGGTAAATATCCGGTGAAATTTGGCAAAGAGGGCGATAAATATGCCCTGGAGAAGAAATGCTGTGGCCAATAGCGCAGATTGGGCACAGATATGAGCTGAGTTCCCGAGAGATATTCCGGGATTTAGGAGGTTAATAAAATTATGCAGAACTTAACTTATAAATTTTGCGGTGTGGACATCGATAAAGCGGGTTTCTTGCTTGAGAAAATTAAGCCCTTGATTAGAAAAACGCATACCCAGGAAGTCCTGACCGATATCGGAGGTTTCAGCGGCTTGTTTGATGCGCAGGTTTTAAAGAGATATAGAAATCCCGTTCTGGTTTCTTCTACCGACGGGGTGGGCACGAAATTAAAAATCGCCTTTTTAGTCAACAGGCACGATACAGTAGGAATAGATTTAGTGGCAATGAATGCCAATGATATTTTGACTGCGGGGGCCCGGCCGCTTTTTTTCCTGGATTATTTAGCCTGTGCAAAATTGGAGAGAAAGAAATATTTTGAGATTATTAAGGGGATAACGGACGGTTGCCGTCAGGCAGGTTGCGCTTTAATAGCAGGAGAGACCGCCGAGATGCCGGGGATGTATCGAGAAGGAGAATATGACCTCGCAGGATTCTGTGTGGGTGTGGCGGAAAAAGATGATATAATTGACGGAAGGAATATGAAAATTGGAGATAAGGTAATTGGCCTGGCTTCCTCAGGACTTCACTCCAACGGTTTTTCTTTGGTGCGCAAAATTTTTACCCTGTCTGAACAGAAGAAAATGGCTGAAGAATTACTCAAACCCACCCGTATCTATGTTAAACCTATATTAAATTTGTTACAGGCTACAGGTTACAAGCTACAGGCTACCATAAGAGGCATTGCCCACATCACGGGAGGGGCTTTTTACGAAAAGATTCCCCGCATTATTCCCGAAGGCATGGCGATTAACATTAAAAAGAATGCCTGGCAACTGCCCCGGATTTTTAAATTGGTCCAGGCCAGGGCTAATATTGCGGATAAAGAGATGTACCGAACCTTTAATATGGGAATCGGGATGGTTATGGTGGTGGCAAAGGCCAGGGAAAATCAAATTAAACAGGCTTTGGCAAAGCTGGATGTAGAATCCTGGGTGATTGGAGAAGCAGTAAAAGGTAACCGAGAAGTAATAATCCATTAATTCAAAGTGCAAAATGCAAAAATCAAAATTATATATCAAAATCCAAAATGTTTCTAAATTTTACATTTTGCATTGTCATTTTGCATTTTGATTTTTGATATTTGAATTTAGAAGGTGACTATGAGGATACTTGTTATTGGTTCCGGCGGCCGGGAGCATTCCCTGGTCTGGAAGATTGCCCGCTCTAAACTTGTGGATAGGATTTTTTGCGCTCCGGGCAATGCAGGCATTTCCAGACAGGCGGAATGTTTAGACATAAAGGCGGAGGATATAGAGAGCCTGTTAGATTTTGCCAGGAAAGAAAAGATAGGCTTGACTGTGGTCGGACCCGAGGCGCCTCTGGCGGGGGGCATTGTAGATGAATTCAGGAAATATGGATTAAGGATATTTGGTCCGACCAAATTAGCCGCGCAGTTAGAATCAAGCAAGGTTTTCGCCAAGGAATTGATGGCTAAATATAGCATCCCTACAGCGGCTTTTAAGATTTTTGATAATCCTTCGGATGCCCAGAATTATATTGAGCAAAAAGCGATGCCCTGTGTAGTCAAGGCAGACGGGCTTGCCCAGGGTAAAGGTGTGATTGTGGCAAAATCGGTCGAGGAGGCGGGTGGCGCCGTTAAGACGATAATGAAAGAGAGGGTTTTTGGGGAGGCGGGGAATCAGGTGGTTGTTGAGGATTGTTTAGAAGGAGAAGAGGCCTCCATAATTGTAGTTACCGATTCCAGAGAGGTGATACCCCTGGCTTCGAGTCAGGACCATAAGCGCGTATTTGATGGGGATAAAGGGCCAAATACCGGAGGTATGGGAGCGTATTCTCCGGCACCCGTAGTAACGCCGGAGTTATTTCAGGAGATTTTAGGTAAAGTCATCTATCGCACAATTGACGGGTTAGCGAAAGAGGGCATAGATTACAGAGGTGTCTTATATGCGGGTATTATGATTACCAAGGAAGGTCCTAAGGTCCTGGAATTTAATGTCCGTTTCGGTGACCCCGAGACCCAGGCGATTCTGCCCTGCCTTAACTCTGATTTAATAGAGGTTATGCTGGCTGCTACCGAAGGGACCTTGAATAAATTCACGAAATTTAGTAGACTAAACTGGGATAAGCGCTTCTGTGTCTGTGTAGTTTTGGCCTCCGGGGGATACCCGGGAGAATACGAGAAAGGGAAAGTGATTTCCGGTTTAGAGGAAGTTGAAAAGATGGAAGGCGTAGTAGTGTTCCATGCCGGAACGAAATCGCAAGTCGCAAATGGCAAATCGCAAATTGTCACTAACGGCGGAAGGGTGCTGGGGGTTACAGGACTGGGTAGCGGCATAAAAGAGGCAATTGGAAGGACATACCGGACAGTAGAAAACATTCATTTTGAAGGGATGCATTATCGCCGGGATATCGGAGCGAGGGCTTTAAGAACTGAGCAAGGGTATGAAAAGTCAAAAATCCGAAACCCGAATATCCCGCCCCAAAGGGGCGAGGCTCGCCCAACTTCGTTGGGCGGCTAAATTCGAGACACGTGCTTCGAATTTAACCAAGCAGTTAGCATATTAAACGAAGGTAATTAAATGAAAAAGAAAACATCTCGCGCGCTGGTGAGCGTGGTAATGGGAAGTGATTCGGATTTAGAGGTGGTTAAAGAGGCATTAGAAATACTCAAGGGTTTCAAGATTCCATACGAGGTGCGCATCATCTCTGCCCATCGTTATCCCGACGAAGTAGTGGAGTTTGCTAAAAAGGCGGATGAACGCGGGATAAAGGTTATTATCGCCGCGGCGGGAGGGGCAGCGCATTTGCCCGGCGTAATTGCCGCTTACACGACGTTACCGGTAATCGGCATACCCATTGAGACGGAGGCCCTTAAAGGGATGGATTCTTTGCTGTCGATTGTCCAGATGCCGGCGGGGGTTCCCGTAGCGACTATGGCCATCGGTCGGTCGGGAACAAAGAATGCGGTTTTGTTTGCAGTTGAGATTCTGGCTCTACTTGATGACAAATTGGCCAATGCTTTGCTAAGATATAAGAGAAATATGGCGCAGAAGGTTAAAGATAAGAATAAATTGCTTCAATCCGGTAAGTTATTCTAAAATACATGGGTTTAATCAAGAATATTCTATTCGTTTGCACGGGGAACAGCTGCCGTTCGGTTATGGCCGCGGAGCTCTTGAAGAAGATGTTAAAGGATAAGGCGGTTAATTTTAAAATAAACTCTGCCGGTACTTCGGCCCTGGAAGGGATGGGAGCGAGTTCCGAAGCCCAGCGGGTTATGCTCAAGGAAGGCATAGACGTCTCGGTGCACCGTTCGCGGCGGATTAATAATGAGATGCTGGAAAAAGCGGATTTGATTTTAGTGATGGAAAAGGTGCATCGCGATATAATTTTAAATATGATGCCGGAGGCCGATAAGAGGACCTATCTTTTGAAGAGTTTTGTGGAGAACAAACCCGAGAATTATGACCTGGATATTCCCGACCCAATCGGTAAACCTGCGGAGGTTTATGAATCCGACCTCATCGTTATGCGGGAGAGTCTGGAAGGGATGATTAAGAAGTTCAGTATAGATAAATGAAATAGAATGCGGATGCAGACGGAGGGTTACGGATGTCGCGGATAAATTTAAGCGGTTGTTGGTACTCGCCTCGCTGAGCTCGGCGAAGCGGGTCGGTATGGGTATCGGTAACGTCTGATTGCAGTTTCCAGAACTAAAGCAAGACTCCAGCGATACCGAAAGACGAAAACTAACTTAAAATAATCCGGTGCATCCGTGGGAGTAGAATATGAGAATAGCTATCGGTTCAGACCACGCAGGATTCAAATTGAAAGAGGCTTTGAAGAAATCCTTGGTAAAAGAGGGTTACAGGGTCAAGGATTTCGGTACCTTCAACGAGAAGCGTTGCGATTATCCTCGGTTCGGATATAAGGTGGCCAGGGCTGTGGCTGATGGTAAATTTGAGCGCGGGGTTTTAGTCTGCTTAACCGGCATAGGTCAGAGTATTGTGGCCAACCGTATCCCGGGAGTCCGGGCAGCACTTTGTTATAATATTCGGTGTGCCCGTTTAAGCCGGGAGCACAATGACACCAATGTGCTCATCTTTGGGGCAGGCTTTATCAAAGAGAAGACTGCCCAGAAGGCATTGGGGGTCTGGCTGAAAACGGAATTTCAGAAAGGCAGGCATCTGCGCAGATTAAAACAGATTGATAGAATCGAGAGAGGTATCTCAAGATGAAGGGAGAGGGGAAGGTGAGTTACTTAAAGAAAACAGACCCCCGGATTTATAAACTTATCCGTAAAGAGTTAGAGAGAGAAAATAGCAATTTAGAACTGATTGCCTCGGAGAATTTTGTCTCCGGGGCGGTTTTGGAGGCCCAGGGTTCGGTCTTGACCAACAAATACGCTGAGGGCTATCCGGGAAGGCGCTGGTACGGAGGGTGTGAATATGTGGATGATGTGGAGAGGCTTGCGGTTGAGCGTGCAAAAAAAATATTCCGCGCCGAGCACGTCAATGTCCAGCCACATTCGGGAACCCAGGCAAATATGGCGGTTTATTTTGCCCTGCTGAATTCGGGAGACACCATATTGGCGATGGACCTGGCCTGCGGCGGGCATCTTACCCATGGTCATCCGCATAGTTTTTCGGGGAGGTTTTATAAAATAGTTACCTACGGTGTAAATAAAAAGACAGAGTTGATTGACTTTGATGAGATAGAGACGCTGGCCAGTAAATTCAGACCTAAAATGATTCTGGCGGGTGCCAGCGCCTACTCGCGGATAATTGACTTTAAAAAATTCCGCGCTATCTGTGACAAAGTCGGCGCCTATCTTTTTGTGGATATGGCACACTTTGCCGGTTTGGTGGCCGCCGGACTTCATCCCAATCCCGTTGATCTTGCCGAGGCAATCTCTACTACCACGCATAAGACCCTGCGGGGTGCACGGGGAGGGATGGTGCTTTGCCGGAAGGAGTTTGCTAAAGAAATCGATGCCCAGATTTTTCCCGGGATTCAGGGCGGTCCGCTTCTGCATATAATTGCCGCGAAGGCCGTGGCGCTTCAGGAGGCGATGAAGCCCGAGTTCAAAATTTATCAGAGACAGGTGGTGAAAAACGCCCGTATGCTTGCCTCGGAATTAGAGAGGAGAGGATTTCGCATTGTTTCGGGGGGGACCGATACGCATCTTTTTTTGGTGGATCTTACCGCCCGCGGTATTACAGGCCGGGATGCCGCCGCGGCATTAGACAGGGCGGCTATTACGGCGAATAAAAATCTCATTCCTTTCGATAAATTGAGTCCGGCGGTTACCAGCGGAATCCGTTTAGGCAGTCCTGCCCTTACCACGCGAGGGATGAAGGAAAAAGAGATGAAGCAGATTGCCGCTTTTATTGACAGGATAATTAGTTCGCCGGATAACGAGACGGTAATCAAAAAGGTAAAAAACGAGGTAAAGAAATTGGTCCAGGACTTCCCATTATATAAGGCATAGCGCACTGTCTAAAAAATAATGCCCTGTAATCGTATGAGAAAAAAATTGAGGCGTCCTTCGTGGGACCAATATTTTATTGAGATTGCCAGACTGGTTGCTACGCGTTCAACCTGTCTAAGGCGCAAGGTTGGGGCAGTTGTGGTCAAAGAGCGTCACATCCTGGCAACAGGATATAACGGTACCCCCAAAGGGATAACCCATTGTGAAGCAGAGGGTTGTCTGAGGGAGAAGTTGAAGGTCCTTCCGGGAGAACGTCATGAGCTCTGCAGAGGCTTGCATGCGGAGCAAAATGCACTCCTCCAGGCGGCATTATACGGGATAAGTCTCAAAGACTCTATTTTCTACTGCACAAATCAACCCTGCATTATCTGTGCCAAGATGCTCATCAATGCCGGGATAAAGGAAATAGTTATTCTTGATGGCTATCCTGATCAGATGGCGCGGGAGATGTTTCAGGAAGCCAAAATCAAGATAAGAAAACCCAAAATAGTGGGTTAGTTTGTTAGTAGGTTAGTTATTAGATAAACCTAAGCTACTAAGCACTAATCTACTAAACACTGACTGTTAAGCGACGATGCAGTGTCCCTATTGCAGGCATAGCGAAACTAAGGTAGTGGATTCCCGCACCTCTCAGGAAGGCCTGGCCATTCGTCGCCGGAGAGAATGTCTTAAATGCAAAAGGCGTTTCACTACCTATGAGAAATTCGAAGAGATACCTTTGATGGTGATAAAGAAAGACGGCAGACGGGAACCTTTTGACCAAAAGAAACTATTAGACGGAATTATGAAGGCAGTAGAGAAAAGGCCGGTAGGCATCCAGAAATTAGAAGAGATAGTTGATAGTATTGAGATGGACTTACAGCGCGGTTTGCAGAATGAGGTGACTTCACGGGATATCGGAGAGCTGGTAATGAAGCATCTCCATTCTTTAGACCAGGTGGCGTATGTGAGATTTGCTTCGGTTTATCGCGAGTTTAAGGATGTGAATCAGTTTATGTCGGAATTGAAGAGCCTCTTAAATAAAAATAAATCAAAGAATTATTAAACGCAGATATCGACGATAATCTGTGATCATCCTGTTGCTTTTAATCTGCGATTCATCTGTGCATCATAAGGGTTTTTAATACTCTCAATACCTGCGTTAAGAAATCTATTTAAGAAATATGTATTTTAAGCGCTTAGAATTATACGGCTTCAAGTCCTTTGCCGAGAAGACAGAGCTGCAATTTGAGCCGGGGATTACCGCCATCGTCGGGCCAAACGGATGCGGAAAGTCAAATGTTGCCGATGCGATAAAGTGGGTTCTGGGAGAGCAGAGTCCGCGGGAGATGCGCGGTTCAAAGATGGAGGATGTCATCTTTAACGGAACGAGCTTGAAAGAGCCGGTTAATTTTGCCGAGGTGTCTTTGACCCTTTCTAACGAGGCAAAGCTTTTTCCCATAGAATACGAAGAAATTACCGTTACCCGCCGCTTGTTCCGTTCGGGGGAGTCGGAGTATCTACTCAACAAAACACCGGTACGGCTGAAAGACATACTGGACCTCTTTATGGGAACAGGCATCGGCACGAGCGCCTATTCCATTTTAGAGCAAGGGAAGATGGACCTGATTCTCAGTTCGAGGGCGGAAGATAGGCGTTTCGTATTTGAGGAAGCGGCAGGAATTACAAAATTCAAATCTCAGAAGAGGGAGGCCTTACGGAAATTAGAGGATACCGAAAATAATCTCGTAAGAGTGGCCGATATTATCAATGAGGTTAGCCGACAGCTGTCTTCCATGGAACGTCAGGCACGCAGAGCCGAGCGTTATCAGGCGATATTTAACGTATTGAAAGACAAAGAATTGAGAGTGAGTAAACACCTGTATCTTAAATTGGCGAATCAGGCTGCCGCCCTTGAAGGCGAGAAGAATGCGGTAAAGGCGCAGGAAGAGAGGGCGCTGATAGGATTTAATGCGCTGGATGCAGAGATAAAGAAAAAGAGAGACGCCCTTGAGACAACGGAGCAGGAAATAGCCATTGAGCAGAATAGCAGAGTTCATCTCGATGCCGCTGCAGATAAAAATCAGAGCAAAATTAATCTGAATAAAGAACGGATAAAGGAATTGGGAGAGAGGATAGATGTTCTGGGCAAAGAAATTTCTGAATTGACGCAGAAGATTGGTCTGGATTCAGGAGAACTGACGGAACTCAGAGTCCAGTTTGAGGATTTCCGGAAATCGGAAGAGACTAAGAAATCAGTGTTAAAGGCGAAGCAGGATTTGTTAGGTTTGATTGAAAACCAGTTAAAGGAGAAGGAGGGCTTGATATCCAGTTCCAGGGTTCAGCTTATGGAGCTCGCTCAGGAGATATCCCGCAAGAGAAATGCATTGTCGAAGGTTAGAACAGAACATTCTGTATCGCTTGCCCGATTAAGAAGGCTCGAGGTGGATAAGGAAAAGACAGCGTCAGAAAAAACAAGATTTTATGATGCCTTAAATCAGACGAAGCAGATTTTAGATGAGAGGCGTTCGGGTTTGGGTAATCTCTCGGAACAGATTGAAAAGGTTAAGAACAATATAGCGGGGCTCGATGAGAAATTGAGAGATTTGACCGATAGATCGCATCACTTGGAGATAGAGTCAAAGACATTGGGTTCACGCATCGAGTTTTTAGAAGGCATGAAAGCGCGTTACGAAGGTTATTCAGCGGGGGTGAGGTCTTTAATGCTGGCTAAAAAGAATGGCGAATTGCATATTGAAGGAGTATTTGATGTTCTGGCGGATGTGCTTGAGGTGGATAAAGGATATGAAAATGCCTTGGAGTCTGCTTTGGGCAGATACGTCCAGGCAGTTTTGGTTAAAGGCCAGGTGAGCTTGGGAATTTGTTTGGAGTATGCGAGAAAACACAATTTAGGCGAGATAATCTTTGTGGTTATGGAAGAAATAAAAAATAATGGAAGCGATAATTCACTGCGGGTTTTATCAGGGGGCGATTTTGTCTATCTCAAGGACTTCGTGCATACCGCCCCTGCATATGAATGTGTGGTGAAATACCTGCTGGATGGTTTTGTTGTAATCAGGGATCTGGATGAGGCTGTGAGTTTATGTAGAGAGAGAAAAATAATTCCCCTAAGATTAGTTACCCCTGAGGGTGGGCTTGTTGAGTATGGCATAGTAAAGACGGCCCCGGTGGCTTCAGGGGAGGATACCCATATCATTGGACGCGAAAGAAGAATAAAGGAACTGAAGGAAAATTTTTCTTCGGTAGAAGCGGACAGGGCTGATAGTATAAATAACAGACATTCCATCTCGCTTGAGTTAGCGAAACTTAATCAGGAGTTGATATTGCTTCAGGAGACTAAGCACGTCTCTGAGGTCGAACTGGTAAGCCTGGAACAGGAAGCGGAGAATCTGAATAAAAATCTGAAGAAGCTGACGGATGAACTTGCCATCTTAGACCTTGAGATTACAGAGAGCCGCGGAGAGACCGAGACCACTGCCCGGATGACCAAAGAACACGAAGAGGCTTTGAGTGAATTAGAGGCAAAGGAGTCCGGGCTCAACCGTTTCATAAACGAAAGCAATAATTTTCTGGCGGAGAAGGGCAGCCTTCGGGAGAACGCCCTGGTCGAGATTGCCGGTCTTGAGACGGAATTGAGGTCTTTTATGGAAAGGGTCTTGCTTTTTAACGAGAGGGTTTCCTCTGCGGAGAATTCTATTGAAGAACAGAAGAGGATGCTGACAACCAGGGAGAATGATAAATTGCAATCTGCCGAAAGGAGCAGAGTTTTACTTGAAGAAATTTCAGGATTAGAAAAAGATAATATCTCCTTGATATCTGAAAGGGAATGCGTGTTGCAGAAATTATCCGCCCTCAACGAAAAGAAATCTCAGGCGAAAGCCTCCATATCTGGCGAAGAAGAGAAGACAGGGCATATTCAGAAGGAGTTAGAAACAATCAGAAATAGAATCTATGAGCTGGAAATGAAGCAGCAGGAGATTAATTTTAACAGGAGAGATATAAGCGAAAAAATTAACTCATCTTACAGGGTTAATTTAGAAACCGCAGAAGTGGATTTAACAATCGCAGGCTTCAATGAGGAGATGGACAGGCAGGAAATTGATGTCTTGAAAGAGAAATTGGAAGCGATGGGCCCGGTAAATCTGGTGGCTATTGAAGAGCATCGTCAATTACAGGAGAGGCAGACATTTCTGCTGAATCAACAGGCGGACCTGAACAAGGCCAAGGAGTCTCTCCTTGAGGCAATTAACCGGATTAACCGCACTACCAGAGAATTGTTTTCAGAGACCTTTCAGAAGATTGAGGTTAATTTCAAGGAGATTTTTCGTTTGCTTTTCGGAGGAGGAAATGCCCAGTTAATACTGTTGGAACCCGAGGATGTTCTGGAGTCCGGCATAGAGATTATTGCCCAGCCCCCCGGAAAGAAACTTCAGAATATTTCTTTGCTTTCCGGAGGAGAAAAGGCGCTGACCGCGGTAGCCCTTCTTTTTGCCATATTCAAAGTAAGACCCAGTCCTTTCTGTATACTTGATGAGGTTGATGCTCCTTTAGACGAAGCCAATATCGACCGCTTTCGCATGCTGATGAAGGAGTTTGCCCGCACCTCTCAGTTTATCGTAATTACCCATAACAAGAAAACCATCACCATTGCCGATGTGATGTATGGGATTACGATGGAGGAATCGGGGATTTCCAAGATTGTGTCGGTAAGATTTTCCGACGCGACCGAAAACGCAAAGATTTAACCCGCAATTGAGACCGTTGAAAAAATCCTTTTACAGTTCAGCAAATTATGATAACAATTAGGTGCTGGGGATTAAATCCGTCGAGTATACGCAGGAGCGGTTCCTTCCTTTATTTTTAGCCTGAAGCATTGCCATATCAACCTTGTAAATCAAATCGTCTTTGCTTGTTGCGTCTTCGGGAAACGTTGCCACCCCTAAACTGACCGTGATTTTCCTAAAGGGCTGAATTTCTTCATTAGCAAAAGGATGGATTTCAATCTTTGCCCTCAACCTCTCGGCAAACTTATAGGACTCATCTTTGTTGGTTCTAGGCAGAATTATAACAAATTCCTCTCCGCCGTAACGACAGGCCCAGTCGCTTTTACGCACACTCTCCCGGAGTATATTGCCGATTTCCCGAAGGACATTGTCTCCTGCCTGATGTCCGAGTTTATCGTTGTAGACCTTAAAATTGTCAATATCAAGCATAATCAGACTCAAAGGCAGTTTTGTCTCGGTTGCCCTTTTGACTTCCTCATTGATTATATTCTGGAAATAGCCGTGGTTCCAGAGGCGTGTTAGATAATCCGTGTTGGAGAGGAGAAGCGTCTGTTCATAGAGCCGGGAGTTCTCGATTGCCAGACCGGCGTGGTTGGCAAACATAGTGAGCATACGCACATCCTCTCTGACAATAGGTTTTTTGGTAATAAAGTTGTCAGCGAGAATCAATCCGATGACCCTATCCTTTGCCTTTAAGGGCACAGCGACGAAATGGTCCACATGGAGAAGTTGCAGGGTTAGGTCATTGATTTTGGCTCTTGCCTCATTTGTGTTTACCAGAAAAGGCATACCTTCTATAACGGCTAAAGAGAGTATCCCTCCATCTTCCCTTAGAGGAATTTTTATGTTCTTCACGATATTATCTAAAGGTGAATCCCTTTTGGCGGCGAATACCTTGTATTCCTCAATGAGGTCATTGAGGTCCATCTGCTCCACCTCTATTTTTCTCCATATATGGTACGCCTCTTCGCCTGATTGCGGTCCGATGCCCATCCGTCCTTCAAGAAAGTTATCCTTCGCGTTAACCATAAACAGCATCGCACGGTTGAATCCTAATCCGGCATGGGAGGTTACCGCGGTGAGGATGATATAGAGAATTTCGTCCAGATTTAGAGTAGAGCGCATGGCGTTGCCTATCTCATAGAGCATAGCTAATTCCGCCCGCCCCCTTTCTAATTCTTGTTTCAGCAAATCGTTGGTTTTTTCCTCAGCCATAATTTAAATGAGCACGCAACTTATGGAGCATCGTCTACGCTACACGACATAAGTTGCCGTGCGAATTTAACCCCGCCCTTTTGGATAGATAACGCAGCGTTTACGCACCAAAAGGGCTGGGTAAGCTTGGCTTACCTTTCTACCGCCAGGCACATAACTTACGTTTGCTTCGCTCCGTGAGTTATATCCTCGCTTATTGTATCAAAAAATTCTTTTTTGTCAACACATTCGAATACCCCGATGGCACCTCGTGCCGAGCACCCTTTAGTTATGAATACTCGGTGCGAGGCAAGCATCGGGGCTTGTTTCCCATATCTGGCCTACTCTTGGGGTATCCTCAGTGTTGACACTGAGGGCGACCCCGATAAAATAATCGGGGTCGCCGAATGTGTCAAGAAGACATGAAGAAAGCGCTGAAAAATTATTTTTTTAACGCAGACTCTCGTCCCGAATGCAGCAACTCAAGGAAGTTCTGCTTCGGGATCCCGAAGTTGCACTTAAGAAGTTACTACATTCGGGACAAATCCCTGCCTTGCCGGCAGGCAATCTGCGATTATCTGCGCTTAGAAAGAAAATTCCCACTTCAACGAGGTCTCTGAAAAACTATTTTTTAACACGAATTTCCACGAATTTTTACCGAATTACCACGAATGATATCGTCGACGATTCGTGGAAATTCGATTTTTGATTTGTGGAAATTTGTGTAAAGAGATACTTTTTCAGAGCTCTCTCAACAATTTCTTGACAAAAGACATTCTTCCCCTGTATAATAAAATCAAATCTTCGGGGCAAGGTGACCTGCCTGCCGACAGACCCCGGCATTTGTTGGGTTCTTGTCAGGGTAGGCAGGAATTCCTGACCGGCGGTAGAGCCCGCGAATCCGCCAAAATAATTGGCGAGACAGACTTGGTGAAATTCCAGGGCCGATGGTAAATGAGGACACCCTTGACACCATGGTGTCAAGGGTATGTCCGAATTTACCCCCACACCAATTGCAATAGAACGCCGTTATTACGCAATTGGT